>JAKQLF010000197.1 GCA_029567325.1 Bacteroidota bacterium | reverse complement strand
AATCTTTCATTGATCTTCAAGCCAATGAATATAATTTGGGCATTTATTTGATCAACGACAGCTTGGTAGCTTTTCAACAAGAAGTAGGTTTTGATGCTGTGCATAGTGGCGTATTGACAAAAAGTTTGATACCAGAAATGTTGGGCAAAAATGTCTTTAAAGCACCGATCGCAAACGGGAGATTGGAAAATTTGGAGTGGAATAATGTTGATTTGGGCTTGAGTCCTACAGAAAATGCTGCACATTACAGAATTGCAGCCATTCTTTGGTCAAAGGATGCTGAAGGAGCTACTAGGTTTTTCAATGCAGATGTCAAAAAAGTGAGTGAGGCAATGGTTACTTCTACTTTCGATGTTTCATTAATTGATGAAGTAAAATTGACTCTAAATGAATCTCAAAACCAATTATTTCTGGAGTCAGGCGACGATGTGTCTAATATTATAAAAACCAATCTGGTCAACATCAATGGGCAGACGATAGCTCACCAATTTGGTAACAAACAAGGCTTCAGTGCAAATGTAGACATCCTTGAGACGCTTACACCTGGTGTTTATTATCTGCAATTGCAAGGTTTACGTGGATCCAAAACATATTCCTTCTTGGCAAAATAAGAGCCCAAAGTAAGAGTTGCGCAAAAAATCAGCTGTTTTTTCATGGGAATCCACTAGTAAATACTGATTTTAAAGGTGTTATCTTTGTTTGGTTAATTAAAATCAATAAAATGTACAAGTTTGTCTTATTCATGCTATTTGTCACAACTGGTGTCATCGCTCAGGAAGACATAAAGTACATTGATTTTTCAGGAATCTCAGTTTCCGGAGAGGTCACTGTTACCTTGATGAAGGCAGAAGGTCCTACTGGTTTCACTTTGGACATGGTCAGCGGCAACAAAGAGGACGTACGTATTGAGTCCAATGGTACTACTCTCAAGGTTCTAATTCCAAACAATAACAAAACTGGCAGAACCAATGCTAAGGCAAATGTGGTAATCTATCACCATGCTTTGCGCGAGATATCAGCAAAAGCCGGGGCTAGAATAACTGGAAACAGTCTGTTTGAAACAGATCAGCTCGATCTCATTACTGGTTATAATGCTTCTATCGTTATTACATGCAATGCTGAAGTCATAGCCATTGACGCCTCCTCCAAATCGAAGTGTACAGTAAGCGGTAAAACTGATAAATTGTTGATTGATGCCAAAGCTGCCTCTGTCGTAAACTGTGGAGAATTGATAAGTACAAACAGTGTTGTAAGTGCTGCATCTGCTTCTAGGGTAAATGTAAATACCGTCCACGAATTGATTGCCAACACCAGTTCAGGTAGTATCATCAAATATGCAGTAAAGCCAGAAATTGTCAAAACCAATGATGACCATTCAGGCGGAACCGTAAGCCAAATGTAAATTTAAGTTATCTGTGGGCAGCTATTTCTATGCCTTTTGATTTTCGATACAATTCTGTAGCAAATCCATCCGTCATACCTGCAATAAAATCCACGATTCTGATGACTTGGTCGTAATGACTTGCATTTTTATTTTCCGGTATAAACTGTGGAGGAATCAGCATCATCGTTTTTTCCTCGATGTGGTTGTGTTTGGTTTTTAATTTTGGCATGATAAAGAGTTCCAAAAGTTCTGACAAGACATTAAACGCCGCCAATTCTACTTCAATGACAGAGCGGTGATTGTAAATCATTTTAATAGAAATATCGTTTGCCTTTTTCAATTCGATAGACCGATTTTCGATATTATCAACCAGCGTATCATTCCACGTACCAGCAATGATGTTGTCTTTATTAGCAATAAAAACATCCACACATTCTAAGATAAGGGCATTGATGAGTTTTGCCCTCAGATAAGCCACTCGTTCATTTTTATCTTCCAATTGTGCTAGCCGAGCATTTATTTTACTGATTTTCACCTCGGGTCTATTGAGATCCTTGATGATGCTGCAAAAACAATCCACGACGTGTTCGTTGGTAAGAATGCCAATTCTATGAGCATCCTCCATATCAATCACCCGATAGCAAATATCATCTGCTGCCTCCACTAAATATACAAAAGGATGCCTTTTAAAACAAGTCAGGCCATCACCAATAGTTTTATCTTCCACCATATTGGTTGCCTTTGCTATTTCCAAGAACTGCTGGCGGTCGCATTGGAAAAATCCATATTTCTTGGTGTGTTTTTGAGCTTTGGACATAGCCAATGCTTCACAAGGATATTTGAGGATAGATGCTAATGTAGTAAAGGTAAGACTTTGCCCACCTGTTACTTTACCAGTATAGTTGGTGGTGAGAATATGAAGTGCATTTGCATTTCCTTCAAAATTGCAAAGATCTTTCCATTCGCTTGCACTAAAAAGATGTTTCAAAGAACTTTCATTCTTTTCAAAAAAATAAGAAATTGCCTTTTCTCCAGAATGACCAAATGGTGGATTTCCAACATCATGAGCAAGACAAGCTGCAGAAATTACATATGGCAACTCATATTTGTAAAATTCCGTTGCTGCTGCATTTCCGATGATGCTTTTTTCATTTCCCAGGTGTTCTCCGACCAAAGTGCCAATCGACCTACCTACTGAAGAAACTTCCAGACTGTGAGTCAACCGGTTGTGTACAAATACATTACCAGGTAGCGCATAAACCTGTGTTTTATTCTGGAGTCTTCTGAAGGCAGAAGAGAATATGAGCCTGTCATAGTCGCGTTGATATTCAGACCGTGAGGAACTTGTAGATTTATATTTTCCGGATCTCTGAGGAGAAACGCAATTGATCCAATCCATAATTTTGGTTTCTATAAATTTTGTTCAAAAGTAAACTTTTTTTGTGCATTGGAGCTATTATGCATATCTGGCTAGATCAATGTCGATCAGAATTTTACTTTGATAAAGATAATAATCTGAGTTATTTTATTTTGATGCGGTCAAAAACTGATAAAGTGTCATCAATTTATTTGCAGTTACTTCATCAGAAAAAGGCAATAATGCCTGATCAATTTCTTCTTTTGGTGGAACACTTGCATGCAAAATTGACAAACGCATAGCCCGAGCAATGTCATGGATATCTTCTGGGTCAACCAAAGTAGAAAGTGCAACAGCCGCTTCGGGTAAGGATGATTTATTGGATGTGATGACGCTACATCCTCTATGAATCGCTTCTATCACAGGAATTCCGAAACCTTCATAGATGGAAGGAAATACGAGGGCAATAGATTCGTCATATAATGTGGCCAACTCATCATTGGCCAAGCCGCCCAAAAATGTAAAGTGATTTTCAAGGTGATAATACTCGATCAATGATTTACATTTCTCAAAATAAACACCTTTACCACCACCGACAATTTTTACACCCCTTTTTTCAATGTCTGGAAGCAGCGCATATGCCATAATGATTTTATCCAAGCCTTTACGGGGTATGATACTTCCAACATATAAAAAGTGCTTTTTGGGCCCCCGATAGTACGTTGGTGTTTGGAAATAAGACCCACAGCTTTGATAAATAACAGAAATCTTATTCTCTGGTATTTGATATAAATTGATAAGGTCTTGTTTGGTATTGTTGCTGATGGCGACAATGTGATCTGACCTTTTTGCAGCAGATTGATACCTCACGTGATAACTTTTGCTATCCAACCACCCGAATTGTTGAGGGAAAAGCTCCCAAATCAAATCATGAAAAGTGACGACGGTCACAATGCTGGCTTTGAGACCAAAAGGAATTTCGTGGCTTAAGCCGTGGTAGAGGTCTGGTTGTATTTTATTGATTAGTCCACTTTGCAAAAATGTTCTCCACAAGAATTTATTTGTTTTGACTGGACTGTGGATGTGCACATTGTCTTGTTGAAAGAAAAATGCTGTTTCTTTATTTTTTTGAATTTCCGGGGTAAATAAATGATATTCATTTTGCGGAAAAAACTTTACCAGGTTTCTTACAAGCGTTCGTGAATAATTACCCAAACCCGTGTAATTGGAAAACAAACGTTTGGCATCAAAAGCAATTTTTAGTGGCCTATCATTCATCCTTTGATTCCGGTGAGTTTACATTTTTGATCCAAAGATCACGTTGAGGGAATGGAATAATAATCTTTGCAGCTGTCAATTGCAGAAAAATTTCTTTCCTTAAATTACTTTTTACTTTTTCTGCAAAAAAGAATTCCATGGAGAAATAATAGACTTTAAAGTCTAGAGAAGATTCTCCAAAATTTACGAGTTGTATGGTAGGTTCTGGAGTAGTCAAAATTTCTTCCTGCATTTTTACACACTTCAAAAGAACTTCTTCAACCATCTTAATATCACTGCTATATGATACACCTATATCTACATTAAACCTTGCAGGTTCACTATTATGGCTCCAGTTTGTAAAATTATTGGAAATCAATTTGGAGTTTGGCACGATAACGGTGACTCGGTCTCTGGTATAAATTTCAGAAGTGCGTAAGCCAATTTTTTTTACTTGTCCTACGGACTCATCTATGACTATGATATCACCAACTTCAGCACTTCGGTCAACGAGTAGTATTATGCCCGATATAAAATCGGTAAAAGTTTGTTGTAAACCTAGTCCTAAACCTACAAAAAGACCAGCTGAACCCAAGGCAATAAAGGAAACTGATCCGGCAATTGATTGGATCAGCAAAATAATTCCTACAAAATATATGAGGTACTTTACAATTTGACTGATGGCAAAACTCCGACCTTGATCTACCTCTTTGCGCCTAAAATAGCGCTTTAAAACCATACCATTGACAACCCATTCTGCCATTCGGGTAAGGAGAATGATGATCAAAGCTATCAATACATCACCAAATGTGAGTGCAAATTTCCCAAGACTGATGATCTCTTGGTCAAGAATTTCTGTGATTTCCAAAAAAGGTCAGGATTTGCTTATTTCCAAAAATACAATAATCTATCGGTTCAAAAAAATCAATTCCATGAATACCAATTCAAATCATTGTTTTTTAAACCTATAATTTGACCACAATGTTTTTCCTGTACAGTATAAAAGCAAAAATCCAAATAAGAAATGTAAAGAATATGGCAAAAACCAGTGATCCATTTAAAGGGCCAAATATGGGTGTAAAGACATCACTATATAAAAAGCCCATAGCGTTTTTATCGCCAATTTTTACAAACATACTCAATACCCTGACCATGATGCCTGAAAGTGCATAGGACGCAAGTGGGTTGAGTCCAAATACCCGGAAAGGATACGCCCATTTTGTAAAACCCTTTACATCAATGATGTATAATAATAGCGCATAAAATATGAAAGCAAGGCCACAAGCTAAACACACATAAGAACTTGTCCAAAGTGGCTTGTTGATAGGAAAAGCAAGGTTCCAGATGTATGCCAAGGTTACCAAACCCGCTCCAGCAATTAGGGCATATTTAATGGAATAAGCATAATCAATTGGTTTTGACAATAATTTCTTTGAAAATAAGTATCCAATAATCACATGTGCCGAACCAGAAAGCGCACCAAGAATACCTTCAGGATCAAATGGAATTCCAAAACCTTTGTATAAATGCCTATCAGAAAGCATAGCACGATCAACGATGTTATTGAAATTACCTTCCAAGCTGTAATCTCCGCCAAAATAAAGCAATGCCCAGTATGCCATTAAGGCTCCAATAGCATAAACCAACAAGCTCTTCCATTCTTTTAAATAAATAACAACGACACCTGCAATGAAATAAGAAGCTGCAATTCTTTGCAAAACACCCCAGATTCGCAAATCAGCTATATTTTTGGTATAAAAAGGAAACCAATTGAGCAACAGGCCAACTAGAAAAATAGCAGCTGCCCTTTTAAAAACTTTAATCAGCATTTGGGATTGATTGCCTTGTCTGTTTGACATGGATAATGCCATAGAAATACCCACTGTTGTGAGAAAGAATGGGAAAACCATATCGGTTGGAGTCCATCCGTGCCATTCTGCATGTCTCATGGGTGCATAGACATATTCCCAGGACCCGGGAGTATTGACCATTATCATAAAACAAATAGTGAGTCCTCTAAAGACATCAACTGAGATCAACCTGCCTTTTGTGTCCATTTTTAAGATTTGAATTGGAAAGATAATAAATTGTCAAATATCTCTCTATTTTCTTGCTAAAATGAACTGAAGTACTAAGCCTCAGCAAACTCAATAAATTTTACTTTCTACGTTATTTTTGGTGAGTAAATCAACCGGTATAATTTATTTTCCCCTTACCTTTTTTACCTCATCCACAGTCACAGCATCAGCTTGATTGCCAAAGTTGCTCCGCACAAAAGTCAACACATCGGCAACTTCTTGATCAGTCAAATTTGAAATAGCTGGCATGGCATTTTGGAAACTTCTACCGTTGATCTCTATTTTTTCAGAAAGACCTTTCAAAACCACATTGACCAACCTCGTTTTATCACCAGTTACCCAATCAGTGCCATACAATGGCGGAATCATACCTGGTGCTCCTGACCCTTTGGCTTGGTGGCATGCTCTACAATTTGCATCATAGATCTTTTTTCCTGGGGAGTCAGGAATGATTTCAGCTTCAGCAAGTGGTGCGTCATCTTCTTTAGCCGCGCCTACATCAGGTACCCCACTTGGGTAATGCATGATCCTCCAAATTCTACCCTTCTGAGAATCAAGGACATATAGAGAACCATCAGGGCCTTCTGCCAATCCACAAGGCCTATACTTAGCATCGCCTGGACTAAATATCTCTTTATTGCCAATGAATCCAGTTGCGAAATCTTCATAAGGTCCCGTAGCTTTGCCATCCTTCATAGGAACAAAAACTACTCTGAATCCGTCTTGGGCATGATTGAGCCTATTCCATGATCCATGAAATGCTATGAATGCACCGTTTTTATATCTTTCTGGAAATTGATTTCCTTTGTAAAACAAGACATCATTGGGTGCCCAGTGTCCTGGAAATGCGGCCACAGGAGGTTTTATACTTTCGCATTTACCTTGTGTTTTTCCATCTCCTCCGTATTCTGGATTTAGAAACTTTTTATTTTCGAATGGATTCCAGTAACAATATGGCCAGCCAAAGTCATCGCCATCGTTGATTTGGAAAAACTCCTCAGCTGGTAACTCTACATTTTCTGCTTCTGTAAATAGTTTGGGCCAATATCTGTGTAAATCATCTCTGCCGTGTTGTGCTGCGTAGAGGGAATTGGAAGCATCATCCCAAGTAAGGGCAACAGCATTCCTGATCCCAGTTGCATACCTCTTGGCATTTTTCTGATCTTGCATAGGTTTGTCATCACTAAATTGCCAAATACCTGCACGCATTTCCAGCTCTTTACAAGGGTTTTCGCCCGGAGAATTTCCTGTCCTTAATGGTTGCTCACAAGCATTGGACAAAGAACCAACCGTCACATACATATTTCCCTTTTTATCAAACGCCATCGGTTTTTCTGAGTGGCCATCTTCACCAATCAATATGGCCATCGTGTCTATTTCCGGTCCGATACCCATCTGATCAGTCAGAAGAGGTGATCGATAAACCCTCAGCGCTGTAGAATAATACAAATAACCTTTGTGAATTTCAATTCCCGTTCCAGTGATCGGAGAAATATTTTTTACCTCATCTGCCTTTCCGTCACCATTCGTATCTCTTAAACCAACAATGCCACTACCATTATATGCAGTGTGTAAATGCGCATAAATGTCTCCATTCTCATTTACCGTGAGGTGTCGACCACCAGAAAGTTCGCTGACAACTACCGTTGCTCCAAAGTTTTCTGGTAAGTGGATGCCTCCATTGGCTGGGCTTGGCAGTATCGTGCCACTTACACTTGGAGTTTCAACAACCGTTTTTTTCTCATTATTACATGAAATGAATAAGGTAGCAACTAGGCAAGTGAGTAGAATTTGAAATTTAGTATTCATTGTATTTTTTTAATGGTTTTATTGAATTGAATCAATGGTCTAAAAATAGGGATAATTTTTCACGGTGAGTTCTAAAATCTCAAAAGATGATGAAAGAATTCCATGGATTTTAAACAGATAACTTAAAAAACGAAATCCAATTGTTTACTTTTGCCTCAATTATGCCAAACAAAATAAAGAAGGTCCAGAATACATGCCAAAGACCTTCATCATTCTATTTCAGTATGGTATAAATGGGAATTATAAAGCAAACCTCTATCTGGGTCACTTGTTCAAAATATTTTTAAACGAACATTGCTTTGCATGGGGATTTGACAGAATTGGGAAAACCAGTAAATGAATATGGCGAAAGCAATTAAAGTATTCGCACCGGCGAGTGTTGCGAATGTAGCGGTGGGTTTTGATATTTTGGGTTTTGCACTCGATAAACCGGGTGATGAAATCATCATCAGAGAAGGTAGTAAACCTGGACTTGTCATTACAGAGATTACAGGGGCAAAGGGTAAATTGCCAATGGATGTTTTGAAAAACACCGCAGGATACTCAGCCCACAGATTATTGGAAAAGCTAGGTGCACTTGATGTTCCTTTGGAAATGGAGATTCACAAGAAAATGCCTTTTGGTAGTGGTCTTGGATCATCAGCCGCAAGCGCAGTTGGTGGTGTTTTTGGTGTAAATGAATTTCTAAAAACAGGCTTGAGTAAATACGATATTCTTCGCTTCGCTGTGGAAGGGGAAGAAATTGCTGATGGCGCTTTTCATGCAGACAACGTTGCTCCTTCTCTTTTGGGTGGAATGGTTTTGATTCGCGATAATGAAAGCCTTGATGTAAAAAAACTTCCTATTCCAAAGGGCCTATTTGTTTGTGTGATTTATCCACACATCGAAGTGTTAACCAGGGAGTCAAGAGGTATCCTTAAAAAAGAGGTTTCATTCAAATCAACTATTAGTCAAACAGGGAATCTGGCTGCATTTGTTGCCGGAATGTTTACCTCAGATTTTGATCTCATAGGTAGGAGTTTGAAAGATGAAATTGTCGAGCCACAACGTGCGCACCTTATACCTAATTTCTACGATGTCAAAGAAATGGCTTTGAAAGAAGGTGCTTTGGGATTTTCCATAAGTGGTGCCGGCCCCTCCATGTTTGCTATGTGCACAGATAGTCTGATGGCTGACACCATAGGTGCAAAAGCTGCTGAAATCATGAAAACGAGTAAAATAAAGACCGATTTATTTGTATCAGGCATCAACTTGGAAGGAGCCTATAGATTTTAGAACGAGATAATAATATAAAAAAAGCCCTGTTCAAAAATAAGATTGAACAGGGCTTTTATATTTTTTAAAGCATATGCTTAAACCGCGAAACTCTCACCACAACCACAAGTTCTTGAAGCGTTTGGATTATTGAAGAAGAAGCCCTTACCATTTAAACCACCTGAAAACTCAAGTGTGGTATTACACAGATACAGAAAACTTCTCAAATCTGTAACGACCTTGACTCCGTTGTCCTCAAATATCTGGTCGTTTGGCTTGTTCTCATTATCAAAATCCAAATTGTAAGTAAGTCCACTACAACCACCACTGGTCACAGAAACTCTTACAAAGTAATTTTCTTCAAGACCTTGTTTTTCGTAAAGCTCAGCAATTTTTTCTTTTGCACTGTTAGCTACAAACAACATATTTCTCTTTCTATTTTTTATTTCGCATCCTCAAGAACCGCCTCAGCAGGAACTTGATTTTTATGCTTGTAATCTGCTATGGCACTTTTGATTGCATCTTCTGCTAAGACTGAGCAGTGAATTTTTACAGGTGGTAGAGCCAATTCTTCAACAATGGCCATATTATCTATGGTCAATGCTTCATCTATTGATTTGCCCTTAAGCCATTCTGTTGCCAATGAAGAAGAAGCAATTGCAGAACCACAACCAAATGTTTTGAATTTTGCATCTTTGATCACACCTGTAGCTTGATCTACTTCTATTTGTAGTCTCATAACGTCACCACACTCGGGTGCACCTACCAAACCGGTACCTACATTTTTGCTATCTTTATCCAGTGTACCTACGTTACGCGGGTTCTTGAAATGTTCGATCACTTTTTCTGAATAAGCCATTTTATTTGTAGTTTATATTTTTGTAAACGATTGTTATATTTTAATAGTTCCCTTTTGATTAATGCTCAGACCAGACAACTTGAGATAAGTCGACTCCTTCCTTGTACATTTCCCAAATAGGACTCAACTCACGCATGTGATTTACTCCTTTTTTCAGCATTTCAATTGCAATGTCAACTTCTTCATCAGTTGTAAATCTTCCCAAACTAAAACGAATAGATGAATGTGCTAAATCATCACCCAAACCGAGTGCAACAAGTACATATGAGGGCTCTAGTGAAGCGGATGTACAAGCTGATCCAGATGAAACCGCAATATTTTGGTTGAATGTCATCATTAAACCTTCTCCTTCCACATGTTTGAAAGAAATATTTGTTACATGTGGCATTCTATGTTCTACGTTTCCGTTGATGTAAGTTTCTTCCAATTCCATCAAGGACTTTTCCAATCTATCTCTTAGTTTACTTACTCTTGCAGTATCAGAAGCCATCTCTTCCTTAGCTATTTTGGCAGCTTTTCCAAAACCAACTATACCTGGCACGTTGAGTGTACCTGATCTCATGCCTCTTTCATGACCACCGCCGTCCATTTGCGCAGTTACTTTGACTCTTGGATTTTTACGTGAAACGTACAATGCTCCAACACCTTTTGGACCATACATTTTATGACCTGTAAACGCCAACAAATGTACTCCTACAGCTCTTGGGTCAACTGGTATTTTACCAACTGCTTGAGTAGCATCGCTCATAAAGAGAATACCTTTTCTTTTGCAGATCTCACCAATCTCTTTCATTGGTTGAATAACACCCGTTTCATTGTTTGCCCACATGATAGAAACCATGATTGTTTTATCAGTGATTGCTGCTTCCAAATCTGCCAGATCTACCAAACCATCGTTCTTCACATCTAAATAAGTAACTGAACCGCCCATTTTTTCTATCTTCTGGCAAGAATCCAAAACTGCTTTATGTTCTGTTTTGGTGGTAATGATGTGGTTGCCTTTTGAACTGTACATCTCAAAAACACCCTTCAGTGCCAAGTTGTCACTCTCAGTAGCGCCTGAGGTAAAGATGATCTCTTTAGGATCTGCATTGATGAGTGCAGCTACCTGTTCACGAGCATAATCTACCGCTTCTTCCGCTTGCCATCCAAATGGGTGATTTCTACTTGCAGCATTGCCCGGTACTTCGTAAAAATAAGGAATCATTGCTTCTACGACTCTTGGATCACAAGGAGTAGTCGCATTATTATCCAGATATATTAATTTTTTGCTATCCATTATTTCTGTTGTTTAACATTTTAGCCTCACAAATATAACAAGAATGTGTTGCTTTTGTTGTCATTTAATTAGACTGGGTATAAATAAAAAATTCAATAATATGAATCCTTTTACCCATCTTTTTCGGAATTGTCGGTTAGTTAGTAGTTTTTATGTGCGATTTTAAGCATCAATTTTGGCATACTTGGCATTTTCTTCAATAAATTCTCTTCTTGGAGGTACCTCATCACCCATCAACATAGAGAAAGTATGATCCGCCTCAATGGCATTATCGGCATTCACTTTACGTAAAATTCTGGTTGTAGGATCCATTGTTGTTTCCCACAATTGTTCAGCGTTCATCTCACCAAGACCCTTATATCGCTGGATTTTTACAGAAGTGTCGTTTTCTTTTCCTTTGCTGTAATTCTCAACGGCATCTTTTCTCTCATCATCATTCCAACAATATCTGAATTCTTTACCCTTCGCTACCCTATACAATGGCGGCGCAGCGATATAAAGGTATCCTCCTTCAATAAGTGGTTTCATATATCTGAAGAAGAAAGTAAGAATAAGTGTCGTAATGTGACTACCGTCGACGTCGGCATCACACATGATGACTACTTTATGGTATCTCAGTTTTTCCATATTGAGCACGCGCTCACCATCGACAACTTGGATGCTTACTCCAAGAGCAGTAAAGATATTTTTGATTTCTTCATTTTCATAAATCTTATGCTCCATGGCTTTTTCTACATTGAGGATTTTACCTCTCAAAGGCAGAATGGCTTGAAAATTCCTATCACGTCCTTGCTTTGCGGTACCTCCCGCAGAATCACCCTCAACCAAAAATACCTCACTGATAGAAGGGTCTTTGGAAGAACAGTCAGAAAGTTTGCCTGGCAAACCGCTACCAGTTAAAACTGATTTGCGTTGTACCATTTCTCTTGCTTTTTCAGCAGCTTGTCTGGCTGTAGCAGCAAGGATTACTTTTTCTACTATTCTCTTAGCTTGGTTTGGATTTTCTTCTAAAAAGAATTTCAACACATCACCAACTGCTCTGGAGACAATCCCTGTCACTTCAGAGTTACCAAGTTCTCCTTTGGTTTGTCCTTTAAATTGTGGCTCTGGTACTTTCACCGATACAATTGCAGTAAGTCCTTCTCTAAAGTCATCACTTGCAATGTTTACTTTTGCTTTAGTAAATAAACCATTGTCATCACCATATTGCTTAAACACTCTCGTAAGTGCCCTTCTAAAACCTGCTACATGGGTACCACCTTCTCTCGTATTGATGTTATTTACAAAAGAAAAGATGTTTTCTTGATAACCGGTATTGTAAGTCAAAGCAACTTCTATTTCTACATTTTCTTCTTTACCAGAAATGTGGATTGGTTTTTCCAAAAGCGCTGTTCTGGAATTGTCTAGATATTGTACAAATTCGACTAAACCTCCTTCTGAGTGGTATTTTATACTTCTAAACTCCTTAGTCTCTTCATCAACCTCTCTTTCATCGGTCAATTGCAAATACAAACCTTTATTCAAAAAGGCAAGTTCCTTTAGCCTTTTTGCTAGTACGTCAAACTCATAAACTGTTGATTCAAAAATAGTAGCATCAGGTTTGAATGTAACTATCGTTCCATTTTTATCAGAGATTCCGATTTCATGGACTGGAGCCAAAGGCTTACCGATTGAATATTCTTGCTCGAAAATTTTACCTTCCCTGTGTACTTCTGCCCTTAGGTAAGATGAAAGTGCGTTTACACATGAAACACCAACACCATGTAGACCCCCGGAGACTTTATATGTGTCTTTGTCAAACTTACCACCAGCATGGAGAACCGTCATAACGATCTCTAAAGCTGACTTTTTAAGTTTGTCTTGTATACCAGTAGGAATACCACGACCATTATCTTTTACAGTAATCGAATTATCTGGATGAATGAAAACATCTATTTGAGTACAATATCCCGCAAGGTGTTCATCTATAGAGTTATCAACCACTTCCCATACCAAGTGATGAAGACCTTTTGCATCTGTACTTCCAATGTACATGCCTGGCCTCATTCTCACAGCCTCTAGTCCTTCAAGCGCTTGGATATTATTGGCGCCGTAATTTTCCGAATTTGGATTTTTGTTTTCTTCGCTCATTCCTAAATCTCTGAATTGTTTTTGTGTCGTTAATGAACGAATAATACTTACACAAGCGTGTCAATGATTATGTCCATCAAAAATAGTGTGCAAAAATACAAAAAATACCCGACAAAAAATCTTAATATCTTGCTAAATAAAGACCCAAATTGACTAATTTATGATCGTGTGTCTTCCTTGTTGTGAAAGGAAAGAATTAATCTGAAAATTTCGTAAATGGTTGACATTGTGTAGGTTTTGCCAAAAGACGCTGGCAAATTGATTTGGATATACTACAAACAAAAACAGGATGCCGTCTGAAAGACAAGCACCCTGCATAACCCCAAAAAACCAATTGAAAAATTATCTCTATTTATTCATAGTGATACAAAGGTATCATTTTCCTTATTCAGAGTAAAATTTTAATAATTTTTTTCTGTTAGATTTTAAACAAACTAGCTCACGGTTTGATTTTCGGCTGTATCTACAACCGGAATACCAGAAACTGTAATCTGCGAATCATCTTCAAATGGCCTTGATCCAATTAACCGGACAAGGTCAGATTTTAATAAAACTTCTTTATCAATCAATGTAGTCGCCAATCTTACTAATTCGTCTTTTTTATCTGAAAGTAAAGCTTGCGCTCTTGCGTATTGTGTATCAATCAACTTCCTTACCTCATTGTCTATCAAAGTTGCAGTGTCATCTGAGTAAGGTTTATTGAAATTGTCTTGTGACATTCCATAGAAAGAAACATTACCTACCTTTTCGTTCATTCCAAAAATAGAAATCATGCTATAGGCCATTTTTGTAACTTGATCTAAGTCATTTTGTGCACCTGTAGAAATTTTATCAAAAATGATTTTCTCAGCTGCACGCCCTCCCAAGGTCATACACATCCTGTCTAGTAACTGCTCTGTTCTGGTAATGTATTCTTCTTTGGGTAGGTATTGAGCATATCCTAAAGTTCCCGGACCTCTTGGTACGATCGTGACCTTTACCAATGGACTAGCATGTGGCAAAAACCAACCACATATTGCGTGTCCTGCTTCATGGAAGGCTATTATCTCTTTCTCTTTTGGAGAAATCAATTTATTTTTCTTCTCTAAGCCGCCTATAACTCTATCCAAAGCAAAGTTGAAATCATCCAAGTCTACTGCCTCTTTACCTCTTCTTGCGGCTACCAAAGCTGCTTCATTACAAACATTGGCAATTTCTGCTCCTGCAAAACCTGGCGTCATTTCGGCCAAAATTTTTGGATCCATATCAGAAGCTGTCTTGATCGATTTTAAGTGCACTTTGAAAATGGCTTCTCTACCCACTAAGTCTGGTCTGTCAATGGAGATTTGTCTGTCAAAACGACCCGGCCTCATCAAAGCACTATCCAAAATGTCTGGTCTGTTGGTAGCTGCCATCATGATGACCCCTTTATCAGTGCTGAAACCATCCATTTCTACCAATAACTGATTGAGTGTATTTTCTCTTTCGTCATTACCACCTTGGATCGCATTTCTTCCTCTTGCCCTACCAATTGCATCTATCTCATCAATAAAAACAATACAAGGTGCTTTATCTCTTGCTTGCTTGAACAGGTCTCTCACTCTTGAAGCACCCACACCAACAAACATTTCTACAAAATCAGAACCTGAAATTGAGAAAAACGGTACTCCAGCTTCACCAGCTACAGCCTTCGCTAAAAGTGTTTTACCAGTTCCCGGAGGGCCTACAAGCAATACACCTTTTGGTATTTTTCCTCCAAGTGCGGTATACTTTTTCGGATTTTTGAGGAAATCTACAATTTCCATCACCTCTTCCTTAGCTTCATCCAAACCTGCAACATCCGTAAAAGTGATATTTACTTTAGCATTATTATCAAAAAGCAAAGCTTTGGACTTTCCAATATTGAAGATTTGCCCACCGGCACCGCCGCCGCCGCCGCCCATTCTTCTCATGATCAATACCCATAAACCTATAAACAGTAGGATGGGAATGAGCGTGGATAGAATAGGACCAAACCAGCTGGTGTTGGTCTCGAACGTGTAATTTATTGGATAACCTTCATTATTCAGACTGATGAGTTTTTCTTCAAAAACACCTACATCACCTACCTCAAAAGTAAATTGAGGATTTACATCATTGAATCGCTCGTCTTTGAGATCGGGATATTTTTGAGCAAGCACACTGTCTTTGATAAAAATATTGACAACTTTTTCGTTGACAATTTTTACATTTTTAACCTCACCAGCTTTGACGATACGTTCAAAATCCATGATTGAGATGTCCTTGGTCTTTCTATTTGCCAAAAAGATCACATTGATCGCAAGCAACAAAAACAGGACAATACCATAAATCCAATAGGAATTGTATTGAAACTTCTTTGGTGGTTTATTTTCGTTATTTTCCATTATATCTTTTGAATGTTAAGTACAAACGCATAGAAATGCAATTCGTTCTGTATTAAGCAATATTTTCGATTGGAATCAATTCTGCGTCGCTCCACAAATCTTCCAAATCATAAAACTCTCTAGTTTCCGGATAGAAAACATGTACAATGGTGTTGAAATAATCAACTAAAACCCATTTTGATAAATCTACTCCTTCACGGTGTTGTGGCTTTACACCAAGTTCTTCTGAGACTCTTTTAAAAATGTTGTTGGAAATGGCCCGGATTTGAGTTGTTGATTCTCCTTCACAAATGATGAAAAAATCTGCCGGAGCTTCTCCCAATCTTCTGAGGTCAATTTTTACAATATTTTTGCCTTTTATATCTTGAATGGCATCTACGATAAGAGAATTGAGGACTTCATCTTCTTTTACCTTTACTGCACTTTGTTTTCTCTTCAAATGACTTATTCTTTATTTATAAATACTTTTACGAATCAAAAATACAAAATGTTACCATCTTATAACATTATTGGCAAAAATAGGCTGCATTTTGAGACTATAGATTCGACCAATGATTTCGCTCTTGAATTGTTGTCAAAAACCAATCCAATTGAAGGAACTGTGGTTACAGCTGACTTTCAGTCTATGGGAAAAGGACAATATGGCAGAGTTTGGCAAGGAATGGCACATCAGAACATTGCAGCAAGTGTAATTTTGTATCCAAACTTCTTATTACCATCTGAGCAATTTTACCTGAGTAAAGCCATCGCTTTGGGCGTAAAAAACTTTGTTGAAAAAAGAGGTATTTCCGGCGTTACTGTTAAATGGCCAAATGACATATACATTGAAAACAAAAAAACTAGTGGTATTCTCATTCAAAATATACTGACTGGTAATACTTATAAAGTGGCGATTGCAGGCATAGGAATCAATGTTTTGCAATCCACTTTTGACCCTCAAATTCCCAATCCCACTTCGCTATTATTGAATGGGCTTTCAGAAAAGGTGCTTCTAGAAAATTTATATGAAAGTTTTTTTCACGAATTGAATCTCCATTATCAGTTACTGAAAGAAAGGAATTTTGAATTGATTGATGAATTGTATAATAACGCTTTATGGAACAAAAACCAAGAAGTATACTTTGAGGTAGATGGACAAAAAAAAAGTGCAGAACTCCTTAAAGTAGGTGTAGATGGCAAGCTTGAATTGAAAGATGATTTTGGAAGAATTGTGAAATACCATCACGGAGAAATTAAAATCCTTGTGTAAACCAATACATTTTTCACACTAATACGTTCATTCTTAAAGTAATAGTAAAAAAGTGAGATTAAATATCCTCATATTATGTATGTCTGTATTTGTTGCATCATGCATACCTGAAGAAAAAGTAGTTGTGCAGGGTATGGCGCCTATTTACGGAGATCCTGATGATTTCAGTAAAATAAGTTTTTTACCAACACAGCCATCTGTAAATAGAGGAAATATTTTGATTTACAAAAACTACATTTTGATCAATGAACGACTGAAGGGAATCCACGTTTATGACAATACAGACCCTACATCGCCTGTAAATGTTGGTTTTATTAATATTCCAGGAAATAGTATTCTGACCATTGACAAAGACATTTTATTTGCTGATAACACCCTGCATTTGATTGTTATTGACATCAGTGATATTAAGCAACCCAGCTACCTCACACATATTTCCAATCATTTCAAAAGCTCCCTGATTGAAGAATTATTTCCACCCAATTACAGTGGAGATTTTGAATGTGCCAAAGGCGGGAAAGGTATTGTCCTTGGTTGGGAAGAAAAGACTTTAGAAAATCCCAAATGTTTCACCAATAATTAAGTAAAAATGAACATCCAAAAAAATCTTTTTATCTGTTTAATGGCATTGTCCTTTTATGCTTGCGATACAAATTTTGCAGGAAATAGTGAAATTGGAAGTAACGATTCTAGCATCGCGGGATCCTATAGCACCATGCTGACTGTGGGGAATAAATTGTATACCGTTTCTAAAGAAGAATTATCAACTTTTGATATTTCCGAAAAAACAAAGCCTAAACTAATCGATCAAAAAATGGTTGGTTTTCAAATTGAAAATCTGTATCACAATAATGGGCTTTTATTTATTGGATCCCAGACTACTTTATACATATATGCGATTGACAATCAAGGAATTCCGAATAGAAAAAGCGCCACTGAGTATTTTAGTTTTGGAAGTGAAATTGAACCTTGCGATCCCGTCATTGCCAATGATGGCTATGCTTATGCAACCTTGAGTTCCAGAAATGAAACTGGAGGTCCATGTTCCAGAACTTTTGAAATAAATGAATTAAGGACCTACAATGTGATCAATCCTGAGCAGCCATTTTTGGAATCCACCATTGAAATGAAAAACCCGAAAGGACTTAGCATCGATAGAGACCGTTTGTATGTCTGCGAAGGGGAACACGGAATGAAAATATTTGATCTTTCACAAAAAAATATACCCGCCTTAATCACCACGGTCAATACTTGCCAATGTTATGACATTATCATACACAATGGTTTGATTTTGGCTGTTGGCAAAAAGGAAATATATCAATTTCAGTATGGCGAAAATCAATCCCTTATACAGTTGAAAACCATTTTACTGTAAATGAAAAAAACCTTCTTTTTACTTTTTACATGTTGCTTCAGCTTTGTGCTATTTGGTCAACATGTAGAAAAACCCAAGAAAATTGCACTCAAAGGTTTTTCTTTGGGATTCACTCCATCGGCTGCACTAAACATTTATCCAGCCTTTCAGATAAGTGCTGATTATGGCTTTTCAAATACAATTTCCTTTACAAATGAAATTGGGTTTATACCAGACACCAAGAAACTTGGATATCGGTGGCGTCCGGGCATTCTTTTTCATGCTTTAAGAAGCAGTACGGGTGGTGTTTCACTCGGACTTGCCTATAATACCAGAAAAGCTTTTGTCACTACCGAGGAAGAAATTTTACATGCACAAGGTCAATTCACAGAAAAAGTATCGAGCACAAGTAAATACGCGCTAAATGGTTTTGTTGGCCAGGGATACTTTTATATCAGATTGGTGCCACAATGCTTTATACGATTTGGCATGGGCATAGGCACTGGCTTATATTCCTCACGAAATATGGCCAATGAGCCAATTTTAAACAATAATATTTTTAGAATTCGAGACGGGAGATTTCCAATATTGTATTTGCATTTAAATGTTCAATACCATTTCGCCAAATAATTCTATTTTATAAAATCATAAAGGCGGTTTGATAGAAATTGTTGACACTGGCCAAAACTTCGTATTTGATGTAAAAAGCCTCTGTCCACTCCTTAAAAGCCTTATACTCGTGCATTGGCACATTGAATTCATCAAACAAAAGAATGTCTCCCTTCTGCAAATATGGTGTCATCAAGGTCAATACATATAAGGTAGAAGAATATAAATCTGCATCCAAGTGAATGACTTTTCTTCTTGATAATTTTTGATTGGATAAGAACGGTATCAAGGTTTGTTGAAATAATCCTTGATAAAATGAATGTCTCTTATCTCCCTCTATGGTTGGAGCTACATTTCCATTATTCATTTCACCCTTTTTAAATGGTCCCCAATCTTCCGGCAAACCAGAAAAAGTATCGAAGCCGTAAAACCGGGTCTCAGGATTTTTTAATTTATTTACCCACCATTTGAATGAAATCCCTGTTGAAACTCCGAATTCCATGTAATCGAGCGGCGCGTCCAAATCGTATTTGGTGATGAGGTATTCAAACATTTGTAGTCTTTTGTCATAATCACGTTTTCTGGTGTAGAAATCGCAATACTCAATAGTTTTGTGAGTATTTATAAATCGCGACAAGTCAGATAGATGTGCCAAAAAATTAAAAAACTTAGCTGGAACTAAGTATTGACCTCGGAGCCTAAAGAAGAATCCTTTAAGAAGGCCATTTAAAAACAAAAGATTCATAAATAGTTCTTTAAAATCTTAAAACTAAGAAATATTTATATTTCATACCTTATAATTGCATTTCTCTACATTATTCAATCTCTATTCCAATGAAAAAACCATTAAATTTATAGGCTAGTAAGATGTATAAGAATAAAAAAGTAGTTGTTGTTTTACCTGCTTATAATGCAGCTGCAACACTAAAGAAAACTCTTGATGAAGTGCCAATGTCCATTGTGGATGAAATAATTCTATGCGATGATGCAAGTAAAGACAACACCGTTGAACTTGCAAAAGAATTGGGTATAAATCACATTATTGTACATACAATCAATAAAGGGTATGGTGGGAATCAGAAATCATTATACAATAAAGCTCTGGAAGTTGGAGCTGATATCATCATTATGCTTCATCCAGATTATCAGTATACTCCAAAATTGATTCCTACGATGGTCAATATCATAGGTGAGGGTTTATATGATGTGGTACTTGGCTCGAGGATCCTTGGGAAAGGCGCTTTGAAGGGAGGAATGCCTATGTATAAATACATTGCAAATCGATTTCTGACTGCTGCCCAAAATCTCCTGATCAATTATAAACTGTCGGAGTATCACACTGGTTACCGGGCTTTTGGAAGAAATGTTTTGGAACAAATCAACTACAATGCCAATTCAGACGACTTTGTATTTGACAACCAAATGCTGTCTCAAATTGTGTACAAAGGAATAGACATTGCGGAGGTCACATGTCCTACCAAATATTTTAAAGAGGCTAGCTCAATCAATTTCAAACGAAGTACTATTTATGGACTTGGTGTTTTAAATGTTTCTTTCAGGCACTTTTTTGCCAAAATGGGTATTATAAATCCAGAAATATATCGTTAAAAATAATAAACTGTTGATATGCAAATTTTGAAGTTGATTATGTGCTTTGCGCTGTTTTTTATTGTCAGCTCTATACAAGCTCAATACATTAGCAATGTGACCAAACCTGATTTGTCTACGCCCAAGATTACCGATGCTAGTGTATTGAGTGTCAAATATGCGAATACCATTCTTGAGTCAGAGATGAATAAACACCTACACATCATCGCTTCTGATAAAATGGGTGGCAGGGAGACTGGATTTGAGGGAAATGTGCTCGCCGCTGAATACATCAAAGAACAGTTAAAAAAATGGGATGTAAAACCACCAAAAGGAATGACTGATTATTTTCAACCAATCGCATTGACCTACACCAGTTGGGATAAAACAGTACTTAGTATAGGAGATCAAACTTTCCGAAATCTTTGGGATTTCATTTCTATACCCAAAGACAACAACGATCTTCCAAGTTTTACAGCAGATGAAGTGCAGTTTTTGGGCTATGGCATTGATCAAAAAAACCAGAAAGATTACAAGAAAAAGAAAGTCAAAAACAAGGTCATTCTCATTAATGAAGGAGAGCCAATGCTCAATGATAGTATTTATAAATTGACTGGCACAACCAAACCAGCAGGCTGGACCTTGGAGAAAAAAATAGCTCTGGCACAGAAAAAAGGTGTGAAGCTAGTTCTGGTTTTGCCTTCTGATTTCAAGGCTACTCTCAATGAAAAGAGAAGATATGTTTTATCACCCAATGTTACTTTGGACAATGTTGTGGGTAAAAAAGTAAATAGCCCAAATGTCATTTATGTCTCTTCCAATATTGCGAAAGCAATAATTGGCGAAGGGGGCGAAGAAAAAATCCAGACTGCCCGAGATCAAATGGCTAAAAAAGGAAAATTTGGTCCAGTTATCTATGCTACCTCACTAAAAGCAGACTTCACCAAAAAACAATTACTGATTGAAGGTAGAAATATCGCAGCCTATTTTGAAGGAAAAAGTAAAAAGGATGAATACGTAATTATTTCAGCTCACTACGATCACATAGGTCAAAGAGGAGATGTTATTTATTATGGGGCTGATGACAATGGCTCAGGTACAACTACACTTTTGGAAATTACAGAAGCTTTGGCATTAGCTAAAAAGGAAGGAAACGCACCTGAAAGAAGCATTTTGGTCATCTGGATGACAGGAGAAGAAAAAGGTTTATTGGGTTCGGAATATTATTCCGAGCACCCAATTGTACCCATAAGTCAGACGGTTGCCGATATCAACATAGATATGGTGGGGAGACAAGATGATAAATATGCTGCTCAAAAAGAGAAGTCTTACATTTATGTGATTGGCTCAGATAGGCTTTCTACAGATCTACATAAAATCAACGAAAAAGTAAATAACGATTTTAGCAAGTTGGTGATGGACTATACTTACAATGATGAAAATGATCCCAATAGGTATTATTTTAGATCAGACCATTACAATTTTGCCAAAAAGGATATTCCTTCTATTTTCTTTTTCAGTGGGGTACATGCAGACTACCACCAACCAACAGATACTCCAGACAAAATCATGTATGATAAAATGGAAGTAATCGGCAGACATGCCTTTCATTTATTGTGGGAATTGGCCAGCAGACCTGAGAGAATAAGAGTTGATGGGGAAATTAAATAATTATGGATTGACCAATTCTGCTTCAGTGAGAATGTAGTTGAGTTGGCTCATGTCTTTGGAATTCAACTTTAGTTTTCCTTTGAAGCGTAGCTTTTTATCTACTTTTATACCTTTGATTTTTTGCTTTGGCTTGATGTCCATGACAGATTCTGGACCTGATAGACCACAGAAAAAACATTGAGAGTAGGGAACAGCTGAAAGTACAATCATGTTTTCATAACCCACTTCATCAATGGGTATGGTATAACCCTCAATTTCTACAATTTTGCCTTCTAGAGATTTTACACTTGCACCAAATACAGGAACCATGACATTGAAGTCAAATTCTTTATTGTATTCCTCTTTAAAATATACATCGGATAAAGTTTTCCACGTAATCTTTGTGACTTTAGTCTGAGCAGCCGCTGAAAATGATAAGCATAGAAAACTGCAAACGATAAACGGATAAATTATAATTTTTTTAAAGTTATTTTTTTGCATCTAATGAACTGCTTTAGTAAAATTCTTACAAATTTGCATCTTCTTGGGTGATTGTAAGTATACAAATGAGGATTTAGTTATTTATTAACCCAATTTTGGTCATCGTGAATTGATCACAAACACAAAGTAGATTATGCGCATAAAGACATTTCTATTATTTGGAATATGCTTTTTTTTATTTTTCCAAATGAAATCTCAGGATACCTTACATCAATTGAGAGTTTCTTTGATTACTGTTGATCCAGGAAAAGAACTGTATTCCATTTTTGGTCATAGTGCCATCAGGATTGTAGATTCTACCGAACAAACTGACCTTTCCTATAACTACGGAACATTTGATTTTAATACTCCAAACTTTTATCCAAAATTCCTGAGAGGAAAATTATTGTATATTTTGAGTGTTGCACCCTTCAGTAATTTTTTACAGGAATACCAATACGAGCAAAGAAGTGTATCTGAGCAAGTGATAGATATGACTTCCAAAGAAAAAAATGACCTGCGCAAAAGCCTCAAGACCAATGCTTTGATGGAAAACAGGGGATATAAATATGATTTTTTCTATGATAATTGTGCAACCAGAATCAAAGACAAGTTTATAGAAAACAGTGGTTCGACCATTAATTTTGGAGAAGCCGATAATTTTAGTTTCAGAACATTGCTTCATCAATACTTGGGACAAATGCAATGGTCCAAATTTGGAATTGATTTAATCATTGGTTCTAGAGCCGATCAAATAGCAACTCAAGAAGAGCAAATGTTTTTGCCCGATTATTTACAAAAGTATTTTGCACAAGCAACCGTTGATTCCTCAACCAAATACTTGTTTGAGCCAAGCAAAGAAATTTTATTTTTTGAAGCAGAACCCGGCGAAATAATTGAAAAGTCATTTTTCTCGCATCCATTCACTGTGTTTACCAGTTTTGGATTAGTTATTTTACTGATGAGCTTTCTTATTAAAAAACCTATTGCATTTATCATTGCAAATGCCGTATTTGCGATTCTTGGATTGGCAAGTATCATCATAGCATTTATGTGGTTTGGCACAGACCACCTAGCTACAAAAGCCAATTATAATTTGATATGGCTCAGTCCTGTATTTTTATTAATTCCATTTATCCAAGGAAGATACGCCCGTTATTTGTTGGCCATCCTGGGAATTCTGACCGTGTTTGCTTTGACACCAATTTTCCCTCAAAAAACTCCTGCACTTACTTTACTTCCACTCATTTTTTGTTGTATTGTCGCTTACATAAAAAATTATCCTGAAGAAGAACAGCGATTGGATGTATAGTTGCTTTTTATAATTTCTTTATCTTAGATTGAAAATATAGTTATATGACACTGGCCCAATTTTTTGAAGTGTGTTCGCAGAATGCATCTGTTGTTTTATTTTATTTTATAGCAACTCCTCTGACAGCATTACTTGCAAGTATTTTCGGCAAAGGAGAAGGGCATTTGTCGCCATGGAAATATTTATACTCCTTTCTGATTTATGCCGTGACCATTCCGGGTTTATTTGCTATAAGCTTGAGTATTTATCTATTTTTCTTTGAAAGGGGAAGTATTATGGAAGCAAATATATTTACACAGGTGCTGCCAATAATTTCCATGTTGCTTACCATATCCATTATCAGAAGAACGGTGGATTTGGATTTGATACCAGGTTTTAATAAACTTAGCTCTTTGATGTTGGTCATCAGTATAGTTTTATTGTTGCTCTGGATCATGGAAAAGACCAACATTTTTGTCTTTACCTACATGCCTTTCTGGCAATTTATATTGCTTTTGGTAGCTGTTTTTGTGCTCTTGAGGTTTTTACTCAAAAAGGTACTTTAAAAACCTGACGACTCATATTCTTTTCTGATAGCTAGTTTGGCACTGTCCATGGGCAAAATGGACAAACTAGAAAAATATTGATCAATCTTTGACATCAATTGAGAAGCATCATCTTCTGCTTTGATATCAGCAGCTGCCTTCAAAATAATTTCAATCGTTTGATTTTTGGCCGTTGTGATGATTTGCCAAAGGACCGAAGAAACAAATAGTTGTTGTGAAATATTGTGGTCAAATTCCTGATTGATGGCAATGACCATACTTGTTGCCAATTGCTTGCCATTGATCTCCGGAACCTCGAGTCTCATGCGCATTTGGTATGGATTTGATCTTTATAAAAAAACTATGAGTCTTTCCAAAGCTTGAAGTTTCAAAGCTGTTTTATCCTTTTGTGCATTTTGAATATTTTTTTGTTGCTCCAATAGTATGTTGGCATTCAAATAATTGGTAAGCAAAGTTTTGACAGTAAGAAATACGATTAAAGCCGGTACAGTGACTTTGATTATTTCCAAAATGGTATCCATATAGAAAGAATGTTTTTGTATTGCAAAGTAAGAACTAATATGCCTATCTTTGTGTTTAGATTTATTATAAATAATAATTTTAGCTGAAAGGAATATCATGAGCGAAATAACAGATGTACTTGTTTCAAACACAACTAAAGTAAATCCAATTATACTTACTGAAGGTGCGATCACTCAACTTACCAGAATCATCAAGGAACAAAATGTTCCCGAAAGTTACGGTTTAAGAGTAGGTGTGAAAGGTGGTGGTTGTAGTGGGTTTTCATATGTTTTGGGCTTTGATGAGCAAAAAGATAAAGATCAGGTATACGAAGTTAGTGGTGTGAAAGTACTCATGGAAAAAGCCCATGCTATTTATTTATTGGGAATGGAAATAGATTGGCACGATGGTTTGAATAATCGTGGCTTTGTTTTCAATAATCCAAACGCAAAGGAAAGTTGTGGTTGCGGCACTAGTTTTTCTGCCTAAATCTCCTTCATTATAAAACTTCCTTTTCTTTTCACTCTTCTTGCTTTTTAAAAGCCAATGTCAGAAAATTATGCCTTGCTGTTAAATACTGTATTACCTCAGGTATATCAGCTCAAAGAATCCAGATTTAAAATTCTCGACAGCATCGCTAAGGAGGTAATTATAGCCATACAACAAGATGGAATCGCAAACTTGGTTTTTGTTTGCACGCATAATTCAAGAAGAAGCCAAATTGCACAACTAAGCCTACAGTTATTTTTACAGGAAGTCGGCATTGACAAAGTGAAAGTGTTTTCTTGTGGCACAGAAAAAACGCATATTCCCACTCAAACTCAATCTTTATTTAAATCTTTGGGTCTTAACTTGGATAATCAAAATGATGGCAGCATCATAATTGATGGAAAGATTACGCTTTTTTCCAAAACACATGAATATCCAAGCTTACCTCAAAGGTCAATCGCCATCATGGTTTGTGACCATGCCAGTGAATCATGTCCTTTTGTACCTGGCTTCAACAAACGTATATCGTTGGAGTATACTGACCCAAAAGGTGCTGACGGAACTGCAGAAGAAGAAAAGTCATATCGCAAGTGCTGGAACAAAATTGCAACTGAAATGGCTTATCTCAGCTTGAAACTCGACGAGCTTATAGGAAAATAAGCGAAGAAAATTTACAAATCTTCTCTCATCTATCTTTCTTTTTTAAGGTTTGATCCCTTTGAATGTGCAAGATTTATCCAAGCCAAAGCCTTTGACCGCAAATGAGGTAGAAAGTTCTTTGCCATTTAAACTACCTGTCCCTGAAGCAGAGGCTATTAAAATATTAATCTTAGGGGTACTTATTTTACATCCATTGGTATTCAAAGGATATTCTTGACCGTCTGAGTCAACTAAATAGAGTTTTCCACTTCTTTCCTCTATAGTAACGTCCGCAGAAAAAGGAGTGTCTCCATCACATGCGGCTGTGCCAGAATAAGTGCCAATAAAATCAGGCGCCGTACACAGACCTCCATCTTCTGCTTCCTTTGCACAACCCAAAAAAGCAAGTGTTAGTAAACACAGTAGGAGCATTTCTTTCATAGCAATTTGTTTAACATGATTAAATAAATAAAACAGCTTGGCTCCATTTAATCCAGTAGAAAACTCTTCATAGTAACTTTGTTCAAACCATTCTAGTGTTTGGGACCATGAAATGAATGGCAACAAAATCAAATTGCATAAATAATTGGATAAAGAAAGTCTTTACATTTAGTTTATCATAGATTGAATTTAGCTTGAACCTCGACGAGTATTTAGAAAAAAGATAAGGAGAAACTTCTTAAATCTCTCCTTATCAAATTGGTTTTTTTTGTACCTATTTAGGTGGAGTCAATTTCATTCAAAAAATATCAATTTTCCGTGACTCTTCGGCTGTTTTTGTCGCAATAGCGCTGCTATTACTGCTCAAAAGAGCCTCGATTGACGAAAAATTTCCTGATTTTTTGAAAAGAAAGCACCCACCTAAATAGTTACTTTCATTTTTTTGTACCCTTAAATTTACAAGTACTTTTTATGCCAATCAACTCCACAACAAAAGAAGTTGAAAGCTCTTTCCCATTTAAGGTGCCAGACCCAGAAACCGAAGCAAAAATGATGTCTACTTTAGGGATGGTAAACTTACACCCATCAACCGTCATAGCATATTCTTGCCCATCAGAATCAATGTAAAAGAGTTTTCCACTCCTATCTACAATCATAACATCAGCTGCAGTGGGCGTATCCCCATCGCATTCGGCATTTCCAGAATAAGTACCAATTAAATCAGCGTTGGTGCAAGAGCCACCACCGTCTTCATCGTCTTTCCCACAGCTGAGAAATGTGAGGAATAATACACTTAATAGAAGCATTTTTTTCATAGTAATTAGTTTAATATGATTAATAAAAAAAAATACAATTTTTGCTCCGATTAAGCTTAGATAAAATTCTTCATAGGAATTTATTTCTTGTCAAATTGGAGTTTTCAATATAGATCTGAATGTCTAAAAAACAAATATAATAAATTATTGCTAAGTAAATCCCTTATCACTAAAATATCATAGTAATAAATTCGGAATTTACTAATAAAATTTTATATATATTTGAATATCAAACAATTATGTAAATAAAAAATGATCCTTAAAACATCATCAATAAGTCTGCAAATACCCCTGCAGCAGTAACTTCAGCGCCTGCCCCAGGACCACTCACCTTCAAAGGCCTTTTATTGTACCGATTGGAAGTAATTACAAACATGTTGTCACTGCTGGCTAAGCTATAAAAAGGGCTGTCTTGCCCCAAAAACTGTAAAGACACAGAGGCCTTTCCATTTTCTGTCACTCCTACAAAGCGAAGCACCTTGTTTTCACTGTTTGCTTTTTCAATCATATTAGTGAAGTAATCTTCGTGTGCCTTGAGTTGGACAAAGAAGTCTTGAACGTCTGCAGCATTCATGACAGCGTCTGGTAAAATTGGGTGAACCACCACTTCATCAGCTTCAATGGCATATCCCATTTCACGGGTAAGGATGATCAACTTTCTTTTGACATCTGCACCACTGAGGTCTTCTCTAGGGTCTGGCTCAGTATATCCCAATTCTTTGGCTTCCATCACCAAATCACTAAACTTCTTACTTCCATCAAAATTGTTGAAAATATATGATAATGAACCAGAAACCACAGCTTCAATTTTGTGGACCTTGTCACCACTATTTATCAAGTTCTGAATACTGGAAATCACTGGTAATCCTGCACCAACGTTGGTTTCGTACTTGAAATGTATTTTCCGATCCGCTGCCAATTTCTTGAGCTCAAGGTACTTGGCATATGAGGAAGATGTAGCAACTTTATTGGGAGTTGCAATGGAAATATTCGCTTTCAAAATCACATCGTACAACAATGGTACGTCTTTATTGGCTGTGCAATCAATGAAAACACTGTTAGATAGATTGAGTTCTGTCATGTGTTTGACGAAGCTGCTTGGGCTTGAGGCAAGCTCACTCCTTTCTAAGGTAGCTTTCCAATCATTGAGCGCAATACCATCCGGGTTAAAGCACATTTTACGGCTATTGGCTATTCCTACTACATTGATTTCTAGCTGGAAATTGCGGATCAACTCTTCTCTTTGTTGTTCTATTTGTTGCAATAAAGTACTTCCGATAAGTCCTACACCAACCAAGTATAGGTTGATGCGTCTATTATCAGATAAAAAGAAAGAATCATGGATGGCATTTAAAGCTTTTGACTCGTCTTTTGAATCAATGACAAAAGAAATATTGAGTTCTGAAGATCCCTGTGCAATGGCAATAACATTGATACCATTTTTACCCAAAGATTCAAAAAGTTTACCTGCAACTCCTGGAGTATGCTTCATTCGCTCCCCTACAATTGCCATGACTGTAAGTCCTTTTTCCACAAGTGTTGGATCAATAGCACCAGCAGCAATTTCTTTTTCAAATTCTTCCTCAATAGCCTCAACAGCAGTTTTTGTGTCTTTTTCAGCGATAGCTAGACAAATGGAATGTTCTGAAGAAGCTTGAGTAATAAGGATGATATTGACTTTTGCACGGGCCAAAGAACCAAAAAGTCTTGAAGAAATCCCTGTCACACCAATCATGCCACTTCCTTGAAGTCTCAACAACGATGTTTTTGACAAGGCAGTGATGCCTTTTATGATCGATGGAAAATCATCCTTTCCTTCTTTACTGATCAATGTGCCCGGAAAAGTTGGATTAAAAGTGTTTTTGATGTAAATCGGAATGCCTTTACTTAATGCTGGTTGAATGGTCGGCGGATAAATGACTTTAGCTCCGAAGTGTGACATTTCCATTGCTTCTGCATAACTCAAGGTTGGTAAAGTATAAGCTTTACCAACTTTTCTAGGATCAGAAGTCAACACACCATCCACGTCTGTCCAAATTTCCAAAACTTCAGCATCTACACCAGCGGCCAAAATGGCGGCAGTATAATCAGATCCGCCTCGACCTAAAGTCGTTGTAAGTCCCCCAACGTCGCTAGCTATGAAACCTGTTACCACGGGCACCATGCCTTTCCAAGTTGATTGGGCAGCTTTTATCTTTTCATTCGTGATGGCAAAATTTACTTTAGCCGCACCAAATTCTTTATTGGTTTTGATAATGTCTCTTGCATCTACAAAAAGGCTTGGAAGCCCTGCAGACTGCAATGCTGCAGCAATGATCAAATTGCTATTTCTTTCTCCAAAGCTCAAAACATAGTCCATGGTGCGAGAAGAAACTTCTCTTACCAAACGCACTCCTACAAGTAGGTTTTTGAGATGGGCATGATTTTCTGAGAGTGTAGTGAGCAATGATTCACTACCATTTAAAATTTTTGCAGCCTCATCATGCCGTTTGATATATTGATCTAACAAGTGGTCATAATCTTTGTCTTTGGAGGCCAATTCGCCCATTTCAATCAATTGATCTGTAACTTTGCTAAACGCAGAGAAGACCAAGGCGATCTCTTCATTTAAGGCTATCCTATCTCGTACGATGGAAATGATGCCTTTAATACTTTCGGGAGAACCCACTGAAGAACCGCCAAATTTCAAAACCTTCATAATTGGTAATTTCTATATTTTATGGTTACTGCCCATCAAGACAGCCTACTTTTTATTTTTAATTGGATTTTTTTACAGCGATCATCAAAGCTAGTTCTTCTGTCAAGTCAACAGATTCTCCTTCTTTGAGTTGATCTATCAATATCAAATCATCTGCCAATACTTCACTGCTGATATAAGAAGCAAAACTTGCAATCGTTGGCCTCAAAGCAGGGTGATCCTCTAGTGAAACCACAATTCTATCTGTTACTTCAAAATCACTGTTTTTCCTTATATTTTGAATTCTATTCACCAACTCACGTGCCATGCCTTCGGCTAATAATCCGTCAGTGATGGTGATATCCAAGGCTACAGTTATTTCTCGGTCATTTGCTACTTGCCATCCAGGGATGTCTTCAGAAACAATTTCAAAATCTTCTGTTGTGAGTTCAAAGTGCTGGCCATCTATGTTTAAATCAAATTGTCCAGTCCTTTCGATTCCGGCAATTTCTGCTTGAGAAAGATTACCAATGATTTGGCTTGCAGCCTTCATGGAGCCTCCAAGTCTTTTTCCTAGTGTTTTAAAATTTGCCTTAGCTTTTTTGCTGATGATACCTGTGGTGTCCGCAAGCAATTCTATTTCTTTCACATTGACTTCTGCCTTGATCAAATCAGCAACCATGCCTACCTTGTTTACAAAATCTTCGCTCAACGCTGGAATCAGTATTTTTTGAAGCGGCTGTCTCACCCTGATGTTGTCTTTCTTTCTTAAACTCAAAACCAATGAAGAAATGCGCTGTGCATACTCCATTCTTTGTTCTAGATCTTTATTGATTTTACTTGCATCAGCAACAGGAAAATCATCTAAATGAACTGAAGATACAGTCGAAATTGCAGCCACTTGATTGAGATTTCTAAACAACCAATCGCTGAAAAACGGTGCAACTGGGGCAATCAACTTGGATAAAGTCATCAAACACTCAAATAATGTCTGATAGGCAGCAATTTTATCATCGCTGTATTCACCCCTCCAAAATCTACGTCGACACAACCTCACATACCAGTTGCTCAAATGATCGTCGACAAAAATCTGAATTTTTCTTACTGCTGCTGTTGGCTCATAATCAGAAAAATCTTGATCTACCTCTTTAATCAATGAATTGAGTAAAGAAATAACCCATTGATCAATTTCTGGTCTTTCCTCAATGGCAATTTCTTTTTCATTGAATGTGAATCCGTCGATGTTTGCGTAAAGCGCAAAAAAAGAATAGGTGTTGTAAAGCGTGCCAAAAAACTTGCGCTTTACTTCTTCTATCCCTTCTACGTCAAATTTAAGGTTGTCCCATGGTTGTGCATTGCCAATCATATACCACCTTGTTGCATCTGCTCCGTGTGTATCAATGGTCAAAAAAGGATCAACTACATTGCCCAATCTCTTTGACATTTTCACGCCATTTTTGTCTAAAACCAGCCCGTTGGAAACTACGTTTTTGAAAGCTACATTGTCAAAAACCATGGTTGATATAGCGTGTAAGGTATAAAACCAACCACGGGTTTGATCGACTCCTTCCGCAATGAAATCAGCTGGGAAGGCAGTTCTATTTTCGATCTTTTCTTTATTCTCAAAAGGGTAATGCCATTGTGCATAGGGCATCGAACCACTGTCAAACCAAACATCAATGAGGTCCAATTCGCGTTTCATGGGCTCTCCTTTTGATGAAACCAATACCACGTGATCAATATAAGGTCTGTGCAGATCTTTGGGAACTTGTTGATCAAAGCCCAGTTTTGTATTTGCTTTTGCTATTTCTTCGCTCAATTTCTCAATGGAATTGATGCAGATTTCTTCGGAAGCATCTGCAGTACGCCAGATGGGGAGCGGAATACCCCAATATCTGGATCTTGATAAGTTCCAGTCCTGCAAGTTTTCCAACCATTTCCCAAATCTTCCCTCTCCTGTGGAAGCTGGTTTCCAATTGATGGTTTTGTTGAGTTCTGTCATGCGTTCTTTGACAGCAGATGCTTTGATAAACCAAGAATCCATTGGATAATAGAGCACTGGCTTATCTGTACGCCAACAGTGTGGGTAGTTGTGCACATATTTTTCAACTTTGAAAGCTTTATTTTCTTCTTTCAACCTGATGGCAATTTCTACATCAACAGATTTGTCTGGTGCCTGATCATCAGCATAATATTCATTTTTAACATACTTGCCAGAAAGATCACCAAGGCCTTGTATAAACTTTCCTTGAAGGTCAACCAAAGGGACTGGATTTTCCTTGCTGTCCAAAACTAACATAGGCGGCACTTCTGGAACGGCTTCTTTTGCAACACGCGCATCATCCGCACCAAAGGTTGGTGCTGTATGTACTATTCCCGTTCCATCTTCTGTGGTGACAAAACTGCCACCGATGACACGAAATGCATTTTCAGGATTTTGATAAGGCAATGCCAATGGTAATAACTGTTCGTAACGGATACCCAAAAGATCAGATCCAGACATCGTTGCAACAGTCTTATATGGTACTTTATCGCCTTCTTTAAATGTTGAAAAGGCAGCATCATCTTCAACGGCAACAAACTTACCGCTGAATGTTTTGGTCACAAGAGCAGAGGCCAAAATCACATTGATGGGTTCGAAAGTGTATTGGTTGAATGTTTTTACCAAACTATACTCGATTTTTGGACCTACCGTCAATGCCGTATTTGATGGTAAAGTCCAGGGCGTAGTTGTCCAAGCCAAAATATATACTTCTCCAAAGCCATTTAGGATAGCCGGAAGTGATGACGGAATGGTCTTAAACTGAGCTACAACGGTTGTATCCGTGACATCTCTGTAACAACCTGGTTGATTGAGCTCGTGAGAACTCAAACCAGTGCCAGCCGCTGGTGAATATGGTTGAATGGTATAGCCTTTATAAAGTAAGCCTTTTTCATATAGACGGCCCAATAACCACCAGACCGACTCGATGTATTCGTTTTTGAATGTAATGTATGGCTGATTGAGATCGACCCAATATCCCATTTTTTTAGTGATGTTGTCCCAAACATCTTTATATCGCATCACAACTTCACGACATTTCGCATTGTAGTCATCAACAGAAATTTTGATGCCAATATCTTCTTTGGTAATGCCCAATTCTTTTTCTACACTGAGTTCAATAGGTAAACCATGTGTATCCCAGCCGCCTTTGCGCTCAACTCTTTTGCCTTTCATTGTTTGAAAACGGCAGAAGATATCCTTTACAGTTCTTGACATGACGTGGTGGATACCTGGAAGTCCGTTGGCTGAAGGTGGTCCTTCATAAAATACGAAAGTATTATCTGCTGGTTTGCTATCTATACTTTTTTGAAAAACTTGGTCTTCTTCCCAGAATTGGAGTATTTCATGGTCTATTTCCGGAAGATTAAGTTGTTTAAATTCTCTATATTTTGACATCACGTCCCACTTATAATGACTAAATCAATGTTTTGATACACAATCTTATATTGTATAAACAAAGTTTTGTTATGATATTTTCAAAACGAATGCAAAAATACAACCTATTCGGCTATTTTCTTTGGCTTATATAAGTAAATGTGGGAGAATAAGTACTTAGTTTCATCACAGGTCTTGACAAAGTCATAGAAAAACCGTATTTTTGACCTCAGCTTATTCATAAAATTGATTCATTCATAGTTAATTTGTCAATCATAAATAAGTCAAGGCCAGTGGATTCTGCAAGAGAAAACAATGGTTCCTGAAAATAAATAGACAAAAAAGAGAAAACAATTTACAATAAACCAATCTCTCTTTATGTGATTAGGAACCAGGCACTAAATGTGCTTGCTTGATTGGCAAAGATCAAGCTTCTTCCAATATTTCGTCCTCCTCTTCAGTGTACATTGGCCTTTCTTTTTTCTTCAGGCTATTTTTACGGAGGTCTACATATTCTTTTCTGAAAGCATAAATTTCCATTGCCTTATAGATGGCCGCTATCATAGAACCAGGATCTGCCTCATTTTTTCCAGCAAGATCATAAGCCGTACCATGATCCGGTGATGTTCTTATTTGATTGAGTCCAGCTGTAAAATTCACGCCCGTTCCAAAAGTCAATGCCTTGAATGGGATCAATCCTTGATCGTGGTACATTGCTAAAATACCATCTACTCTTTTGAACATTGAGCCACCAAAGAAACCATCAGCACTATAAGGTCCTGTGACCAGAATGCCGCTTTTTTTGGCTTCAATGATTGCTGGTCTGATGATTTCTTCTTCTTCCCTACCGATAGTTCCATTATCACCCGAGTGTGGGTTGAGTCCCATCACTGCTATAATTGGCTTATCAATACCAAAGTCTGTGGACAAAGAATTATTAAAAGAAAATAACTTTTCTAAAATGGTATTCTTGTTGATTTTCTCAACAACATCTTTGATGGGTAAATGGTTGGTTACAAGCCCAATTCTCAAGTCTTCACTGACCATCATCATCAAACTTTTACCACCCAACGCATTTTCAATAAACTCGGTGTGACCCGGATATGGAAAATTTGCCATTTTCATAGCCTCTTTATTGATTGGTGCAGTAACCAAGGCATCGATTAAACCATTTTTGAGGTCTTGGACAGCCCTGTCAAGTGCAATATAAGCGTATTTACCACCGTCTGATGTCGCCTTGCCAAGGGTAATGTTTACATTTTCATCCCAACAATTGATTACATTGATTTTATCTTTAGAAGACCTTTCTGCACTGGTTATGTTGAAGAAATTAAGTTCTACATCGTTTACTATATTTTTATGATAGGCCATCACCTTTGATGAACCGTAAATGATGGGCGTAAACTTTGAGGCAAAACGCTCGTCTGATAAAGCTTTGATGATGACCTCTGGTCCTATACCGTTAAAATCTCCAATGGTTATTCCTATTTTCAAAATACTCGTTTTTAGTTGTTTATAATTCAAAGCATCCTATATCAGGGCTTTGGTTATTACGATCTTTGCCAATGATGTCTTTTGGGAAAGCAGGTAAGTAAAGCGCTTTATCTAAAGCAACCGACAAAGTATCCAATTTGTAATCATCTAAAGGTTGATTCAAAAAAAGTTTGTCGTTTTGCTTTAAGTTATAACATCCTTCACAATTTTCAAAAAAGTTGGGATATTGATCTGATTTCAAAAGGTCAGCGACTTTGACTATACAATTTTTAAGCGTGTAAGTGAAGTCACTTTTGTTTTTATCACCAGTAAAATCATCCAATAGAATTTCATCATTACTAGCACCTGCAATAATACAATTTGTGAGGCTAATATTCAAAGGGTTTACAGCGACCAAAACTGAGCAACTAAAATCAGAAGCTAAGTCAAGACATTTTTTGTTATTGACTGCAATAGCTTCATTTTGGTTTACGTAAGAGCCAAATGTACTGTAGGCAAAACTATAATTTCCGCCATAACTGCCTTGAAAACAACTTCCGCCGTTATTGTAAATCAGCAAATTGTCCGCTTGTATTTTACTGTGATAACCAATGATGCCCGATCCGCTCGTATTTTTTACAATCGTATTTTTGATCGTCAATTCGGCAGCAGAATCCACATAAACCCCGACCAGACTATTTTTGATTATTGCATTATTGATAAAACTACCTTTGCTACTTTGGAAAATCCTGATACCACCCCACTGACCTTCTAACTCCTCGTAGGCCGGTTCAAGTCTATCACCTTGGATGACGACTGGCTCTTCATAGGTACCATCAACTATTAATTTGCCATTTTCCAAAACTATGATCTGACCATCATTGTAATATTGATTCTCGGGAGTGGCGGCAATTCCTCCATGGATATGGATTTTAGCGCCTTTTGGAAACACCAAAGAACAATCATCAATGACGAGAATACCATAAATGACATAGGGTTTGGGATCATCAAAGACCAAGGATTGATTGTCACATGTGAGTAGGCCAAAAGTTCCAGCCATTGAAATGTAGTTTGCATTTTGGCCCCAAGCTGTAAAGACGATGTTGCGCTCTTTTCCTCCTTGTGTAATGATGAGATTTTCTTCAATTACAAAGGGTGATTCACTGACGGCCATATCAGGATTTATGGTGACTTCGGCGAAGATGTAAATACTATCTTGTGCTCTAATCTCAATATCTTTCAAAACATTGCCTGAAAATCCGTCAGCATTTATTCTAAAAAAGGAAGCATCGCCGTTTTGCAGACTGATATCCACCAGTACTGGTTCATTTTCTTGATTATATAGCTTGATGATTCTGGTTGCCGAACCAATGGTCGTGAAAACAGTATCAAAATAAAGGGTATCTGTAGAAACCGTTAATTGGGCATCACCTGTAAAATATACGTCTTCTTTTCTGCACCCAGAGAATAATATATACAATAAAGCAACCAATAAAACTGCCTTATTATACTTGCGCTCTCCCATCATACTGTTTCCTAAAAGTTATAAAGACTAAGTACCCTTGATCTTAAAATAGATAAAACCACATTGTTTGGGGTAATCATTGCGTTCAAACCAAAACTCGCTTGCCTTCCTTACTGCAAGTGAAACCAAACTCTTTGTATCTATGGTTGACCGAGCTGCATTATATTCAGAATATTCAACTCTTCCATTTTCATTAACGCAAATCTCAACTGCTACGACTCCCTCTACATCCGATAATATTAATATACTGGGTCTTTCCAAAACTCTGCGTAAACCCAGGCCTTGCCCAATGATGGCCAATGTAAGGTCTTCGTCAATGACAATTTCATTTGGTGTATTGTTTTCTTCTGGGATTGGAAAATAAGAAGTTGGTGTATTGTTTTCGGTGATGACAGTGGAGTCTGATTCTTCGTCAGTATTTTGCACCGGTGAAGTAGTTGTTCCCGTGTTTTCTTGACCTACACCATTATTTGTATCGGCCATAGAAGAATCAGATGGTCCCGATTGTGTATTATCAGTTAGAATATTGCTATCATCCACGTTTGGTTTGGCTGTAACAATACTGCTTGGTAGGTCGAGCCCGCAATTTTTCTTTGCATTGATTGCCGCCGTCGTTGAGCCATTTCTAGCAGCAGTCTTCCAGTCTTCACAAGCTTTGACAGCCATGGATTTGCGCATATAAATATCCGCTCGTTCAAGAAATAATTTTTCTTCTGTAAGACCAAGTGAAATTGCCGTTGTGAGAGAATTGAGCGAAGCGTCATAATTGCCCATTGCATATTCACTTCTTCCTAAAATACTCGCAGCAGTGGGGGTGACACCAGATAACTCAATAGCTTGCATTGCATCAATCTTAGCTCCTTTATACGCCGCCAATTTATATTTGGTTTCGCCTCTCATCACCAAGGCGTCTTTGTACTCTGGGTTTTGTTTGATGATGTCATTGAGTTCTTTTACTGCATCCTCATATCTTTGGGTATTGAGTAAATATTCAGCCTTTACATATTTAAAACCCAACTCTTCTTCAAAACCTTGTGAGAATGCCGTTGCTGTGAATGTAAGTATTCCAAAGATGATCAATAGATGCCTCATAAAACTTAAGAAATTGAATGTCAAACGATATCTATTTGACGAAAAACACAAAGATACGTTTGTTAACAAAGCTATAAAACTATTCAACGATATATTGTCGGCCGAAATTTTCATAATCCCATCATTTTTAGGAATCTAACCATTTTTTGATTAAGCAAAACTTGGCAGCTGTAGCGTTGCAAAGCTGAGACTGAGGTGGATAGAAGACTTTTCAGGCATCCGATTGTAAAAAGTTACAGATTAATCAGACTAAAACTTTATTAATAAGCACTAACTTTGCCACGTGATCGGAACAGATATTAATTTTGCAGCCTCTGTGCTAAAAAGAGGTGGATTGGTAGGAATTCCTACTGAAACGGTATACGGATTGGCAGGAAATGCCCTTGACGAACAATCCGTTCTTAAAATATTCACAGCCAAGAACAGACCTCATTTTGACCCTTTGATTTTGCATTTTGCAGACTTTAGTGTCGTTGAAAAATATGTGGAGTTTATTCCTGACATTTTCCAAGCTATTGCAATTGACCACAGCCCTGGACCAATAACGTTTTTACTCAAAAAGAAACCTTTGATTTCAGATTTGGTGACCAGTGGTTCTGATTTAGTTGCTGTAAGAATTCCAAACCATAAAATTACCTTATCGCTTTTATCACAACTTGACTTCCCACTTGCTGCTCCAAGTGCAAATCCATTTGGTTATATAAGCCCTACTACTGCCAAACATGTCGAAAAACAGTTGGGAGATAAAATTGATTATATACTAGATGGAGGACCTTGTGATGTTGGCCTTGAAAGTACTATTATTTCTTTGGACAATGATGGAAGCTTAGTGATACACCGCAAAGGAGGCCTTGAGATAGATTCATTTAAAAAGTATGGTTTACCAATAAGTATCAAAGATCAATCCACCTCTAACCCAAGTGCACCGGGAATGCTTTTGTCCCATTATGCACCGAGAAAGAAATTGTATTTGGGTAATTTAGAGACTTTGGCTGAAAGTTTTGGTGATCAAAAAGTGGCCATTTTAGCGTTTTCCAATGAATCCCAATATCCTAAAGGCTTTCTTACAAAAATATTATCTCCTGAAGGCGACTTGCGGGCAGCCGCAAAAAATGTTTTTAGTTATTTGAGGTTGTTGGATGAAGATGAGCAGATTGCAGTCATCATTGCTGAGGAGGTTCCAGATCAAGGTTTAGGTTTGGCAATCAATGATCGGCTGAGAAGAGCAGCTTTTTAAGTGAATAGTAAATTGTAAATAGTGAATGGTAAATGGGCGTAAAGTGTTGGATATTAAATGACAAAAGTGTTGAGGACACAGCATGCTCTGTAATACCTGCTCGAATAAATATGGGTAACACTCACAGTAAAAAGCAAATTGCTTTCTTTTCAGTCCTGAATTTACTGTCTTGCTGCCACCTATACTTTTTGTCATTTTGTAGCCTAAAATTATCTTTTCAGAAATTTTTAATTCAGCTTCTTTGAAAATATGAAATTAGTATTATATTTGCGCTCGCTTTTGAAGAAAGGCATTATTGTATAAAAGGGAGATTAGCTCAGTTGGTTCAGAGCACCTCGTTTACACCGAGGGGGTCGGGGGTTCGAGCCCCTCATCTCCCACTTTAAAATAGGGATTGTAGGTTATACTTACAATCCCTATTTAATTTTACAAAGTTTATATCCCATCTTCCAAATTCACAAACCTGGTTGGTAAAGTACAAAGATCGAATGTGTTAAATCTTCGATCTTTAATTTTAGTGCTCCGCTACGACTGATTGAACATGTTAAATCTTAAAGCATTCAATTGGGGTGATGGACAAAGATCGAATGTGTTAAATCTTCGATCTTTAGTTTTGGTGCCCCATTACGACTGATTTAATATGTTAAATCTTAAAGCATTCATTTGGGTAGATGCACAAAGATCGAATGTGTTAAATCTTCGATCTTTCATCCAGCCCCTTCGAAACCAATTTTTCTCATCAAATCCTTCATTTTTATTAGTTCATTACTTTTATTTTACTGCTACCTTTTAAGTAGTGTTCTGAAAACTGTATTCTGAAAATTTATATTCACTTCAAATCTGTTTCAGTATATCTTATCAAGTGATTAGATTTACTTGCTAAAGAGGCAATTTGTACTTTAGAAGATTCAATTAAATCAGTCTGAATGAGCGAAAAAATTTCGGTTTTTGATATGCTGAAAATTGGTGTAGGACCATCAAGTTCTCATACACTGGGGCCTTGGCGGGCTGCACAAAAATTCTTAAAAGACTTAGATAGGCTACAGGTTTTTGATCAAACCAAAAGTGTGCAAATTGATTTATATGGTTCGCTTTCATTGACTGGCAAAGGTCATGCGACTGATTTTGCAATTATGCTTGGATTGATGGGGTTGGATGCAGAAACCATTGATACTTCGTCAATTGGATCTATTATATCAGAAATCAAAATGGATCAAAAACTGAACTTAGGCGGACTAAAATTCATCCCCTTTAATCCCGATACAGACATCATATTTAATAGAAATTTTCTTCCCTTCCATGCAAATGGGATAAAGTTTTCAGCATTTGCTGATTATATCCTTCATGAAGCTACCTATTACTCTATAGGTGGCGGATTTATTGCGAAAGAGGAAAATGTAGATGATGTTTACATTCCTGATGGACAAACAGCTTTCCCTTTCCCCATCGAAACAGCCAAAGACTTATTAAGACATTGCCATCATACAGGTAAAAACATTTCTCAAGTTGTTTGGGAAAATGAAAAATCTTTGAAGGCGGAAGCAGAGATCAAAAAGGATTTATTGCGCATTTGGAATACCATGTTGGAAAGTATGTATTTGGGATGTCACAGTTCAGGCATTTTGCCTGGTGGGCTCAACGTAAAGCGAAGAGCTTTTGATTTACATCTTAATCTTATAGGTGATTCTAAATACAAAGATCCGCAACAGTGGATTCAAAGTATCAGGAATTCTGAGGTGAAATTCAGGCAAATTTTGCAGTGGGTCAGTTGTTATGCTTTGGCTGTCAATGAGGTAAATGCCTCGCTGGGAAGAGTTGTAACGGCGCCAACCAATGGTAGTGCTGGAGTCATTCCTGCAGTTTTGATGTATTATTTAACCATAGAAAATCATCAAGCATCGGATAAGGAAATCATTGATTTTTTGTTGGTTGCGGGTGAAGTGGGTAGTATTTTTAAAAAAGGTGCTACTATCTCAGCAGCAATGGGAGGATGCCAGGCTGAAATTGGTGTCTCTTCTGCCATGGCTGCTGCCGCTTTATGTCAACTGCTTGGTGGAAATGTAGACCAGGTTTTGGTGGCAGCAGAAATTGCCATGGAACATCACCTAGGTTTGACCTGTGATCCTGTAGGTGGCTTAGTCCAGGTTCCTTGTATTGAACGCAATGCAATGGGTGCCATCAAAGCCATCAATGCTGCTGAATTGGCCATCAATACCAATGCAAAGGATGTAAAAGTACCTTTGGATCAAGTGATCAATACCATGTGGGAAACTGCCAAAGATATGAATGCAAAATATAAAGAAACTTCAGAAGGTGGACTGGCTGTAGCGGTAAACTTGGTTGATTGTTAGTTAAAGGCTGTTCAAATTCGATAGAAAACAAAAAACTCCCCAGCCAAAAGCCGGGGAGTTTTTATAACTCAAAACAGTAAAATGTTTCTATTGTAGATGGTTATCCGAGATTACTCAAGGATTACCATTTTCTTAGTTGCGTTGAATCCACCTGCTTCCAATGAATAGAAATAAACTCCCGCATTTTCCAATTCATTTGATTCTATTTGGATCGTATTTTTACCCGCTTCAAACTTACGATTGATTTTTTTTACAACTTTTCCAGTTACATCAAAAACCGTAAATCTTGCATTCATTGCCTCTGGTAAATCAAAACTCACTGAAGTCAAGTCGTTGAATGGATTCGGGTTGTTTTGATATAAGTTGAATCCTTCTGTTACTTTGCCACCGTTCCTTATTTCCAATTGGACGGCTTCCAGATTTTCGTCATATGCTTCACTTGTAAGTAATTCATCCTTAAATGAAAGTAATGAAGCTGTGTTGAGGTTTCTCTTAGCTTTGAATGTAAGGGTAACCATATCTTTCATTTCCTGGCCATAAGGAGCCGTCCATGAAGAGTAAATATTACCAGTTGCAGCTTCAGCTAAATTGTAGTTTTGAGATGTAGTACCATTTACTAAACTTTTTGCATCAATCAGTTCAGCACTGTTTGGATCAAAGTTTAATTGATATTGCATTCCAAAGACAGTAGATAATTCTTCAACACTCAAAGTCACCTCAAATACATCACCTTTAGAAACATTTTTGTTGTTGACATTGAATGCCAATTTCTGTCCAGATCTTGCATTTGTTTTTGTTGAAGTGTTTGCATTGGTTGCAGCTGTACCATCTACGTCACCTACTTTTACAGCGATGAAGTCAATTTTCATATTTTCAGCAAGGTTAATGATCTCATACTGCTCACTGAATACTTCGTTTAATGCTTCTGCAGGGTCGTTGAATTGGAAGTTTTTGTCAATGAATCTCCAAGAAGTATTCTTCTCGAATCTATCAGTTGATCTCAAAACCAATTTTCTCAAAGCTACCAAGTCACTCACACCAACCCTACTGTCTTTGTCAACATCTGCTGCTATCAACTTATAAGGAGATCTGAGTGCAGACATACCCAAGATGTGTCTTTGTATGTGTAATAAGTCCAAGGTATTGATACCATTTGCGTGATCGTCATCTTTTACAGGCTTGAGCATATAATCTCTTCCTGCAGCCACGTGATCAAAAGAGAATAAACCTCTATCATCTGTCATCAATCTTTCTGATGTGTTACCATCTAATGCTATTACTGCGCCTTTGAGGTTGGCATTTACTTCGGTTATGAGCTGGCCTCTTACTGTATTCATTGCTGTAGGATTAGGACATGCCTTGGGAGTGCCATTGTCCTGAATTGAAACGGTAACATCTGCAAAATTCCAAATAATCATACCTGGAGATACTTCAGCACCTACATATACTTTAATGACCTTTGTTCCTAAATCATTACATGTAAATACCAAACCACTATCTGCAATGTTTTCTGAGAATGCGAAGTACAATTTTGCATCACATGGTGCTTCTGATTTTAAATCAAAATCATTGGCCCATGTGACTGCCATACCAGTGCCGTTCATCCTTGTGAGTCCAAAAACCAAACCATCATAATAAACAGGTGTCGGCTTTTTGCAATTCTTGAGAGTGAATACTACACTTTGACTAGTCGTGTTGCCGCAAAGGTCTCTAAATGTATACACAATTCTATGTGTGCCAAGCGGTAATAATTCCCCACTCGCATTGATACTTGTACCGCTTCCTGTTTTAACGATATCAAATCCTCCGATAGGACCTGCATTATTGTTGTTGATGTCAATGCTATATGTCCAACTCATATTTCCAGTGCAATCATCTGTTGCAGAAGCTTCCAATCTCGTACGTACCAATGTGTCACAAGTAGCTGATGTTATACAACTGTCTAATGCAATTGCTCTTGAAATCATTGGTGCAACATTGTTTTCAACTTTGATAATTTGAATAAACGTCCATGGTCTTGAAACACTACCTTGTTGACACCAGTCGATCACAGTCCATGTTCTCTTGATTTTCAAACAAGCTTGAGCCGAACCAGGAAGTGGTGAATTAAAGGTGAAAACTTCATCTTTAGGACTCATTGCTATATTACCGCAAGAAAATCTATCATATAAGATGATTGGTTTACCCAAAACATCTGGCGAGAGCGTTGGTGAATTTGGATCTGCACAACCATTTAAGGTAACTTCTGCAGCTGGCCAAATGATGTGATCCGTCGTATCTGCTGGATTTTCTCGATTAATAGAAAATCTAGTGGTGTCATTTGATTCTGAATAAATAATCTGCTCACAAGAATCTACAATTCCCAATGCGTCAGAAACAACCCATTTTCTGATGATGGGTCCTACATTACATTTATCTCTATTGTCGACTACAGAGTGTTTGATTCGTGAACCTCCACAATTGTCAAACACAGTGATGGTTCCATAAGTGCTCGCTAAACTCGCACTATCAAGTTTTATGTTTGTATTACAAGTGATGGTCACATCATCAAGACACTGAAGTACTGGTCTCAATTTATCTTGTACTCTCACATTGACCATACAAGTATTGGAGTTACCGCTTTGATCAGTTACTCTGAGTTCTATAATTACTGGAGCTCTTGAGTCAAGACAACAAAACTCTACATATGGCAACCATGAAACAGAAGTGTCCCTGAAACAACCAGCAAGTCTATCCATTCTTCTTACTTCAAATGTTACAGCTCCGCATTCGTCTCTGCTTCCATTGTCAAAATATTTAGCAGGTACTTTTGCTGTTCCATCTGAAGTTACTGAAACTACTGTATTTTCTATGCATACAGCAACTGGTGGTGTTTTATCTTCTACATTAAGCACAACTACTTTTGTAGTTGAATTTCCTGCAAGGTCTGTCGCTGTGTATATCAATTCAAATATTCCTATTGGAAATGCAGTAAAGGCAGCTGGATTGATCAAACCCAAAGAATCGTTGGATACAGTTACCGTCGCTGAAGTACAATTGTCAGTCGGTGTTGCTTTAAAATAATTATTCAACTTTATGTTGGCCGCGCATACATGTCCGCTAGTTGTTACCGTTACATTTGACGGCGTTACGGTCAATCCTGGAGCAATCGAATCCGAAATAATGATGATTTGAGATAGCGTAGTATCAAATTCTGTATCGCAGTACCAACCATTTACTGTCCAAGTTCTCATCAACTTGTCAGCCTTTATTGGTCTATCAACCATCGAAACCATGATTCCACAGTTTTCTAATAATGCTGCATCACCAGGAATCAAATTTTTAATTCCATCATCACCAAGGTCTGCCCGATGGACTGTTCGAAGGTGGTCAACGTATTG
>JAKQLF010000195.1 GCA_029567325.1 Bacteroidota bacterium | reverse complement strand
AACATACCTCTTGGCATATAACATAATTTAATCATAATTTGGATATAAATAAGCAAATTATTATGGTTCAAACGTGCTTAGAGGTGGAAAATGGAATTACTGTCGTATATATTAATGGCACTCTGGGTTTTAGTGCTTTTTGTTATTCCGGTCGCATTGATTGGCAATATCGGAAAGATGAGAAACAGGTTTCCTTTTTATAAAGATAAAAAACCATTACCAGTTGTTACTGGTTCAATTGCCTTGTGTCTTATCTGGCTCGTTGTTGCTGGCGCCATAGGAACATTAGCCTCACCGGAGAACCTGAAAATAGCCCAGGGATCATATGAGCAAAAGGCTGCAGATGTTTTGTATAGTCCTAAGCATCTGGCAACAAATATTCAGGCTTCACCATCAACTGATAATAATTTCACCAGTTCTCAAACTAATACCATAAAACAGAATCTTCCCTCCATAAGCAGCATTGTATTAACATCTGAGAACCCACCACCAGATGAAAACGCTGTTGAAGTGCATGTCATTGACGTTGGTCAGGGAGACAGCATTCTTATCAAATCTGGTGAATTGGCAATGCTCATAGATGCTGGGGAAACTAAAAGTGGTGAAATCGTTACCAATTACCTTAAAAACATTGGTGTTTCAAAATTGGAGTATTTGATCGGGACACACCCACATGAGGACCACATTGGAGGGCTCAGCTCTATAATCCAAACCTTTGGTGTAAAAACAATAATCATGCCCAAGGTTGTAAGTACAACAAAGACATTTGATGAGCTATTAGATTTGATTAAAGAGAAAGGGCTAAAGGTCACAAGCCCCATTGTTGGCCAGGAATATACGCTCGATAAAGCAACTTTTGAAATATTGGCACCTGCCAAGAAATACAAAGATATTAATGACAATTCTGTTGTCATTCGTCTCTCACATGGTGAAAACGATTTTCTATTTACTGGAGATATTGGAAAAAAGACCGAGAAAGATATTTTAAATGAAACCAAAGATCTGGATGCTGAGGTCTTGAAGGTGGCACATCATGGCAGCAAATCATCAACCTCTTCCGAATTTCTGAAAACGGTAAACCCAAAATATGCTGCAATCTGCGTTGGTGAAAATAATCAATATGGACACCCGGATCCAGAAACTATTAAGAGAATTGAATCAGTTGGAGCATCGACATACAGGACAGATCTGAATGGTTCGATAGTTTTCAAGAGCGATGGTTCAAACATCACTGTTACAACAACCAAACAACCAACCGAGTCTTCCAATGGTGCACCTCAAAATAAGATCCTTCCTCAAGCGAATAATGGTTCTGGTTCAACTCCCGGAGAAACATGCTATATTGGCAACAAGAACTCTAAAAAATTACACAGGCCTACCTGTTATACCCTCCCTTTGAAACAAAACCAGATCAACATTAAATCAATTGAAGAAGCCAAAAAATTGGGTTATAAACCATGCAAGAATTGTTTTAAAGGAGGGTGGTAATGCAACTCATAATTGATAGGTTTGAGGGTGAGTTTGCTGTTTGTGAACGAGAAGACAAGACGTTTCTAAACATTCCCAGAAAACATCTTCCAAAAGGCGCCAAGGAGGGTGATGTAATAATATTTGAAAATGGCGAATACAGGATTGACAAAGAAACCTCAAAGAAAAGAAGGGAAACAATACGCAAGAAAATGGATGAACTTTGGGATTAGATTTATATCCATAAAATATGAATTATTGTTTTTCACCATAAAAACACCCTCTAATACAACATTATTTGACATTTTTATGGTCGGACAAAATTTCACCGTAAGGATATAGATACAGACGTATTTATCCACGATACAACTTGTTTGAAAATAAGGGCGTTAGAAATTCAAAAATAAAGCACATCACTTAAGTTGACAATATAAACCAACATTGTACAATATGTGTACAAGGAAGTGGCAAATGGAAAGA
>JAKQLF010000190.1 GCA_029567325.1 Bacteroidota bacterium | reverse complement strand
CTCACCATATTGACACCACCAGAATTGGTTGCTGCCACATCTGCTAAGGTACCAGCATTGGCCAAGTGATTGGGATTGACCACATCCATGCCATTGATCTGCCACTTATAGTATTGGCTTGGCATGCCTCTGAAAGATAAGGCATTGTTTTGATCATTGGAACCAGTAAAACCTGGTGCTTTGATGACCAACCGACTCGGATCATCAAAACTAGAAGCTAGCCTGAGGAAATCTTTTTGTGAAAGAGTGATGGCCTTGTCTGTATGAATTCTTGAGCTGGTAAAACTCACTGCATTCAACTCGTAGGAAATACCTATTATTTGAAGGTTGATGTCCATATCCTGGCTTAAGTTGATAGTTGTGTCTAGCTTTTCATACGACAAATGGTCTAAAGAAATGGTAATCTTCTGTGGTGAAGACAACTGATATGTGAATCTTCCATTCTGGTCAGTCGTGCCCATGTATGAGACACCTGCTTCGTCTACTATGGTTACAAATACATCACTAATAGATTGATTATCAGACTTTATAGACATGGATAATTTCTGCCCAAAAAGCATATGCACTGATAGGAAACATAAAATAAATATGCTAAATTTTAAACTTTTATCAAAAATCATTTGAGTATTTTAAACTGTAGACTGCAATAATACTGGTTCACATCCAATTGTAAAGCATAGGATGATTTGATTTTCATAATGCTGCCAAAAAAGCAATGATATAAACAAGGCGCATATTATTAAAGGATATTTTGAAAATTTAGTTTTAAATAACGCTTTGAATATGTTTGAAGAAATTAGGCATGATCTGAGTGCCAACAGGATTCTATAATTCTTTATTTTACTACAAGCCCCAATTCTTTATCTAAATCAACTAAAAAAAGGTTTCCGTTTACTACAAGGTATAAATTGTTTCCAAAAAGGTAGTATTTTTCAATCTGATCAAATTCTATCACCTTTTTATAGTCATCCAAGAGAATCAATTGTTTATTACCGTATATAAGTTCGTAGTTTTTGTACGAACCAATAGATCTAAATAAACTTTTATCATCAATCTTTTCAGTGAGGAACAAGTCTTTATTGAATTTGTAAAGCTTATCAACAGACAACAAAAAAATTATTTCTGGTTCATCTTTGACACAAAAGAATTTATCATTTTTGAGATAGTACACGCTTGAATCGGCACTTCCTCTAAATGCTTTAATATTCATCATATCTGTCGTTATGAACTTTATCACTGCTCCTGTAGTTAGGTCATACCTAGCCAATTTTTCCCCAAAACCAATTATCATTGAAGTACTGTCCATGTTTGAATATATTGGTCTTGATTTATAATCCAAAAGCGTCTCATAAACTTTTTCCCCTGATTTGGTGAACTTGTATAAATAAGGATTGGAATACTTGAAATACAAACCTTTATAAAATGCTGTTCCCGTCGAAAGCACATAAATGTTGTCTTGGTCCATACTTAGATAAGAAAATGAAACATGCTTGTCATCCAAGTTTGCAACCCATTTTTCTCTCAAACTGGCACTATCCAAGGCATATAATTGTCTAGCATCCGCTTTGTAAATAGTTCCATTATCAACCAAAAGGTTGGATGTAAGAAAGTGTACATATTCAGAATTTAATGGGTAAACTGCCCCCCTTTTTGACCAAGTACCCCAATGGCCTAAAAATTCTTCTTTTAATACCAAACCTAATTTAGCAGGAATATGGGTGGTTTCGATATGACTATATGTTTCGCCGGTCTGAAGATTCATTTTATGAATACCTGAGCCAAAAACATACAATAGTGAATCGGGTGAAAGTTCAAATGACTCCATTCCAGCTTTGTAAAGGATTGGCGCTGAACCAATAAATTTTCCAGTGTCCAGATTAAGTAGCTTTAACTTTCCTGCTGGTTTATCCTCTTTATCCAATTCATAGCCAAAAATAATATGGTTACTTTCATTGTATGCAATTTGTTTAAATTTCAATATTGTTTTTGCCTTTCCTGTTTCTAAATTTATTGTAGCAACTGTATTATTGGTTACGTCAACTATTCTACCATCAATAGCCCAAATAGCATTTTTAGATACTTTAATTGACCTCATCCATTTCTTTGTAAAGTCCTTGACATCAAATACTACATAATTGTCTTTAGAGAGTATACCATATGTGCTCATATGCATACCAATCAAATTTGGGCTAAGAGAATCAATTGATATCACATCTTCTAGAAATGCGATTTCTCTTGCATTCACAGATTGTTTAGTTTGATGATTGATGCCAAGTTTTTTACCATCAATGGTTGTTATTTCAAAACGTTTTGTGGTTACTTGTGATTCCATCTGAATCGAAACAATCAGAAATGCTGTAAACAATGCAAATTTTATTTGATTTGAAATTGGTTTGGTTTTTTCATTTTTAGCTTGGCTTATCCAAAAGTTAATTAATCTGATCATTTTTTACTTGTTTTCATTTATTCAATTATAAACGCTTGAAATTGGGCAAAGCGTCTTTCAATTTTGAAAAATAGTGAATTGCATAAAACAGATAACTGATCACTGAAAACTGACATCAAACCCTGCATCAACTATCTACCACCAATTCTTTCGCCACGAATTCACGAATTTTTTTCAACTTTCATTCATTTGCATTTTGCTGAAAACTGACCTCTAAAATCAGTTAGCAACCCTATCTACTATCTACCACCAATTCTTTCGCCACGAGTTCACGAATGATTTTCAACTATTATTCAGTTAAAACAAACTGAGAACTGAAAGCTGAAAACTGATAGCTGCCTTCATCTTCCTTCCCACTTTTTAACCAAGACTATTTTTATTTTACATGAAATGTCTATTTTTGGCCGATGCAAAATCAACTTTATATTGTCACAGGCGTGGCCAGTAGCGGCAAAAGCACCATTGGGCAAGCACTTGCTGACCAACTAGGAATTCCATTTTATGATGGGGATGATTTCCACCCACAAAGTAATATCGATAAGATGAAAGCGGGTACGCCTTTGACGGACGAAGATCGATGGCCGTGGTTGGCTGCGATCAACGGATTTTCAAAAGAACATCTCCAAAAATCTTCCTTGGTTGTTTGTAGTTCGGCATTGAAGGACAAATACAGAACTGTACTTGCCAAGGACATTCCAATAGGAAATTTACATTGGATACATCTCACTGGAAGCTTTGAATTAATCAAAAAGCGTATGAGTCAAAGACCTGGCCACTTTATGCCAGAATCACTTTTGCAATCCCAATTTGAAGCATTCGAACAACCAACAGAAGGTCTCATCATCAATGTTGACCAAACAGTAACAGAAATCATTCAAGAAATTATAGAATCCACCTCCATGAATAATTTAAAAGAAGTTGGCCTTATTGGCCTAGGCGTAATGGGCACTAGTTTGGCAAGAAACATCGCTGGTAAAGGTTTTTCCATTTCCATTTTTAATAGAGAAGTACCAGGAAAAGAAGAATCTATTGCTTCCAAGGCTAAAGCAAAATACAATGAATTGTCAGATGCTGAAGCATTCAATGATTTAGAAGCGTTTGTAAAGTCCTTGGCATTACCCAGAAAAATTATTGTAATGGTCAATGCGGGTGCTGCTGTGGATGCAGTGATTGACTCGTTGGTTCCATTAATGCAAGCAGGCGATATCGTCATTGATGCTGGAAATTCGCATTATTTTGATACCGATAGGAGAGAAAAAGCGCTTTCAGATCTTGGGTTTCGGTATATCGGCACTGGTGTTTCTGGTGGAGAAGAAGGAGCTTTGAAAGGACCTTCCATCATGCCCGGAGGTAGTCCAGAAGCCTTTGTACATGTTGAAACGATCCTCAAGTCCATTGCCGCTAAAAATGAAAATGGTGAGCCTTGTTGCCACTATGTAGGAAAGGGTGGGGCAGGCCACTTTGTCAAAATGGTCCACAACGGCATCGAATACGCAGAAATGCAATTGATTGCCGAAGTTTACAGTTATATGCGTTATGGTATGGGCCTTGACGCACACGACATCGCTGAAGTTTTTGAGACTTGGAATAAAGGAGAAGCTTCGAGTTATTTGTTGTCAATTACTGTCGACATTTTGCGATTCCATAATGAAGATGGCACTTTATTGCTGGATCAAATTTTGGATAGCGCCGGAAACAAAGGGACAGGAAGCTGGACGACCATTTCTGCTTGTGAATTGGGTGTGCCAATTCCAACCATCACGGCT
>JAKQLF010000177.1 GCA_029567325.1 Bacteroidota bacterium | reverse complement strand
GTTCAGGATGGAAATGAAACAACTGGTGTAAATGGTGTTACTGTAAACTTGTACACAGACAACAACACAGACGGAACACCTGATGGTGCTTCAATTGCTACAACTACCACAAGTGGAAATGGCGATTACAGTTTCACCAATTTGAAACCAGGTAACTACATCGTAGAATTCATAAAACCTTCTGGATATACAATTTCTCCTCAAACCAATACAGTAGGAGATGATCCTGCAGATAGTGATGCAAATACAACAACTGGCAGAACTGGAACCATCAATTTGGTAAATGGTGAAAATGACCCAACAAATGACGCTGGTCTTTACCAAGTAGCGAGCCTTGGTGACAAAGTATGGTTGGATCTAGATGCAGATGGCGTTCAGGATGGAAATGAAACAACTGGTGTAAATGGTGTTACTGTAAACTTGTACACAGACAACAACACGGACGGAACACCTGATGGAGCTTCAATTGCTACAACTACCACAAGTGGAAATGGCGATTACAGTTTCACCAATTTGAAACCAGGTAACTATATCGTAGAATTTATCAAACCTTCTGGATATACGCTTTCACCACAAAATAATATGGTGGGTAATGATCCAACAGACAGTGATGCAAATACAACAACTGGCAGAACTGGAACCATCAATTTGACAAGTGGTGAAAATGATCCAACAAATGATGCTGGTTTGTATCAGTTTGCTAGTATTGGAGATTATGTTTGGTATGATGGCAACAAAAATGGTATACAAGACAGTATTTATGATCCTGAAGACAATTCATTAGTTGGCCCAGAACTTCCAGTGAAAAACGCAAAAATTACTTTGTATAACGGAGTAACCAATGCAGTAATCACTACAACAATGACCAATTCTGTAGGATATTATGCGTTCACAAACCTGACTCCTGGTTCCTATTATGTAGGTATTGATATGTCAAGTATTCCTGGTTCATTTAAATTGACAAAAGCTGACCAAGGATCAAATGATGCAAGAGACAGTGATGCGGACACCTTAACTTACAAAACAATTCCTACGCTCTTGACAGCAAATGAATTTGACCAAACTTGGGATTTTGGGGTTTACAAAAATCCAAAACCAACGATCGGAGATCCATGTACTTGTCATGATATTGTTTACGATGCCAATGTGCCAATTGAAGTTTTAGACGTGTTGTTAGTAGATGGTGCTCCTGGAGAAGTTTGGAGAATTATTCAACAAACTGGCATGCAAATAATTGATACTTTTGAAAACATTGACGTACCGCTTGGTACCATTTTGGAAGAAGATCCAAATGATCCAGGCCATTACGAGTTCGGTTTTGCACACGATGTTGCGATAGGATATTCAGTAACGATTACAAACGGAACAGATATACTTACTTTTAATAATGTTTGTTTCCTACCAATACTTGAAAACAATACGCCGCTTGATGTATGTTTGTATGACCCAATAACACCTTTAACAGGAAGAGTTGTATTAAATGGAAATGATGTAACTAATGGTACAATAAAATTCTATAAAGTCGATGGCTTTGAAAATTATGGAACAACTGGCAATCCTATTTACAATGAGATAACAGTATTTGATCCATCATTATATACACCAGGTACAACTGTTGACATCGTTGTTGAGTACACACCAAATACACCATCACAGTGTCCTATTTCACAATGGTTCCCAGTACAGGTAAGTATTGATGGTTCATGTTTGGCAAGTATTGGTGATACAGTTTGGTTTGATGGTAATGCAAACGGTTTGCAAGAAGCATCTGAAGCAGGTCTTGCAGGGGTGCAAGTGACCTTATTGGATGGTACTACCAACAATCCTGTAACTACTGACGGTTATGGAAATGCAATAAGTCCAATCACTACAGGTGCAAATGGAAAATATTTGTTTAGCAACTTGAAGCCAGGAAGCTACAAAGTTCAATTTGGTACTGCAAGTGGTTATGCAAGAACTACTGCAGACGCAGGAAATGATGCCAAAGACAGTGATGCAAGCACGACAAATGGTACAACAGGAAGTTATGTGTTGGCTCAGGGATCTATGAATATGACTGTGGATGCAGGATATATCAAATGTCCAGATACTGTTAAATTATCTGATAATTTGTGTTTCAACTTCACATTCAACCTGAACAATGCAGTTCCTGCTCAATATGCGGGAGGTACATGGTTTAATATAAATGGCACGCCTGTAGCAAATCCGGGAGCGGTCAATGCTGGACAGTATCATTATGTGTTTGCAATTGGAAATGGTTGTGAATATGTGATAGAGCAAAATGTAATTTTGACAATTCCTGATTATACGGCAAATATTATTTTAACACCAAACAATATACAAGGAGCAAGAAATGTCAGGGCAGTTATCACAATTTCAGAAATCAATTTGGTTGAAAATTGTCGTCAAATAATCGTAAGAGTACCAGTTTTCCAAGACAGGTATAATTTTACTTGGGATTCAGGTTTCAATGGCACAGTTGTTCCTGGTGTGAGTGCCAACAACACAGAATGGGAATACTTAGGAATTGCCTCAAGCTTCCACAGATGGAGATATATAGGTAATGGTGGCACTTTTGAAGCGGGATCTCAAGCTAGGTTTGTTTTCCAAGGTCTGTACAACCCTCTTGGTTCAGACGGATTCACAAGTTTCAATGTTGCTGTAAACAATGGATCGGGTGGTGAAACAAATTTTGCTAATAATGCAGCGTCACAAATTCTAACATTTAGAAAATAAATTTATAAGATAATCATGAAAAAAATAATCATATTTTTTGTGTTAGTACTTCAAGTAAGTATTGGTTTTACTCAGTCTATTTATGATATATCCTTTACAGGTGGTCAATGGGAAGATGCAAATGGTGTTCCTATAAATCCATCTGGCGGTACTGGCTGTTTGTCAACCATTTATAATTCCTTTCTTGTTCAGGTTGCAGGTGGAGGATTTGGTGCTCCGGGTGCAGTTTCTTACCCTCTTTCAAATGGTGGTGCTACAATTGTGATTACTGCAGTTGATGCAACTATATTAGCATTACCTACTGGCAGTTTTGCAGGATATTTTAATTGGTCTTTAGTTGGAAATACCTTGACAGGTGTACAGAATAGTGCAATACCTATGGATCTTGATATTGACGACCCTTTAAATGGAATAAATGGAGGTAGAATCGTATTCCCAATTGAGACGCCTAATATGCAAAATCAAATGTATATTGTAAATGCAGAAGTTACACATCCAAATCCTACAGTTTACAATTCAAGTACTACCGCAGATACAGAAGATAACAATGGCCAGAATAATCAGGACTGCATATTACCCATCACTCTAATGAAGTTTGATGCGAAAAATGTGAATGAGACAGCAATATTAACCTGGCAATCAGCTGAAGAAATAAACGCTAGTCACTTTGAAATTCAACGTTCTCATACTGTTTTAGACGAAAATGAAAGAGGGCAAATATTAGACAATTTTGGAATTCAAACAATAGGTGAAGTAGTCGTAAGCGGTAATAGAAAAGAATATTCATTTGTAGATAATAGACCTTTATCTGGTTTAAATTACTATAGATTGAAAATGGTCGATTTGGATGGTAGCTTTAGTTATTCGCAAATAAAAGCAGTAGAATTCAAATCTCTGCCAGTTGATGTTTATCCAAATCCGTTTCAAGACAATGTTGTATTTGATTTAAATGGCGATTACGATTTAATTAAAATAATAAATGGTGCAGGCAGTTTAGTTAAATCAATAAATGTAAAAGGTCAAAACCGATATCAAATGGATATGACCGATATCAATTCTGGCATATATTTTGCAGAATTAATTGGAAGTCGGGACTCAGATAGAAAGATGTTTAAACTAGTAAAGATTGCTGAATAGATCTTATAACTACAACCCCTGGCTTTATGATATTATGTGTAGTAAAAGAGGGGACTTGCAGATTGTTTTTGTATTTTTTGTCATTCAGTTAGGTTTATTGACAACAGTTTTTGGACAAAACTCATATAATATTGCTATTGATTCTGTAAAGGTTTTAAAACCACAAGGTTCTATAAAGTGTGGACAGATTCATGATTTGGTAGTTTACTGGAAGGTTAATTCCAGTAACACAAGTGCAAATTACCCAACTTGCAGAGCCGCAGCTATTTTTGTTGTTTCTCCTTCTGGTGCTCTATTTGCTAATTTAGCAGGAGGTTATAGTAATAAGCTAGATTGGATTTTATTTGAAGAAAGTTATTATGGAATACAGAATGCAAGTATTCCCCTAGGTAATTATAGGGACACTCTAAAAATTATGAGCCCTATGGCAGTCGGAAATACGTTTTCTGTTTCTGCACAAGTTGATCCAAGCAGCGGAGCTAAGTCACCAGATTGTAACGCAGGCACTATAACAAATTCAATTGCCGGTAGTGATGATGTGAAAACGAGTTTAGATACAGTTGGCACATGTTCTGCCTTACCTGTTTCATTAGCTTCATTCAATGCTCAAAAGATTGGTGACAATGCAGAAATAACTTGGGAATCAATCATTGAAAACAATTTTGCCAATTACAGCGTAGAGCATGCTACAAACGCCATTGATTTCAATGTTGTAGCAAATCAAGAAGGAAGGGGGAATGGAAGTAGATATAAATTTTTGCATACATCACCAGCACCAGGCCTCAATTACTATCGCCTTAAAATTGTAGATTTCGATGGTAGTTACGTTTACAGTGATGTCAAAGTAGTTGACTTTTCTTCAGAAAGGAATAAACAATTAAATCTTTATCCAAATCCTTTCTCTCAGGTATTTACCATTGAAAATCTTCAAACTCCATCAGATATTACGGTCTTTGACATGACAGGCAAACTCATCCATAAGATGTCTGTATCAGATAGTCATGTTTTAATGGATCTATCGCAACACCCATCAGGAATTTATTCTGTTCTCATCAAGGATATGCTAGATACTAAGGTGTTTAGAGTGGTAAAGTCGGAATAGAAAGACAATGCTATAGTCATATATATATTAACCTGATCTGTAGTATTTCTGTGCAGATCCATGTTATTTGTTAGCTATTAAATCTGTGGAATTTCTGTGCCGATCCAGTTGAAGACATTCAGGATGGAGAATCCCAAAGTGTTCTTGATATCTAAGAAAAAAATCATATTAATTAAAAAGAGTTGATGATAGAGTAAATCTTGGTCAAGCTAGAATATTGGAGTATACCTAACTGAAATTGAGAATGCGACAGATCTAAAGTACCGAAAAGTTATAAAAACAAATTAGAATATTCTTATTTAAGCTAAAAGTGCATAAATAAATCTATTTTGTGCACTTTTATTCTAATAAAGAATGGCATCAAATTGGACTATTTTTTTTACAAACTAACTTAATGATTCGATTTTTTTATAGTGCAGCGTTTTTAATTTTTATGCATTTTTCAGCAACTGGACAGTGGAACATGACAATTGATACCATAATGCTCAACCCAGTCAAAGTAAGATACACATGTAGTTCAATTGTTAGTCAAGATGTGACACTCACATACACAGGAAATGGTGATTACCCTCTATGTACCTATCCATCAAGTATAGGATTTTTATTAAGTGATGATGCAGGAACCTTCAATGGGGTTACAGCTAGTGATGCAGTAAGCGGAGATTGGAAACCTTATTTTTCATATCAGATGAACGTAGAAAAGACTCGTTTAAGGGCAACTCAGATAGCGCCAATTCCTTCATCTCTGCAGTTACTAAATGTTCATTTAAAGCTTTCAACTAAAATGGGAAGCCCTGTAAATGAATTTTTTGGAGCAGTTGGACTGATAAGCACAGGATCACAAGGATCCTCTTGTATATTGGATGTTAATACAAATACTGAGGATGATTTTGCATACACAACTGCAACTCTAAATTGTGCCTTACCTGTTTCATTAGCTTCATTCAATGCTCAAAAGATTGGTGACAATGCAGAAATAACATGGGAATCAATCATTGAAAACAATTTTGCCAATTACAGCGTAGAACATGCTGCAAACGCCATTGATTTCAATGAAGTAGCAAATCAACAAGGAACTGGGAATGGAAGTAGATATAAATTTTTGCATACATCACCAGCACTAGGCCTCAATTATTATCGCCTTAAAATGCTAGATTTAGATGGTAGTTATGTTTACGGTGATGTCAAAGTAGTTGACTTTTCTTCAGAAAGGAGTAAACAATTAAACGTTTATCCAAATCCTTTCTCTCAGGTATTTACCATTGAAAATCTTCAAACTCCATCAGGTATAGTAGTCTATGATATGACAGGCAAACTCATCCATAAGATGTCTGTAACAGATAGTCATGTTTTAATGGATTTCTCGCAACACCCATCAGGAATTTATTCTGTTCTCATCAAGGATAAGCTAGATACAAAGGTATTTAGAGTGATAAAGTCAGAATAGAAAAACGCTCTTTAGTCATATATATGTTAACCTTGTCTGTAGAATTTCTGTGTAAATCTGCGTAATCTGTGAGCTATCAAATCTGTGGAATTTCTGCTTAAATCTGCGCAATCTGTGAGCAAGAAAACCTGCTAGATACTAACATGACAGATCTGAGGAATATTTGTGGCAATCAAATCTGAGGAGTTGCTTTTCAGTTTGATATACTTCAAGAAAACACAGTTTCTTTGTTTACGGAATGCAAACACTACTTCAGTTATCTCGTTATATACTGTTCTTAAAACCTAGGACAATAAACCCCTCTACTCTCCGGACCACAAATCTGATACATCACAGAAAATTCAAAAGAGCCATTTCCAGTTTTACCAGAAGCCAACTTTGAAATGTTGAGGTCATAGGTAAATCCATAAGATGCCTGTCCTGAATTAAACTTAGTTTGAAATATAATTGCATCTGAATGTAAACCAGTGCTATTGTCGCCTGGATCAGGAGATGCTTGTACTCCAAGTCTGTAATAAGCACCCAATTCAAAAGATTGATCACTTTGTCTGGCGTTGCCCAAAAGAAATTTCAATGAAGCACCTCCATTAAATTCCTTGTGAGGTCCCTGGCTCATAAATAGACCAAAAGGTTTTACTGACATACTTTGAGTCATCAAAAATTCTCCACCTCCATGTACGGTAATTCTTCTGTACAAAGTTGCATTGATTCCTGAAAATGAAATATCAGGCGCATTGAGGTGATGTACAGCACCACCCAAATACCAGTAATTATTATCATCTTTTATGGTAAACCAAAGTAAACCCAAGGATAAGTCAGGATAATATCTAGTATAATCTTGCAAAACTTCACCTGCTTGCGTAGGATCAAAACCATTGGTAGATATCTGACTTGGCCAACGAAGATCGCCTTGGCCAATACTCCTTTGTGTTACTCCTAGATCTGCTCCTATAACGGCATAAGATGCTGACTTTCTTTTTCCAAACATTTTTTTGCTGTAAGAACCACTCACACGTGCTTGAATCATACCATACCTGGTTTCTCCGGCAACATCACCCCAGAGCGTCCCACCTAGACCAAAATAATCATCTCTACCAACTGCATTTTTCTGATCATATGACAAGGAGTAAGTATTGTAAGCATTACCACCCAAAACACCAGCCCATTGATTACGGTAATTGGCTGCAAATCTGTTTTTGCAGTTCAATACACCAGTCATAGCAGGATTTAAGTTGAGTGGAGACATATAAAATTGCGAAAAATGTATGTCTTGTGCAAGTGTTGTGAACACTACGCCTATTATCAGCACGTACGATAAGGTAAGTCGTTTAAGCATTTGCCCTTTAAATCTAGTTTGTTAAAAATGCAATATTACTATATTACACCTTTAAGGTGCAATATTTATACCAATAAACTGAAATTATACCTTTATAATCAAACCTTTCTGAAAGTTTTATTATTGCCAGTTTTTCAGTTATTTATAAAAGCAACTAAATCAGCAAGTTGTTGTTCTGAAAGTTTTTCTACGGGATATTGCGGCATATAAGATTTCTTCCCACTTTTTACCGGTACCCCCCACCTCACTACCTGATACACACTTTGACGGTGATAAGTGCCTATGTGTTTTTTGAGGTAATTGCGTGACATACTTCCTTCATCAAGGCTAAGATAAGAATACCTTCCTTTATCATGACAATAAAGGCATGAATTTTTATAGATGAGCTTACCATTTTCGACATCACCATTCAATCCATTTCCTTTATCTCTATCTACAGGTGGCACAACAAAGGTTGCCGCAGATGAATCTAAGTACTTTTTTGAAACGAGAAATAGCGCCTCTTGTTGTTTCTCTTTATTGTTTACTGCTTCGCCAAGATCAGTTTTTTCCGTTTCTGAAAGTTGGATATCTGAGGTTTTTAAACCTATTTTCCATAAGTAGGCAAGTATGGATTCCAATTCCCAATCCTTTAGCTTTCTGCCTTGAGCACACTCTTGCGCACATAGTTGAATGGCTTCTCTCACATTATTCTTTGCTTTATAAACCAAGTCACCATATTTTTTATAATAATCGCCATTGTAATAGGTATTCCTATTCACTGCACCGTATAAAGCCGTCCCCTGCAAATACGGCAGCCCTTTTTCATTGGTGTAAAGCAACCTTGCCTGAGCATCATTGACGGCCATATTGGGATCTTCTCTCTCTACATTGTGGCAAGAAGTACAGACAAAATGTTTGCTTTGTTGTTTGGTTTTTTTGCCCGAAGCATTGGTGGCAAATCCATTTTTCACTAGTGATTCTCCAGCTTCCGCAGAAACTCCTTTGATAGACATATTGGGTTTTTTATCTCCAAAATCTTTACCCAAGGCCATTTCCAAATCTGTAAGCATTGGGTAATCTTCAACAAGCTGCGTATTTTTTGCAGGGAATAATACTGAGATCGAACAAACAGCAACAACTATCAAATACTTGATCATAGCGAAAATAATCTAGAAATTGTAAAGCCCAGCCTAAATTCTCCTTTTCTAAAATCTGAATTTGTGTAGGGAATGTAATCCGTTTCTGAGATGCCAGTAGCATTGGTCAAATTCATTTGAAATACGTGACCACCACCAGTTTCCCATTCAAAACCAACGCCAATAGGCATATATTCCAAGCCCTTTCTGGTATTTGAAAATGGTTTTTTAGCCTCCAGAATCAAACCAATGGCTTTGCTGATTTGGATTCTAGATGCCGCTCCAATGCTAACAATGCTGTTTTGGTCATTGGATGCAACAATGTTTCTATGGGTCACACCACCTGAAACCTGGAATGAAAATCTTTCAGAAAATTTGCGACCAGCTACCAATTCTACATGGTATGAAAATCGATGTGCATCTTTGGCAAAGAAATTTAAAACGCCTTCACTCGTACTTTTTTGCATAGTCGAATAGGTAGCTAGACCCAACAGTGAAAAGGTAAATGATGTATTACCATCCACTTCCTGATCAAAAAATTTCAATTTTGCAAGCCCATTTACATTTTGTTTTAGAGGACCTGAGCCTTTACAACGGTTGATTCCAACCATAAATTTATTGGTAAGCCCGTATTCAAAACCAGTTAATACATCTGAAGAGCTCTCAAAGCCATAAAAAGTAGGCCAACCGCCAGATACACCAGCAATATCTCCAAATCTGTGCCCAATTCTGAAGTCTAGTTTGCCAGCAGGCAAAGTTTCTGAGCTGTGACTATTGATGACTCTGGTATCTTTAAAAGTTTTATAAACTTTAGATTTTTGACCAGAAATTGCAGGCACAATGCCAATGATCAGCGCCAGGATTAGAAGTATTGTATTATTTTTCAGCATAGCCATTGTCTTTCCAACATGATATTAATTCTATTTCAGCTTCAGTGAGTGTTTTGGATTTTCCGACTGGTGCGTCCGCTGGGGGCATTTGCCGATCTCTAAGAACCCACTTTTCAAATGATCCACTCAACAAAGAATTCTTCATTGTGTTATAACTGGTATAATTGCCATTGCTAAATGATGAAACATGGCAGCCTGAATAAGCGCATGAATTATCAATAATTGGCTTGATATCAGTAATATACGTTACATTTGTTTCACAATTTAAAGGTTTGTCGATAACTTTATCCTTGGTGCAACTAAAAGAAAGTAAGACCAACGATGAGAAAGTCAACCAATTTTTGAATTTTTTCACACAAATAATTATTTATATTCTGAATACGACAACGAAAGTATAAATATTATTATTCAAAACAAATTAAAATAATTTAATAGATGTATCCTTTAGAATTAGTGGCTCCTATAGCTCAAGATCTGACTGACTTTGGCTTTGAAAGCCTTTCAACGCCTGCGGAAGTTGATGCCGCTCTTGAGTCAAAAGACGGTACTGTATTATTGGTAGTGAATTCTGTTTGTGGTTGCGCAGCAGCACATGCAAGACCTGCGGCAAAACATGCTATCAAGATTGGCAAACAACCAGATAAAATGGTTACAGTTTTTGCAGGCGTAGATCGTGAAGCTACAGAAAGAGCTAGAGAATTTTTATTGCCTTATCCTCCATCATCACCTTGTATCGCGCTTTTTAAAGATGGCGATCTTGTACACATGTTGGAAAGAAGGCATATAGAAGGCAATAACGCTCAAGCAATTTCTGACAACTTAGTTGCAGCTTTCGAACAATATTGTTAGTAAATACTTTGTTATCGTACCGACAAATTGCATACTTTGTAATTCGTCGGTACGATAAAATTATTCCTTATGTTTATCTAAATTTACGTTTCCTCCCTTGAGCAATCAATCATCCCAAGTAATCATTGGCAATAATGTAATCATTGGCAAAAATGTGTCCTTTGGAAACTTTGTCATCATATACGATCATGTAGAGATTGGAGATAATTGCATTATTGGTGATTTTGTCATCATCGGAGAAACATCCAACCCACAGGCTTCCACCTCACCCCTCACCAAAATCGGAAAATCTTGTGTCATCAGAAGCCATTCTTTGTTGTATGCAGGATGTACGCTGGGTGATTTTGTGCACTTAGGCAATCGTGCAACAATCAGAGAATTCAGCTTGGTGGGAAATCACTGTTCAATAGGGTTGGGTGCCGAATTGCAAGGAAATTGCGTCATCGGAGATTATTCCAGACTTCAGAGTTTTGTGAGCGTAGGCCAACATACCAAAATTGGTAGATTTGTTTTTATTTATCCATACGCCGTATTTACAAATGATCCACTTCCTCCTTCTACTCAATTGGAAGGTGTTGAAATAGGAGATTTTACGCAAGTATCCGCAGGTGTTATTTTGCTTGCAGGCGCTAGCATTGGTAAATTCTCACTCATAAGCGTCAATTCCAAAGTGGGTGGTATGTTTGAAGACGATAGTTTTATAGAAGGAAATCCGGGGCGAAGAATCGGCAAACTTTCAAAAATGCCATTTTTTAACAAAGAAGGTAAGAGGCACTATCCTTGGCCTTATCAATACTCCACCAATATGCCTTGGCAAGGTCTCGATTTTGACGATTGGGCCATCAAAGAAAATATCTCCCTTTTTTAAGTTTTCAGCGATCAGTTTTCAGCAATCAGCTGTCAGCTTTGAGATTGGTATCAGTTTTTAGCTACAGGGTTTTTGATTGGCCAACGATTTGGCCACGAGCTTCGAGGTTAGCACACTTCTTTTTTTTTATAATATGAAGAATTTATTTTTTAAACTTAAAGAAATTTAGGTAAATACTTCAGAAAGGTATTATAAGGCTAATCACTTTGGAAACAATAAGAAATCCTACTAAATCTTGAGTCCACTGCCTGTGCATGGGGTTGTCACTTTTTTGTACCGTCAAAAAAGTAACCAAAAAACCTCCCGATCCAAAAAACTCGTATCAGGCATTAGTAATTCTTTTAAACTGCATAGGCACTATTCACCGTGTTTGGGTTCTGAGCTACTCGATCAGTTTTGTATCGGCCTTATTTTTTAGCTACCGATCTTCAAAAATACGTTAAGTGCAAAAAACTGTTCGAACTATAATTGACCTCAAACCACTGAATTGGTGCAGATGCAGCAAAAAACAATGAAGCAAAGTCAAAAGTGAGTTTTTTTTGTATAGTATTTTTGGAGTTAGGGAGCGTTAAGAAAAAAATTCAGCCTTGATTTTTTTTGCTACTTTTTGGCATCAAGGCAAAAAAGTAGAAGAAATCTAGATTCTTGATCTAATTTTTGTTAATAACACATATACTATTTTTTGATGTGTGCTAACCTCAGGCTTCGAGCTTCGAGCCTCGAGAGGTTGAAAACCGTTAATAAGCAACTGGAAATGTCTCGTTGTAAAGGCTAGATTTATCCTACCTTCCCAACCCGAATGCAACATAAAACAACAGTGGAGAACAAACATGAACATGCTATTCAATTTTTATAATCGTTTTGAAAACTTGATTTAAATTAATGATAGAACCCGAATAGGGTTCAATTTCAATAACTCCGAGTGCAACTCGGGGTATATAAAACGAAATACTAGCAACCCCGATATGGCCCGATATGGGGTTGAATAAATGTCTATATTATTTCCTACAGAAAATGTTTGATTAAATATGGCGTGGTAATTGTTTTTGTTTGAATTTTTATAAATGCATAAACGCATAAACCAATAAACAAATAAACGAATATACCCCTCAACGTCTCCTACAATCCCAAAGAATTAGAAATATTCTCTGCATTCAACTTACTCTGAATTCTTCGTTTCAAAATGATTTGTTTGAAATTTTGATCCGTTTCAAATCCAAGACTGTAGGTAGTATCTCTTTCGGTAGGCCTGGTAATTCTTACAAACTTTTCTGTATAGATCAATTTTTTGGTCTCGTCCCAAATCAATTCGCTGGTTTGTAACTTTTCATTTTGCGTATTATATAATTTCACATTTCCGCGGGCAATCATGATGTATTTGAAAGGCAACCTTTCTGCATAATCCGCTTCCAACCATGCTCTTGCTTGCAGATTGTCATCCAAAAAAGTGATTTTCAATCCTTTCGGAAAAATATCTTTCGTGTCAGTAGTATTCAAACGTTGCATTTCTGGACTTTCACACACAACTTGAACCTTTCCAGAGTCACTGTAAGTGATGACCACTTCTTTGCCAATATCAACTTTGGTATCAAATTCCTTACTGGTAATAGCATTGACTTCTGCCACATCGTTTTCGCAAGCTGCCAGAAACAGCAAGCCAAAAAAACAAAAGTTAAGTAAATTAAATTTTAACGCCACAATAGATCTCACCAGCTTTTCATTTATTTGACAACAGTTACATCGCCGTGTATGATTTTTTCCTCACAATCTATGTATTTGACCTTGGCCACCCACACATAAACACCAGGAAGTACGGCTTGATTAAAAGTGCCATTCCAACCGATGGATTTGTCATTGACCACCAAATTGGTTGAAGTGTAAACCATATTTCCCCACCGATCAAAAATGGAGAGTTCAGAAATTTCTGTCCTCGCATCTTCATTCGATATCGAAAAAATATCATTTAAACCATCGTTATTTGCAGAAATTATATTTGGATAATAAAGCGTATTATTAGAGCTGGCATTGATGACCAAGGTGTCGGAAGTAGTACATCCATTGGCACTAGAACCAGTAAGTATCAAGGTACTAATGCCATAAGGCATAAAATTCTGGCTCAAATTTCCTTCTTCAAAATTTTCTAGACGACAGGATGTAACGATATTCCATGTAAAGTCTAAACTTGGCGGTGATAGTAAAGGTTGTAGATTGACCGATGTACCTGCAGTAACATTGATTTCTTCGCCCAATTCCACATCTATATCAACCGCATCAGGAACAATAAAGGATGCTGTATCTTTGCAACCTTTTGCGTCCTCAACAGCAATGGTAACAGCGCCTTCCCCCAATCCCTTAAATGTTGGATTGAGCTGAAAATTTCCATTTATAATAGCATATTGAGTTGGTTCTGCCGCATTTCTAGAAGTTATCATTACGGCAGCATTTTTTTCACCTGGACAACGCACAGGCTCGGTCAGACTGATTTCACTATTGATAGGGACTAAATCAGCACAACATGGCTCCACATAAAAATTCAAAGCTTTGGTCACAATACATCCTCGTTGACTTTCCACAGAAAGACTTGCGACTTTGTCTCCAAATGAATCATAAATCACACTGTGTGGCCCAGAAGTTGTAGCTGTTTGTATGTTTGCACCTTCACCAAATGACCAATTGTATTTTATGATAGAATCTACCTGAGTCACTATTTTATTTTCCAAGATCACACTCTTGTCACATTCGATCTTGTTGATGGCGCTGATGTCAAGGTCAATATCCGGTCCTTGAAATGTGCTAGTACCTCCAAAACGTAAGGTGAATCCATTGCCCGATCTGGAAAAATTATTGACGATCAAGGCATAAACTTCTCCTTCCTTGGCATCAACAGCAGCTACAAAGTTGTCATTTCCATTATCACAACCAGGAGCTTCGGTAAGGTCAGTAGATTTAGTACTCAGACCGGTCGGCCCCATGCAAGGCGCATTGTACGCTGGTCCCCTTCCAACTGACTCACCAGCTGCATTACAGCGCACCAACCTTTTATTGGCGCAATCTTGTAAACCTCCTGGTAAAACATATAAGGCCCAGTCCAAGTCATCCGAATTGTTATTAGGAAAAACCGTAAATGTCAATGATCCAGGATCTTTGATGATCCATTTCAACCAGACAGAAGCAAATTCTTCCTGGATACAAGAGGCTGCTACCTCGTTTCTTTCAGCCCCAACATCTTGTAAGTTTTCTAATGAATAAGGCGTTTTATCGCAAAGTATATTTCCTCTTACACAATCTGATTCTGCCTTTTTTAACTGTGGAAAGGTATTGATACACAATCTGAATGAACCAACACCACCATCTCTGGCTGCAATTCTGAGAAAATATTTGCGTCCTATCACCACATCTGAAACCAAAAACTCGATATAGTTGGCTCCTGTCAAAACAGAACTACAACCCTCATTTATTAAGTTTCCGCATGTTCCCGTGTACAAACCAAACTGTGGTTTCACCATTGTTTTACCAGCGAAAGACCCCGATCCAAAAACTCTGATCAACATTGATGTTTTATCAGGTCTGAAAGAAAACCAAACATCTCGGTCGGTTGGAGGGTCACTATCAGGCCAACAGCTTGGATTATCAACTGAGGATACATTTGCCGTAAGGTTACTGAAATCCAGTGAATCAGAACAAAAGTCGCTTACATCATTGATGTTGTATGCGAATCGACACTCCTCATTGGAAGAAATATCTTGTGCTGGTAAACAAGTCGCCACCCAAAAAAATGCTGACAGAAAAAATAGGGTTGTGACTTTATTTTTGCTCATAATTCATGCTATTTTGTATTAGAACGAAATCTTTTGGACTTAGGTTGGATACAAATACTATTTTTGTGATAAAGATTTGTTAAACACACAGTTGTTTAAAATGTTATTTACATCTAGAACTATACAAATCTAGCCAGATTGGTAAGTGTGGCAACAAATTTATAAAACTCCTCAATAAGTGAATGATATTTATCGATTTATAAAAATTTTGACCTTCCGCAAGGTATTCAATTTATTGAAGGTTTATAGTTCGTATATCATTTCTAAAACTTCTGGCAGGCAAATTCATTGGGGCAATCCATTCACCATATCCTTTGAACCAACTACCGCTTGCAACCTACGTTGCCCAGAATGCCCAAGTGGTCTGAGGAGTTTTACCCGTGAAACAGGAAATCTCAAATCTGACTTTTTCAAAAATACCATTGATCAATTGGCCGGTGATTTGATCTATCTGATTTTTTATTTTCAAGGCGAACCCTACATCAATCCAGAATTTTTGGAAATGGTCAAATACGCCAAAAGCAAGGGCATTTACACCATTACTTCCACCAATGGTCACTTTATGAATGCCGAAAATGCCAGGAAAACCATTGAAAGCGGTTTGGACAGGGTCATCATTTCTATTGACGGGGCTACCCAAGAGGTCTATGAGCAATACAGAAAAGAAGGCAAACTAGACTTGGTTTTGAAAGGATCTAGAAATTTGATTCAACAAAAAAAACAACAAAAAGCAAATCACCCTCACACCATCTTCCAATTTTTAGTCGTCAAACCCAATGAACACCAAATTGCGGATGTCTATCAATTGGCTAAAGAAGTGGGCGTCGATGAGGTAAAACTCAAAACTGCTCAAGTCTATGATTACGAAAATGGCAATGAGCTGATTCCTACCATGGACAAGTATTCAAGATACAGACAAAATGGAAATGGAAAATATGTGGTAAAAAATCAATTGCTCAACCAATGTTGGAAGATGTGGCATTCTTGTGTCATTACTTGGGATGGCATCGTCGTTCCTTGTTGTTTTGATAAGGATGCCGACCACAGATTGGGAAATTTAAAGGAGCAAAGCTTCAAAGAAATATGGAATGGACCTCTTTATAACCAATTCAGAAGCCTTATTCTCAAGGGTAGGGATCAAATAGATATTTGTAAGAATTGCACAGAAGGCTGTAAAGTCTGGGAAAGTGCATAACTTTGCACCTTATACGACTCATAAAATATGCTTGTTTTCATCATCATTGTTTTGCTCTTACTCTCCGCTTTATTTTCCGGATCAGAAATAGCTTTCGTTTCTGCCAATAAGTTGGGCATCGAAGTTCTCAAAAATAAAGGGAATAAAAGAGGAAAGTTATTGGCGGAGTTTTACGAAAAACCAAAAAAGTTCATGAGCGCCATGCTCGTAGGCAACAACATCGTTTTGGTTTTACTCACCATTTTTGCCACCCAGTTGATAGAGCCCTTATTCGCAACCTTTTTACCTCAAGGAAGTATATCCATCATTCTTTCAGTCACAGTCGTCATCACCATCGTGGTTTTGATATTTGGAGAATTTCTTCCCAAAACTTTGTTCAGGCTTTTCTCCAATGAACTCCTATTCAAACTCGCGCCGGTTTTGAAATTTTTCATGTTTATTTTATTCTTGCCAACTTGGTTTATGACAGCTTTGTCAAATTTCGTCCTCAAATATCTCTTCAACGCAAAGGATGAAACAGTAGAGACGGTGCTTTCCAAAATCGATTTGGAAGATTACATCAACGAAAGTGTTCACGAAGAACAGGACATAGACAAAGAAATCCTTACAAACGCCCTCAACCTTGGTTCTCTAAAAGTGAGGGATTGTCTGATACCAAGAAATGAAATCATCTACATCGACAAAAGCGATAGTGTGGAGGAAATGATTGCCTTGTTTAAAGAACATAAAATATCAAGAGTCATTGTCATTGACGGCGACATCGAAAATGTCATAGGTTACGTTCACCATCAACAATTATTGAGCAATCCCAAAAAATTTGATAAGTTATTGATGCCCATCAGTTTCATTCCTGATGCCATGGGCTTACATGAGTTGATGCGCAAATTCATTTTAGAGCGCACCTATATTTCTATAGTTGTTGACGAATTTGGGGGAATTACTGGACTCATAACATTAGAGGACATCCTAGAAGAAATCTTTGGGGAAATAGAAGATGAGCATGACGAGGAAGGACTCACCGATGAAAAAATCAGTGATGACGAATACTTGTTGGCAGGACGATTGGAGATCGACTACCTCAATGATAAGTACGATTTGGAAATCCCAGAAGGGGATTATCAAACCTTGTCTGGCTACATCATTTTGTCAGAGCAAAATATTCCCACGCAAGGTGCGGAAATCGTCATAGGCAATTATAAATACATACTGGAGGCCGTTAGTGACACCAAAATTGAGACGGTGAGGGTGCTCAAATTGCACGGTGAAAAAGAACAATCCGCTCAGGATTGATTTTTGAGTGATGGTTTAATGGGAGTTTATTTTGTGTGATTGGAATACAGATGTTGTTCTTATTGTTTTGAATGGGTGCATTTCAAAATGAAACTAGAATGATTTTGGTGGGGTTTTTGGCCAAGGTTCCACAAATAATGACAAAATTTCAACGACCAATTTAATAATTAGTACACTGCTCTTTTTGAATTTTTCATGTAGGATTTCATATGGATCCGGGCAATATTTTTGTGGTTGATTAAAACAAACCAGTGTATAACTATTTTAGTACCTACTATTTTCCGAACTTGACAACTAAAGTTTTTTAATATATATTTGAAAAAGTTTAGTAATTAATACATTGCTTTCAAAAAACCTAGCTGCAACCAGGTCAGAACTTTAAAGTTATTTGCAGATAATTTGTAAGATCTGCCAAAATTCACCCCATGGCCTCGATTAATTGTGAAATTTGGATTCAAAAGTTTTAAATGATTACTAACTCAAATTGAAAAGTATTTTTGAATAACCAAAAAATTTTATTATCATGAAGAAACTTTATTTCATATCGATAAGGGGGGGGGGCTAATATTATTATGCTTCCTCATGAATAATGTTGCAAATGCACAAATTATCTTACAGGGTGCACAAATTAAGTTAAAGTACCGAGAAAATTTTGATGTAGGTATTGATGGAATGGGCATGTATCATTATGTATTTGCTAATCCTAATTCGGAACCAAATACATTGTATTCGGCTAACAATGTTTGTGGTGAATATACTTATAGTGGTTCCAATATTGCCCTGAATGATCCAGGAGGCTTATATCCAAATGCAACTAATTATATTGAAAATACACCAGATTTTTCAAATAGTACCTACATAAACGGCGTAAATACCATCGATCTATTATTAATCCAAAAGCACATCAATACTACAACACCATTTACTTCAGGTTGGGAATTTCTTTCAGCAGATGCCACAAATGATGAGGTCGTTGATAATGACGACTTGGATGAAATTGAGGATTTGGTTTTAGGCATTACAAGTTCAGTAAGCAGAACCAAATGGTCTTGGGTACCCTTAGGTGCCGCTACACCAACACTGTCTGATCCATGGTCCGACGTAAGTTTGTTGAATTTTGCAGGGTACTTTGGGGATAATTATGGAACTACAACTCCTATTCTAAACGACTTAAACAAAATTGTGTTTAAGGCAACAAAAACTGGCGACATAAATGGCTCTAACGGTTATTTATGCATAGGCGCTGGATACCTTAAAAATCCAAATATTTCTACAAATACTAGAGAAAATATTATAAACTCAGAGTTCAACACTATTAGAAAAAATGACCTTGTTAATTTGGAATTAGAACTTAGTTATAATGAGGATTTGTATGCCTACGAATGCCATTTAGTTGTTCAAGCTTCAGATTACGAAATTATTTCTGTTTTGTCAAATGATTTGAAAGATATTCAGTGGTATTTTAACACTTCAAACAACTTACTTTCTATTTTGTCCTATGCCAAGGACGAAGAAGAAATCATGAAGGCGGGCACCAAATCTTTAAAAATTCAATTCAAGGCAAAAACAAACAATAGTCAATTTTTTAAGAACGTTGAGATTTCAGATACAAGACCAGTTGTCGCCGCAAATGTTACCGCAATAGAGATCAATGGTTTTACTATTATTAAGGCAATAAGCATTGAGCCTTCGAGTCTATCTATTGAGAGCATTAATATGTTGGGGAATAGAGAAGTTAAGGTTTCTGCTCCCTCAACTAAGCCAAGCATCCTGCAAGTTTTTGACATGTCAGGAAAAGTCATCTATCAAAAAACTTTCCTAATGGTAAGAGGCATTAATTCTCTATTTTTAGATGATTTCGATGCTAATTATGGCCTTAAAATACTCAGCATCAATCAAGGAGATGCTATTGTTTTAGAAAAATTTATTGATTAAAATTAAAAGTATAGCAGGCATTCAATGTTGTTGAATGCCTGCTATCTTACAAAATAAGTTATGAAAGTAAAATCAATAATTTATATCGGGCTGAGTATTCTTTCTTTTTCTTTTGATGCATCTACCCAAAATATAAATATAAGTACGTTTGTTGAGAATGGACTTATTTCCTTAACTTTTGACGAAGCTACTGGATTCAAAGAATATCGTTGCTTTACAAGGGAGTTAAACAACTTTTATCACCCAAGTGTAGGTCTCATCAATTTTAATGCTGGCGGCGCTTATACCAAAGACGACATCATCTATCAGGAAATTAAACTACTAGATATTCAGAATTGTCAGATCGAAGTACTAAATGATATGAAATTATTTAGAAGTGGAGTTCGTACCTCAAATTATGCGGATTATAAAGGCAGAATTTATATGGTAGCAAGTTTAAATACCAACAATGACTTAATCAGGCTGGGAGGCATATATGACCCAAGTTATGAGCTATTATTGGAGCATGGTTCCAATTCTGTTTCTGCTTATGATGTAACAGCATTGGGAAATGAATATTATGTCTTGAATATTTTATCAAATGTGGTGCCTATCTACGATGAAAACTTTGTATTCAAAAGAAACATCATGTTGGATGCGCAAATCAGGAGTTTTGCCACCGTTTCTTATTCCTGCGATTCTATAATTACCTATGGCTTTGGCACAGAACGGAGATTTTATGAGCCAACAGATTATGATCCAAACACCAATTACCGATCTGATAGTCTCATTGCTTATAGAATAAACATGCAGACTGGGCAATGCGAGCGTATTAAAGACCACTTCTTTACTGGAGCCAAACAATATGGGGGTATTTGGGCGTCTTCGCCATATGAATTTCGGGCGTCAGACCCCAATTGTGACTTCATGTTAGACTTGGATTATGACAATTCCAGTGGATTGTTTCCATATGACTTTACGAGAACAGGCATAATATGTGGAGACACCTCGATGAATATAACGGATGAAGATTTATACTTGCATTCCCAAGAGGAATTGGATAGCGTTATTTTGCAAATCCAAGGCATCAGAGACATTGGTCGAGAGACTCTGATCAATGGAGGCACGCAAGATCTGTTATGGACCCAACGAGACGACAGTACCTACGTATTGACTCCAAAGGTAAAAACCAATACGGTAAACCTTATTTCTGCGGCATTAAAATCCATCAAATATGTTCATGCTCAAACCAATGCAAGTCCAGGGCAAAGAATCATAAATCTCATAGGTTACAATCGAGTCAAATCTAGCCCACAAGCAAGATTTATAGTTGACATCAAAGCTGACGCTTACGCAGGCAGAGATACGACAATATTTACTTGTGGCGACTTTATGGCCAGCAATATGACAACATTGGTAAGTGGCATTGGCGGAGGAGAGTGGCAACCAAACACCGTTTACTACAATTCGTATGACAGTAAATTGGACTTTGCAAAAAAATATGACTACATTATAAGGAATGAGTGTAGCGCGGACACCGCAACATTGCAATTCAAAAACCAAGAAAAACAAGCTTTATTTGGCTCGGATACGAGCATTTGCGATACAGACTTTTTGACCTTGGAACCTAGAATCACTATACCTGGTACCTTCGTTTGGGACGATGGCTTTGCAGGAAGATCCAGGACTATCAGTGGTACGGGCAGATACATCGGGAAATTCACAACTGTGGAAGGCTGTGAAATTATAGACACAATCTACTTAGCAAAAGCATACATTGGTGGTGGTGTTCGAGAAATGACAACGTGCAACATAGATACCATTATCATTAATGGGGAAGTGTATCCGGCACGGGGATTCTTTGGAGTAGAAATAGAGGTAGAAAACGCTTGTGATACATTTATCTATGTAAGATTAACAATCGGAGGAACTATAGAAAAAAATACTACAGTGCCTATTTGTTTTGGAGAAAGTTACTTAGCTGCCGATGGTAAGAATTACATTGCTGGGGATGTTTACACTGAGCTAAAACCAAAAGAAACAGCCCAGGGATGTGACACCTTGATCAATTATGAAATTGTAGCGTTGCCAGAAATAGAGCCAGAGGTATTCGGAGATACGATCATCTGCTTTGGGGCGAGAACGGACCTAAGTGTGACACTAGGTGATAGTTTTGAGTGGAATACGGGTCAAACAACACAAACCATCACGGTTGGAGCTGGGAGCTACACAGTAAAAGTTTTGGATGAAATGGATTGTTCAGGTTCAGCTATTATATTAGTTACAGAACGGCCACAGTGGTTTATAGATTTGGAAGATACCATAGAAACAGAGGATGATCTTTCCTATGATGTGATTTTGACTGGCGACTACGACAGAATATCTGACGTTTCAATTGCACCAGATTTGGGCTTGATAACCCAAATGAATGGAAGATTGACTATAAATCCAGAAAATCAGGGATTGTATAAATTGACTTTCCGAGACGACATCGGTTGTTTGGTAGAACAAGAAATGTACATCGCCCATCGTGAAAAGAAAGCTTTAATTTTCCCAAATGTGCTTAGAAAAGAGAGTTCACAAAATGGTCTTTGGACTGCTGGTTTGGAGCCAAATCAAAAATTCATTAGCTTATCGATATTTGACAGGTGGGGCAATCAAATATACATCAACAAACTATCACCAACTTGGGATGGAATGGCATTTGGCAACAATGAAACCATGAGTGGCGTCTATGTTTTTGTGCAGGATTTGGAAGATGGAGACGGTAACATTGTGAGAAAATCGGGGGATATTTTGGTGGTTGATTGAAAAGATGAGTAGTAGATTAGCTAATAAAATTAAATCTGTTTGCGCTCGATAGCTTTGATCGCTATTTCCAATTGCTCCTCTCGAGTAACTTTAGTAGTATCAATACAAACTGCATCTTCTGCCTGACGCAATGGTGACATTGCCCTTGTAGTGTCAATATGATCCCTATGTTTAAGGTTTTCCTCAACCTCTGCATAACTCACCTCTTGACCTTTGGAGATGAGTTCTACGTATCTTCTCCTACTTCTTTCACCAACATCAGCAATGATAAAAAATTTGTATTCTGCATTAGGAAATACAACTGTACCGATATCTCTGCCATCCATCACCAGACTTTTGGTGGCCAAACCTTGTTGTATGGCAACCAACTTTTTCCGTACAGCAGGAATGGCAGCCACCTCGCTCACAATTTGACTTACCTCTAGCGTTCTGATTTCTTTAGAAACATCTTGACCATTTAGGGTGACACAATTTTCACCATCCTTGTTTTCAAAACTCACGGTGATATTGTTCAGAGAATCTTGCACCAATATTTCATCACTCAAATCAATCTCATTAGTAAGAAAATACAAAGCAATTGCACGGTACATGGCCCCGGTGTCAACGTAAATAAATCCCAGATTTCTGGCTAAATCTTTGGCAAGCGTAGATTTGCCACTTGATGAATATCCGTCAATGGCTACAATCATAGAAAATGTTTTAAAGCTAAAAATAAAGCCCCGATCAAAAAATGGTCGAGGCCTTTACCTTTTTTACATGATCAATATAGGACGAATAAATTAATATTCATCCTCATTGAAAAGGAAATCATCTTTTCTCGGATAATCAGGCCAGATGTCCTCCATCGTTTCATAAATTTCTCCTTCATCCTCAAGCTCATTCAGGTTTTCAATAACCTCAATAGGAGCTCCAGATCTGATGGCATAATCTATCAACTCATCTCTTGTGGCCGGCCACGGTGCATCCTCTAAATGGTGTGCTAGTTCAAGCGTCCAGTACATACTATTATATATTATTTAGTAAAGTCTCAAATAGCTTGCAAAAGTAATTTTTTCAACCATTCATTCAGCTATTTTTTTAAAATAATAGTGTAAATCGTGATGATGTCCTCATTGTCGATTTTACAGCTATCTCCATTAATACGATAAGGGTCAATAAAAGTTTCCTTTGTGATTCTTTTTATCAATATAAATTACAAGCAAACCCTCTATACCTCTAGGATTCTTTCCTAAGTTTATGATGAATAAACAAAAAAAGCACAATATTCAATCCAATGGCCGCTGGAATAATAGCAGGGTTATACTCCCCATTTTTTATATGAATGACCAATGCTCCGACCATTACAGCCAATAATGCAAATCCCCCATAATACCTTGTTGGCTCATAATATAAGGCAATGGATCCAATGACCTCTACCACCCCAACCGCATACATCAGAGCTAAGGGCAATCCCCAATAGTCAAAATAACCAACTATTTCTGGCAGAGCTACCAGATGCAACATACCAATACCCAGAAAACCGACAGAAAGGATGAGCAATAACAGGATTTTTATCGCAGATAATACTTGTTTCAACACTTGGTCCATATGCTCATTTTTTATTTAACAAACTTGGTGAAATTTGGTTTCTAAACTACACAAGCTCCCTGAAACTAAAAATTACAAAGGTTAAAACTAAACATACAATTTTGCATTCAACCATTCACCTTCAATAATGGCATTATTTTTCTTATAAAAATTGAGGGCAACTTCATTCCACTCATACAACTGCCACTTGACCAACTTACAATTTTCCTCTTTTGCTAGTTCAAGAAATGCATCAAACAAAAGCTGACCAATTCCAAAACGCCTATACTCTTTCTTTACAACAAAGTCTTCCAAATACAACATCTTGCCGTTCCATGTAGAAAAATTGAGGTAACCAAAACACATTCCAATGCAATCACCAATTTCATTGTGCGCTACCAATATTTTGATCAAATTTTCATCAAATGCACTTTCGTAATCTTCCAAACTAGCATTCACAGCATCCAAATGATCAACATGTAAAGCCAATTCCTTTACCAAATCAAGAACATCTGATAAATCTTCCCTTATTGCTTTCCTTATGGTAATGATAGGTGTCATTCCTTATTTTTTGCAGCAAAGTAAAATCATTTTCTCCAAAGCCACACCACTCTTCAACCTGTTTGTTAATTTTTAAACAAACCACCCTCAATACCATTTATTCATTACAATTATGTTCGTTGAATATTTATTCGTGCCAAGTAGAAAAGGCCAAGCTCTTTCTTTACTAGTGGTTCCATTTTAAATTTTCGAATTCACCATTCACCATTTACTATTATTCACCATTTACTATTCACATCATACATCTCACATTTCACATTTTACATCTCACATCTCACATCTCCCATTTCACACCATTTACTATTCACTATTCACCATTCACTATTCACTATTCACTATTCACTATTCACCATTCACTATTCACCATTTACTATTCACATCTTACATCTCACATTTCACATCTCACATCACTGACATTTCTCAATAAATCGTTAAAAATTAAGTAGTAACAATTAATCTATCTCATATTCAGAGCCTATTCAAAATAAAAATTAAATAATTTTTAATGTTTAAAACTCACATTTTCAACCATTAAATTTTGAAACAAAACCAATACACAAAACTAATAGAGGCAAAACACGAGCTATCTTCTTAAAAATCAAATAGTTTGCTCTAATTATGAATATAAATAGTTGAATATTTGAAAAATAATATTACCTTTGCGATCTCTTTTTTCGAAGGGTATGTAATTCATTGAATATTAAAGGAATAAAAAGATAGATAAATGCCTACTATCAATCAGTTAGTAAAGAAAGGAAGACTTCAAATAGAAGCAAAATCAAAATCAAGGGCTCTAGAATCTTGCCCACAGAAGAGAGGTGTATGTACAAGAGTATATACAACCACTCCTAAGAAACCAAACTCAGCTTTGAGAAAGGTTGCTAAAGTAAGGTTGACAAACCAAGTGGAAATCATCGCGTATATCCCTGGTGAAGGTCACAATTTGCAAGAGCACTCAATCGTCCTTGTAAGAGGTGGAAGGGTAAAAGATCTACCTGGAGTAAGATACACTATTGTAAGAGGTGCGTTGGATACAGCGGGCGTTAACAATAGAAAGAAATCAAGATCAAAATATGGTTCTAAAAGACCTAAGAAATAAATTTAATTAAGACAATAATTAATAAGTCATAAAATGAGGAAAAGGAAGCCAAAAAAGCGAGTTCTTCAACCGGATCCAAGGTTTAAAGATCCAGTCGTTACACAGTTTGTTAACAATTTGATGTGGCAAGGTAAGAAAAACACTGCCTTTGAAATTTTCTATGATGCTATGGACAAAATCCAAGAGCGTACTGGTGAAAACCCACATGAAGTTTGGGCTAAGTCTGTAGAAAATGCAATGCCAAATGTTGAAGTAAGAAGCAAAAGAATTGGTGGTGCTACTTTCCAAATTCCAACAGAAATTAGAGCTGAAAGAAGGCTTTCTATCGGAATGAAGTGGCTCATCAGATTTGCAAGAGACAGAAGCGGTAAAGGTATGGCTGAAAAATTGGCTGCTGAACTAATTGCTGCAAGTAAAGGTGAAGGTGCTTCTATCAAGAGAAAAGAAGATACCCACAGAATGGCAGAGGCAAACAGAGCTTTCGCACATTTTAGATAATCTTACATTACAAAACTTTAATTATTAAGTATAATGTCTAAGAATTTAAATTTTACTAGAAACATAGGTATTGCTGCGCACATCGATGCCGGTAAAACTACCACTACTGAGCGAATACTCTATTATACCGGTATTAGCCACAAAATTGGTGAAGTTCACGACGGTGCTGCAACTATGGACTGGATGGAGCAAGAGCAAGAAAGAGGTATTACCATTACTTCTGCTGCTACCAAGTCAAAGTGGGAATATAAAAGTCAGGAATACGCTTTAAATATAATTGATACTCCGGGTCACGTTGACTTTACAGTTGAAGTAAACAGATCTTTGAGAGTACTTGATGGATTGGTTTTCCTTTTCTGTGCAGTATCAGGTGTGGAACCACAATCTGAAACAAACTGGAGATTGGCCAACAATTACAAAGTTCCAAGAATTGGATTTGTAAACAAAATGGACAGATCTGGAGCAAACTTTTATGAAGTTGTAAAAGATGTTGAAGAAAAATTGGGTTCTAAAGCTATTCCTTTACAAATTCCAATTGGTGAAGAAGAAAGATTCAAAGGTGTTGTTGACCTGATTACAGGAAAAGGCATTATTTGGAGCGAAGCTGATAAAGGAATGACTTTTGATGAGGTGCCAGTACCTGCCGATATGGTAGACTTGGTTGCTGAATGGAGAGAAAAATTATTGGAAGCAGTTGCAGAGTACGATGAGTCTTTGTTGGAAAAATATTTCGAAGATCCAGAATCTATTGATGCAGAGGAAATCAGAGCGGCTGTAAGAGGCGCGGTTTGTGATTCAAAGTTTGTGCCAATGATGTGTGGTTCGGCTTTCAAAAATAAAGGTGTTCAAGCAGTATTAGATGCAGTTTGTGCTTACCTTCCAAGTCCAGTGGATGTACCACCTGTAAAAGGGATCAATCCTAAGAATGATGAGGAAGTATTCAGAAAAGCAGATAATAGCGAACCTTTCGCAGCATTAGCTTTCAAAATTGCGACTGACCCATATGTTGGTAGATTGGCTTTTATGAGAGTTTATTCAGGTGTATTGGACGCTGGTTCTTATGTGTTGAATACAAGATCAGATAGTAAAGAAAGGATTTCAAGACTATATCAAATGCACGCAAACAAGCAGAATCCTATCGATAGGGTAGAAGCTGGTGATATTGCTGCAGGTGTAGGTTTTAAAGATATCAGAACAGGGGATACACTTTGTGATGAAAGTAATCCTATCATTCTGGAATCAATGGTATTCCCAGATCCGGTTATTGGTATCGCAGTTGAACCAAAAACTCAAAAGGATTTGGATAAGTTGGGTATGGCTTTGTCAAAATTGGCAGAAGAGGATCCTACTTTCCGTGTAAAATATGATGAAGATACAAACCAAACAGTTATCTCAGGTATGGGAGAACTTCACTTGGAAATCATCGTAGACAGATTGAGAAGAGAGTTTAAAGTGGAGGTTACAGAAGGAGCCCCACAAGTTAACTATAAAGAAGCATTGACCAAAAAGGTTGACCACACTGAGCGTCTTAAGAAGCAAAGTGGTGGTTCTGGTTTATTTGCCCAGATGTCTTTCGAACTAGGACCTGCTGATGAAGCATTCTTAGAAGGAGAAGACTTCAAGAGTGGTAAAACCAGATTGCAATTCGTCAATGACATCTTCGGAGGTTCTATTCCAAAAGAATTCCACGGTTCTATTGTAAAGGGTTTCAACTCTATGATGGACAATGGTATCCTTGCAGGATACAACATCGATAGCATGAAAGTTAGAATTTATGATGGTCAGATTCACGCAGTGGATTCAAAGCCTCTTGCATTCGAACTTTGTGCTAAAGAAGGTTTCAAAGAGGCAGCTGTGAAAGCAGGACCTGTTTTGATGGAGCCTATCATGAAGATAGAAATCGTAACTCCTGAAGAATATACAGGAGCTGTTATCGGTGACCTCAACAGAAGAAGGGGAATGCCTAAAAATCAAGAAACAAGAACTGGAGGTGCAATTGTTATCTCAGCAGAAGTTCCATTGGCAGAAATGTTTGGATATGTGACTCAGTTGAGAACTTTGACATCTGGTAGAGCAAGTAGTTCAATGGAATTTTCACACTATGCAGCTGCTCCAAAAGGCGTTGCAGACGATGTAATTGCAAAATCTAAAGGTTCTGTAAAAGTTTAATCATAAATATTTGGATATTAATAAATAAGGGGCTACCTTTGCGGCCTCTTTTAAGAATAATAGGAGCATGAATCAAAAAATTAGAATTAAACTGTCATCTTACGATCACAACCTCGTTGATAAAAGTACCGAGAAGATTGTAAAGACAGTGAAGAATAGTGGGGCCGTAGTTTCTGGTCCGATTCCGCTGCCCACAGAGAAAGACGTATTTACAGTCTTGCGTTCTCCGCACGTAAATAAAAAATCTCGTGAGCAGTTTCAACTACGCACCCACAAAAGGTTGATCGAGATTTTCACGCCCACACAGAAGACGGTAGACGCATTGTCTAAACTAGAGCTTCCTAGTGGGGTTGACATCCAGGTCAAACTTAGTTAAAAAAATTTTTATTTGAATTAGATTATTCGGGATTGACTTCGCGTCATATCACGGGTATTTTACGCCATAACAGTAAACTAATGAATGGTTTAATTGGTAGAAAAGTAGGTATGACCAGTATTTTCAACGAAGCTGGTCAGAATGTAGCTTGTACAGTGATAGAAGCTCACCCTAATGTTGTGACTCAGGTCAAAACAGTTGATACTGACGGATACAGTGCCGTACAGTTGGCTGCTTTCGATAAAAGAGAAAAAAGTACAACCAATTCGTTGAAAGGACATTTTGAAAAAGCAAATACCGCTCCTAAAAAGAAGGTAGTTGAATTCAGAAATTATCCACTTGATAAGCAACTTGGTGATTCAATTGCTGTAGACGAAATATTTACAGCTGGAGATAAAGTAAGTGCGGTGGGCATTTCTAAAGGAAAAGGCTTCCAAGGTGTTGTAAAAAGACATGGTTTCCGTGGGGTGGGTGATGCTACACACGGTCAACATAACAGATTGCGTGCTCCTGGTTCTGTAGGTGCGTCTTCTTGGCCTTCAAAAGTGGCTAAGGGTATCAGAATGGCCGGCAGAATGGGCAACGACACTGTTAAGGTAAAAAACCTTAAAATTGTGAAAGTATTGGCTGAGAAGAATTTGATTCTTATCAAAGGTGCAGTACCAGGTCACAATGGATCATTTGTAATCATTGAAAAATAGTCAGCACCATGAAAATAGAAGTTTTAAATATAAGTGGTGAATCAACTGGCAGATTCGTTGAGTTGCCTGAAAATGTATTCGGAATTACTCCAAACGAGCATGCAGTTTACTTGGCTGTAAAGCAATATCAAGCAGCCCAAAGACAAGGTACTCACAAAACTAAAGAAAAGTGGGAAGTATCTAGAACTACTAAGAAGTTCAAAAAGCAGAAAGGTACCGGTGGTGCTAGAGCTGGTTCTTTGAAATCTCCTTTGTTTAAAGGTGGTGGTACGGTTTTTGGTCCTAGACCTAGAACTTATGACATTTTCCTTAACAAGAAAGTGAAGAAATTGGCAAAATTGTCAGCATTGTCTCACAAAGCAGCTCAAGGAAGCATTAAGATTGTTGAAGATTTTACCTTCGATAGTCCAAAAACTAAGAAGTTCTTAGATGTATTTGAGAAGTGTGGTGTAACTGGCAAAGCACTTTTGATATTGCCTGATTATGATCAAAATGTATACTTATCTGCAAGAAACCTTCCTAAAACAGGAACGGCTAATGTTAAGGATTTGAATACATATGAATTATTGAATTCAAACACACTACTCTTTATGGAGAGTTCTGTTTCAAAGTTAAATTAGTAAGTGATGGCAAGAGATATTATCATCAAACCAGTCTTGTCTGAAAAGGCCGACAAATTATCAACAAAGAGTAGTAAGTATACTTTTGTGGTTGATAGAAAAGCCAACAAACTGGAGATACAAAAGGCGTTAGCCAAACTTTTCCCAAGTGTTACAATACTAGATGTAAACACAGCTGTAATACCTGGTAAAGTTAAAACAAGAAATACAAGATCTGGGATGTCCAAAGGAAGAGTTAGTGGTTATAAAAAAGCCATCGTTACACTTGCTTCAGGTGATGAACTAGATTTATTTGGTTCAGAAGCTTAATAACATTCAACAATACAGTTATGGCAATTAAGAAATTTAAACCGGTTACACCTGGTACCAGATTCAGAATAGGAAATGCTTATGCTGAAATCACTACTGATAAGCCTGAGAAATCGTTGATTGAGGGTATTTCAAAAAGTGGCGGTAGGAATAGTAACGGTAGACGTACATCTAGACACGTAGGTGGAGGTCACAAGAGGAAGTACAGGGTTATTGACTTCAAAAGAGACAAAGAAGGTGTTTCTGGAACAATTTCAACTATCGAATATGATCCAAATAGAACAGCTTTCATAGCGCTTGTTACTTATTCAGACGGTGAGAAAAGATATATACTAGCTCCTGATAAAATCAAAGTTGGTGATACAATTGTAAGTGGTAAAGGTGCAGTTCCTGAAATTGGAAATGCGCTTTACTTGAGTGAAGTTCCTCTAGGTTCTGTAATTCATGCAATTGAAATGAGCCCAGGTAGAGGAGCTCAGTTGGCAAGAAGTGCTGGTAACAGTGCTGTTTTGACTGGTAGAGAAGATAAGTATGCAGTTATAAAGTTACCATCAAGTGAGGTAAGAAGGGTTTTATTGACATGCAAGGCTACAATGGGTGTAGTATCAAATCCTGATCATGGTCAGACTGTGCTTGGAAAAGCAGGTAGGAAGAGATGGATTGGTGTGAGACCTAGAGTAAGAGGTGTTGCAATGAACCCTGTAGATCACCCGATGGGTGGTGGTGAAGGTAGAGCTTCTGGTGGTCACCCTAGGTCAAGAACAGGTATCATGGCGAAGGGTCAGAAAACTAGAAATGTAAGTAAACCTTCTAACAAGCATATTATTAGTAGAAGAAAATCAAAAAATAAATAATCTGTTACACAATGGCTAGATCAATAAAAAAAGGTCCTTACGTGTTCCACAAGTTGCTTGAAAAAGTATACAAAACCAAGGAGTCAGGAAAAAATACAGTGATCAAAACATGGTCAAGAGCATCAATGATCATCCCTGATATGGTAGGCCTTACGATTGCTGTACACAACGGGAAATCATTTATTCCTGTATATGTTACAGAAAACATGGTAGGTCATAAACTTGGTGAGTTTGCTCCAACTAGGACATTCAAAGGTCACTCAGGTAATAGATAATTAGGTTTAAAATCTTAGACAAAAAGTAAGATATGGAAGCTGTCGCTAAATTAAAAAACTGCCCAATGTCTCCTCGAAAGATGAGGTTGGTAGTAGACAACATTAGAGGTAAAGATGTTTATCAAGCATTGAATATCCTTAAATACTCAAAAGGAGAAGGTTCTATTTGGGTAGAAAAAGTATTGCTTTCTGCAATTTCAAATTGGGAAAACAAAAACGAAGGCGAAAGTGCATCAGATAAAGGTTTGGTTGTAAAAACTGTATTTGTTGATGGAGGTCAGATGTTGAAGAGATTTCAACCTGCTCCTCACGGCCGAGCTCACAGAATTAGAAAAAGAATGAACCACATCACTATTGTTGTGGACGGCAAACAGAATTAAGAAAAAAGTAAAGGATAAATCCATGGGTCAAAAGACAAATCCGATAGGCAACAGACTTGGTATCATCAAAGGATGGGACTCTAATTGGTATGGCGGAAAAGATTTTGCTGAAAAAGTAGTTGAAGATGAAAAAATCAGAAACTACTTGAATATGAGAATCAGTAAAGGTGGTATTTCTAAAATTGTAATAGAAAGAACCCTAAGACGTGTGACTGTCACAATCAATACTTCAAGACCAGGTATCATAATTGGTAAAGGTGGTCAGGAGGTTGATAAGATCAAAGAAGAGCTCAAGAAGTTGACTAGCAAGGAAGTGCAAATCAATATTGTTGAGATCAGAAAGCCTGAATTAGATGCAGCTATTGTTGGTGAGACAGTTGCAAAACAAATCGAGTCTCGTATCAACTATAGAAGGGCTATCAAGATGGCTATTCAGTCTACTATGAGAGCAGGTGCTGAAGGAATCAAAGTGAGAATCAGCGGTCGTTTGAATGGTGCAGATATGGCAAGAACGGAAGAGTATAAGGACGGAAGAACTCCTTTACACACTTTCAGAGCTGATATAGACTATGCTTTGAGTGAAGCTCTTACAGTATATGGATTGATTGGAATAAAAGTTTGGATATGTAAAGGTGAAGTTTTAGGTAAACGTGATCTTTCTCCAAATGTAGGTGTAGAATTAAAAGGTACTGAACGCCAAGGGTCTGACAACAGACAAAGAGGCAACGGCGCCAAAAGAAGAAAAAGATAATAAAATTTGAAAAAAGTTGTACCTTTGCACAACTTTTTGAAAAAGTATCATAATAAATTGATTATCAATGTTACAACCGAAAAGAACAAAATATAGAAAGCAGCACAAAGGTAGGATTCATGGCAACGCAGGCCGTGGATTTACAGTGACTTTCGGCTCATTTGGACTTAAATCGCTAGATGCAGGTAGACTTACAAGTCGCCAGATAGAATCAGCGAGGATCGCAATGACCAGGTTTATGAAAAGGGAAGGTAAAGTTTGGATTAGAATATTTCCAGATAAACCAATAACTTCTAAGCCGGCTGAGGTAAGGATGGGTAAAGGTAAAGGAGCTTTGGATCACTGGGTGGCAGTTGTAAAACCAGGTACAATCATGTTTGAATTGGATGGTGTTTCTCTTGCAACTGCAAGTGAGGCTTTGAGATTGGCAGCGCAGAAATTACCGGTATTGACAAGTTTTGTTGTAAGACCTGATTATCAAGAGTAGTCTATAAATATACAAAGAAATGGCAACTAAAAGAACTACTGAATTAAAAGACATGGGCGTCGAAGATTTAAAAGCTAAGATAACTGAAATGAGTGCAGAGCTTAGTAAAATGTCTTTCGATCATGCAATCAAAGGATTGGCTAATCCATTAGTGATTAGAAATCAAAGGAGAGAAATTGCCCGTCTTAAGACAGAAGAGCGTGCAAGAGAAATTGGAACTATGAGCAAAGAAGATTTGGCTGGTAGATCTAGAATTAGGGCAAGAAGAAAATAAAATATTAAAAGATAATAAAGATGTCAGAGGGTCCAATTAAAAAAGAAATTATTGGTTTAGTTACCAGTAATAAAATGGAAAAGTCAATCACTGTCTCTGTAGAGAGAAAGTTGAGACACCCTATCTATGGTAAATTCGTAAAGAAAACCAAGAAGTTCATGGCGCACGACGAAACCAATGAGTGCCAAGAAGGGGATTTGGTAAAAATCACTGAATCTAGACCTTTGAGTAGCAAGAAAAGGTGGAGATTGGTTGAGGTTATTGAAAAAGCTAAGTAGTTAATAAAAATATTCAAGATAAAGAATCATGATACAGCAGGAATCAAGACTTAAAGTCGCTGATAATAGTGGTGCAAAAGAAGTACTTTGTATAAGGGTATTGGGAGGCACTAAAAGAAGATATGCATCTGTAGGTGATAAAATAGTGGTGAGTGTAAAAGATGCTTCACCAGGTGGTGTCAAAAAAGGTACTGTTTCCAAAGCTGTTATTGTCAGGACTAAAAAAGAACTTGGCAGAAAAGATGGTTCGTATATCAGATTCGATGACAATGCAGTAGTGCTACTCAATGCAAACGATGAGCCAAGAGGAACAAGGATTTTTGGCCCAGTTGCTAGAGAGTTGAGAGATAAGGACTATATGAGAATTATTTCATTGGCTCCAGAAGTACTTTAACAAGCAGAATTTTTTGTAGAAATGGAGAATAAAAAATTTACAACAGAGAGATTTGCACCTAAGTTTCATTTGAAAAAGGGTGACAAAGTTGCTGTACTTGCAGGTTCTGCAAAAGGCAAAGAAGGTGTGATCACTCAAGTTCTTAGCGATAAGAACTCAGCCCTGGTAGAGGGTCTTAATATGGTAAAAAAACACGTTAAACCTTCCAACAATAGTCAAGGTGGTATCGTAGAGATGGAATCACCAATCCATATCTCTAATTTGATGCTCATTGATCCTAAAAGTGGAAAAGCTACCCGCGTTGGTAGAAAAGAGGTTGACGGTAGTAGTGTAAGATATTCTAAAAAAACTGGTGAAATTATCAAATAATGGGATACGTAGCTAGATCGAAAGAAAAATATAACAACGAGGTTATAAAGTCACTCCAAGAGAAGTATAATTATAAGACTGTCATGGAAGTACCTAGGTTGTTGAAAATATGCATTAACCAAGGAGTTGGTGCTGCAACACAAGATAAGAAATTGGTAGATGCTGCTTTATCAGAAATGAGCATTATTGCCGGTCAGAAGGCTGTTCCAACAAAAGCTAAAACTTCCATCTCAAACTTTAAGTTGAGAGAAGATATGACTATTGGAGCAAGGGTTACATTGAGAAAAGAAAGGATGTATGAATTCCTTGACAGATTTGTCAATGTTGCTTTACCAAGAGTAAGAGACTTTAAAGGTATCAATGATAAGAGTTTTGATGGTCGTGGTAACTACACAGTAGGTATTACTGAACAAATAATTTTCCCGGAAATTGATATCGATAAGGTTAACAAGATCACTGGTATGGACATCACTTTCGTAACTACTGCAAAAACAGACGCAGAAGCTTATGAATTGTTGAAAGGCTTGGGTCTTCCATTTAAGAATAATAATGTAAACAATAATTAGTATGGCTAGGAAGTCGGTTATTGCTAGAGAAATAAAGAGAGAAAAGCTTGTTGAGAAATATGCTGATCTAAGAAAAAAACTTAAAGAAGAGGGTAATTACGAAGAGTTGGATAAACTCCCAAGAAATAGCTCAAAAGTTCGTCTTCATAATAGATGTAAATTGACTGGTAGACCAAAAGGTTATATGAGAAAATTTGGCATTAACAGGGTGACTTTTAGGAAAATGGCCAATGAAGGCAAAATTCCAGGTGTTACTAAGGCGAGCTGGTAATATTAATAAATAGATTATAAAGTAATAAATAGATAACAATGATTGTTACCGATCCAATAGCAGACTACCTTACGAGAATTCGTAATGCTCAGAAGGCACTACACACGACTGTAATCATTCCTGCTTCAAATATTAAGAAGGCGATGACAGAAATCTTGTACGATCAGGGATATATCCTGAAATATAAGTTTGAAGAAGACGACAAACAAGGTACTATACATATAGCATTAAAGTATGATAAAGCATCTAAGACTGGAGTAATCCGGGAGTTAGGTAGGATAAGTACTCCTGGTTTAAGAAAGTTTGTGAAGTCTGGTGATATTCCTAAGGTTGCAAATGGTCTTGGCTTGGCAATTTTGTCTACTTCGCATGGTGTGATGACCGATAAGCAAGCTAGAAAAGAGGGCGTCGGTGGTGAGCTTCTTTGTTATATTTATTAATACAAATCGCAAAATCTAGATAAAATGTCAAGAATTGGTAGAGCTCCTATCTCAATACCTTCAGGGGTCAATGTTGATATATCAAAGAGCAATTTGGTAACTGTAAAAGGACCAAAAGGTCAACTTTCAGAAAAAGTTGATTCAGACATAATTGTAAAGCTTGAAGAAGGTGAATTGACTGTGTCAAGGCCGACTGATCAACCTAGACACAGGTCTATGCACGGTCTTTACAGATCTCTAATTAACAATATGATACAAGGTGTTAACGAAGGATACAAATTGGATCTTGAGTTAGTAGGTGTTGGTTATAGAGCGAGCAACACTGGCAGTTTGTTGGAATTGATTGTTGGTTATTCTCACCCGATATATTTTGTAGTTCCTTCTGAGGTTTCAGTTAGCACTAAAACTGAGAAAGGTTCGAATCCTACAATCATGTTGGAAAGTCACGACAAACAACTTTTAGGACAAGTAGCAGCTAAAATCAGAGGATTTAGAAAGCCAGAGCCTTACAAAGGAAAAGGTGTCAGATTTACTGGTGAGGTTGTTAGGAGAAAAGCTGGTAAAACCAGTGGTAAGAAATAATTTTATAAAAGAGTTTGTAAGATGGATAAGAAGACGCTTAGACGTAAAACGATACACCACAGAATTAGAAAAAGTGTATCTGGTACAAGCAGTAGACCTAGACTTCACGTATTCAGAAGTAATGTTGGCATCTATGCCCAGTTAATTGATGATGAAGCAGGAAGAACTTTAGCTACCGCATCAATCAAAGAGATTGGTGACGCAAAGGTTACAAAGTCAGAAGCAGCAAAAAAAGTAGGAATGATCATCGCTGAAAAAGCAAAAAGTCAGGGTTTAAGTGCTGTGGTTTTTGATAGAGGGGGATATTTATATCACGGTAGAGTGAAGTCGCTTGCAGAAGGTGCTCGCGAAGGTGGATTAATATTTTAACAAATAAGAGATAATTCAAATGGCAGACAATTTGAAGAGGGTAAAACCTGCTGATGCGGAATTAAAAGAAAAGTTGGTAAATCTTGCTCGTGTTGCTAAGGTAACAAAGGGAGGTAGAACTTTTAGTTTTTCTGCTTTAGTTGTAGTGGGTGATGGCAATGGCGTAGTAGGATATGGTCTTGGTAAGGCAAGAGATGTATCTGAATCAATCGCAAAAGCTGTTGATGACGCTAAAAAGAATCTTGTGAAGGTTCCAATTAATAAAGGTACAATACCACATGAGCAAAAGGGAAAATATGGCGCGGGTAAAGTGCTTATTAAGCCTGCAGCTGACGGTACTGGTGTTATTGCTGGTGGAGCCATGAGAGCTGTTTTGGAAATCGCAGGTGTACATAATGTACTTGCTAAAAGTCAGGGATCTTCAAATCCACACAATGTTGTAAAAGCTACTATAGATGCACTTTCTAAAATGAGAAATGCTCACGAAGTTGCTAAAACCAGAGGAATTTCTCTCGAAAAAGTTTACGAAGGATAATTTGTTTGACATGGGAAAGATAAAAATAACACAAGTAAAAAGCATAATTGATAGACCTAAAAGACAAAAGGATACTATCAAAGCTTTAGGACTTAGAAAAATCAACCAAACAGTTGAAAAAGAAGCTACTCCTCAGATTTTGGGTATGGTAGCGAAAGTTGGACACCTGGTGTCTGTAGAAAATGCTTAATTTTTTAAAGAAGTAATCATTATGGAATTAAATTCACTAAGACCCGCATACGGTGCAACTAAAAGTACTAAAAGGATAGCTAGAGGCCAGGGTTCTGGTCATGGTGGTACTTCAACTAGAGGTCATAAAGGAGCAAAGTCAAGATCTGGTTATAAGAGCAAGAGAGGCCATGAAGGAGGTCAAATGCCACTTCAAATGCGTTTGCCTAAAGTAGGTTTTAAAAATGTAAATAGGAAGGTTTATGTAGCTGTGAATGTTGCAAGATTGCAAGAATTAGCAGAGAAACATGGAGTATCTACATTTGACCACGCTCAACTTGTTGCTCTTAATGTAGTAGGCAGCAACGATAAAGTTAAGATTCTTGGAAACGGTGATGTTACAAGTAAACTAACATTGAGTTTTGATAAAGTTTCTGCTAGTGCAGCAGAAAAGATTCAAGCTGCGGGTGGTAGTGTTGCATCAAAGTAAAATTCTGATTAGAAATGAACAAATTCATAGAGACTTTTAAAAATATTTGGAGTATAAAGGAGCTTAGAGATAAGATCCTTTTTACTGTTATAATCCTTGTGGTTTATAGATTCGGAACCCATGTATTATTACCGGGAGTTAACGCCGATGCTTTGGCCACAGCTGCTGATAATAGAGGAGCTACGGATTTGTTAAATTTGATTAATACTTTTTCTGGTGGAGCCTTCAATCAAGGTTCTATTTTTGCATTAGGTATTATGCCATACATCACAGCTTCGATCATCATTCAATTGTTGGGTTTTGCAGTGCCTTATTTTCAAAAGCTACAGCAGAAGGAAGGTGAAAGTGGTCGTAAAAAATTAAATCAATATACTAGATTTCTTACAGTTGCCATTACTTTAGTTCAAGGTAGTGCGTATTTGGCTTTATTGGCAAATCAAAATGCTATTGATCCAACGGTGAGTAAGCCTGTATTTTTCCTTGGTAATTCTATCATTCTTTCAGCAGGATCAATTTTTGCTATGTGGTTGGGTGAAAAAATTACTGACAGAGGTATTGGAAACGGTATTTCATTATTAATCATGATTGGTATTATTGCCACGCTTCCGAGGTCATTCGTGGCTGAAGTACAAGGTCAAATCAAATCAAGTAGTTTGATTTTGATTTTGGAATTGGTCTTATGGTTCTTTGTTATTCTTGCAGCAATTTTAGTTATCCAAGGAGTAAGAAGAATTCCAATTCAATTTGCTAATAGAATGGTAGGCAGATCTAGCGCAGATGTTCCTATGAGCGGCGCAAGAGATTACATTCCTTTGAAGGTAAATGCTTCTGGTGTTATGCCAATCATTTTTGCTCAGGCAATCATGTTCTTACCGCTTACTTTGGCGCAATGGTCAATGAATAGTTCTGGCGGACAGGGAAGTGATTTCTTGATCAGTATGCAAAATTGGCAATCATTGCCTTATAATATTATTTTCTTTTTATTAGTGGTAGTTTTCACATATATATATACAGCATTAATCGTGAATCCTAAGCAGTATGCAGACCACCTTAAAAGACAGAATTCATTCATACCTGGTATAAAGCCTGGAGATGATACTGAGGAATATATCGATTCATTAACTACAAGAGTAACTTTGCCGGGTTCTATATTTTTAGGATTATTGGCAATATTGCCAGCTATTGTTGCCGGCTTTGGAGTGAGTCAAGGTTTTGCTATATTTTTTGGAGGTACCTCATTACTAATCTTAGTAGGTGTTGTGTTGGATACTCTTCAACAAATAGAGAGTTATTTATTGATGAAAAAATATGATGGTCTTATAAAAGCTGGAAAGATTAAAGGAAGATCAGAAGGCGGTACAGGTATGCAAATAGGTGCTTCTATTTAATAAAAACAGCACATATTGGTATATTATAAGACAGAAGAAGAGATCGAGGTAATTAGAAGAAATTGCCTTCTTGTTTGTGAAACATTAGCGTTGGTTGGATCAGAAATGAAAGCTGGCATTAGTGCAAATAAGATTGACAGGTTAGCAGAAGAGTTTATAAGAGATCATCAAGCTGTTCCGGCCTTTAAGGGATACAATGGATTTCCATCGACTTTGTGTGTTTCTAAGAATGAAGTTGTTGTTCACGGTATTCCAAATGATGATGAGTTTACAGATAAGGATATTGTGAGTGTAGATTGTGGGGTGTTCAAAGACGGTTTCTTTGGAGATGCGGCATATACTTTTATTCTTCCTGAAGCATCTGAAGAAGCTATTCAAGTTTGCAAAGTGACAAAGGAATGTTTGAGACTGGCATGCGAAGAAGCAACAGTAGGTAAACGGCTAGGTGATATAGGAAATGCAGTGCAAATGCATGCAGAACGTAGGTATAAAATGGGAGTTGTAAGAGAACTGGTAGGTCACGGCATAGGTAGAAGTTTGCATGAAGCCCCGGAAGTTTGCAACTACGGTAAAAGAGGTAATGGTTTGATGTTGAAAGAGGGATTAGTTATTGCAATTGAACCCATGATCAACTTTGGAACTCAGAAAGTGCAACAGTTGAAGGACGGCTGGACAATCAGAACTAGAGACATGAAACCTTCGGCACACTATGAACATACGGTAACTATTAGAAAAGGCAAGGTAGATATCTTATCTGATCACGAAATAATTGAAAATCAGATAAAAAATAATAAAAATTTGAACAATATTTCAATAAATTTTTAGATATTTGCACTCCAAAATTAAAAATGAGTAAAAAGAACCTTATTAAACTAGACGGAACGATAGAAGAAGCGTTGTCAAATGCGATGTTTAGAGTGCGTTTAGAAAATGACCATTTGATAGTGGCAACCATATCAGGTAAGATGAGGTTGAATTATATAAGGATATTACCAGGAGATAAGGTGTCTGTAGAAATGTCACCATATGACCTGTCAAGAGGAAGAATAACGTATAGATATAAATAAATAGTTATGAAAGTAAGGGCATCAGTAAAGAAGAGATCAGCTGATTGTAAGATTGTGAGGAGGAAAGGAAGGATCTATATTATTAATAAGAAGAATCCTAAGTTTAAACAAAGACAAGGATAAAAAACAGTTTACCATGGCAAGGATCGCGGGTGTAGATTTACCAAGAAACAAGAGAGGCGTTATAGGTCTTACTTATATTTATGGTGTTGGAAGTTCAACAGCAAAGCAGATTTTAGAAGCTGCAGGTGTTGATGAGAACACTAAAATTGAGAACTGGACAGATGACAATGTGAAATTCATCTCAAAATATATTCAAGACAGCTTCAAAGTTGAAGGAGAGTTGAGAAGTGAGGTGCAATTAAGTATAAAGCGTCTTATGGATATCGTTTGTTACAGAGGTCTTAGACACAGAAAAGGTTTACCTGTAAGAGGTCAAAGTACTAAAACAAACGCTCGTACCAGAAAAGGTAAGAAGAAGACTGTAGCTAATAAGAAGAAAGCAACTAAATAATAGGTAATGGCTAAAGGAAGAAAAGTAAAAAAGCGTAATGTAGCGATATCTAATGATGGTATTGCATATATACAAGCGACTTTCAACAATATCATTATATCTATCTGTAACAACCAAGGTCACGTAATTTCTTGGGGTTCTGCGGGTAGAGCTGGTTTCAAAGGATCTAAGAAGAATACACCATATGCAGCTCAAATAGCTGCTTCATCTGCTGCTCAAGTTGCATATGATGCAGGTATGAAATCTTTGGAAGTATTGGTTAAAGGTCCTGGTGCTGGAAGAGAAGCAGCAATCAGAGCAATTGATGGCGTAGGTATTAAAGTATCAAGAATCAAAGATGTTACTCCAATACCTCACAACGGTTGTAGACCTCCAAAGAAAAGAAGAGTTTAATACTAAAATATATTTCGAGAAATGGCAAGATATACAGGGCCTAAAACCAAAAAAGCAAGAGCTTTTGGTGAAGCGATTCACGGATATGATAAGGCGTTCGAAAAAAGAAAGTACCCTCCAGGACAACATGGTTCTACCAAAAGGAGAAAGCAAATGTCCGATTATGCGGTACAACTTATGGAGAAACAAAAAGCTAAATATACATATGGTCTTCTAGAAAGACAATTTAGAAATTTGTTTGAAAAAGCATCTAGAAAAAGTGGTGTAACAGGTGAAATCCTTTTACAATTACTTGAGTCTAGGTTGGACAACACTGTTTACAGAATGGGTTTGGCTACAACTAGGAGAGGTGCTAGACAATTGGTTTCTCATAAACATGTTTTAGTAAATGGAACATTGACAAACGTACCTTCATATTTGTTGAAGCCAGGTGATCAAATTTCTGTGAGAGGAAAATCAAAAGAGCATGATTTCATAGTTGCTGCAAGCAAAAGGAAGTCTGATGTTAAATTCCCTTGGGTTGAATTCAATACCGAAAGAATGGAAGGTGTTTTCATCGATTATCCAGAAAGAGATAGAATTCCAGAGAAAATCAACGAGCAATTAATCGTTGAATTGTACTCTAAATAATATATACTGCTTTACACTTGGTGTAGAGCAGTTTTTCATTTAATGAATATTAAATAAAAATTGTAGAATGGCGCTACTCAACTTCATAAAGCCCGATAAAATTAGGTTACAAAAGGCAGATGACTTCGAAGGATTATTCGAATTCAAACCATTGGAACCAGGATTTGGGCAGACTATTGGAAACTCGTTAAGAAGAATTTTATTATCATCACTTGAAGGTTATGCTATATCAGCTGTACGTATTGGTGGTGTTGATCATGAGTTTGCTACAATCAAAGGTGTTGTAGAAGATGTTGTTGATATAATTTTGAATCTTAAACAAGTAAGATTAAAGCCTTTGTTGACTGATCACGAAGGTGGAGAAGATAAAATTTATCTAACTATTTCAGGAAAATCTGAATTTGTTGCCGGCGATATTGAAACATATAACAATATGTTTAAGGTAATGAATCCTGATTTACATATTTGCTCTTTGGATGCTTCTGTAGGTTTGGAACTTGAATTAACCGTTACTAAAGGTAGAGGTTATGTTCCAGCTGATGAAAATCTTCCTAAAGATGCTCCAATTGGCGTTATTCCAATTGATGCAATCTATACACCAATCAAGAAGGTTGCTTATAAAGTAGAAAGTACAAGAGTAGAACAGAGAACTGACTACGAGAAACTTTCAATTGATATCAAAACTGATGGAACTATCCATCCAGAAGAGGCTATCAAAGAGGCTTCAAGGATCTTGATTCAGCATTTGATGTTGATTACTGATGAAAATATCACATTCAATGATTCAACAAGCAGAGAAGAAAATGTAGTAGATGAGCATATCTTACATATGAGAAAGTTACTCAAAACCTCTCTTGAGGATTTGGACTTATCGGTAAGAGCTTACAACTGTTTGAAAGCTGCTAAAATCAATACTTTGGGCGAATTGGTAAAATTTGATACTCATGAGTTATTGAAATTCAGAAACTTTGGTAAAAAATCACTTGTAGAAATTGAAGAACTATTAGTCAATAAAGGGTTGACTTTTGGAATGGATCTTTCTAAATACAAGCTTGACGAAGAATAAAAAACAAATCACTCGACCTCGATAGGATTTATCATTAATCGTTTTAACCGGTCGGAAAATATAGGGCTGAGGTCGTAGTCCTTTTCCGCTTGCGTGAAACATATTTTTTAAAGTCAAATGAGACACGGAAAAAAGTTTAACCACTTAGGTAGACAAAAAGGTCATAGAGCAGCATTGCTTAGAAACCTTTCGATTGCGTTGATTACGCACAAAAGAATCAATACAACTTTGGCTAAAGCAAAAGCACTCAGATTGTTTTTGGAGCCAATTTTGACAAAATCTAAAGACAATGCTCAGCACAGTCGTAGGATAGTTTTCTCTATGTTGATGAACAAGGAAGCGGTTACTGAATTGTTTGATACAATTGGTCCAAAGATTGCTGACAGACCAGGAGGATATCTGAGAATCATCAAAACAGGAACTAGATTTGGTGATGCTGCTGAAACAGCAATGATTGAGCTAGTAGATTATAATGAAGTTTACGCTCCAAAAGGTGGTGTTACTGAAACAGCATCTAAGAGTAGAAGAAGAAAAAGAGGTAAAGGTGGTGCGGCAGCAGGAGCTGTAGCAGCAGCTGCCACAGCAGGAACAGTTGTTGCAACAGAATCAGCAGCTGAGGAAGAAGAATAACTGAAGTATAAGTAGAGTATAATAATGTAGCCTTGATATCTTGTAAAAAGAAATCAAGGCTTTTTTAATTTTTTGGAATTCGGAATTATGAATATCATCAGCGAAACTGGTAGGCTGCTCATACGAGAAGCAAATTTGGAAGATGCCTCTTTTATGGTTGATTTATTGAATAGCGAAGGTTGGCTTAAGTATATTGGGGAAAGAAATGTAAAATCGGTACCTGATGCACAAAAGTATATTCAAGAAAGATACATGGAGAGCTATAAACTCATTGGTTTCGGATTTTGGATATTGATTGAAAAAGTCTCTCAAAAGCCTATAGGTTTGTGCGGTATTGTAAAAAGGCCATTTTTAGAGGATGTAGATTTGGGATATGCCTTGCTTGCTGATTATTTTGGTAAAGGATACGCCTTTGAAGCCTGTAAAGAAGTTTTGATATTGGCCAAAACGAAATTTAATTTGACCACACTCATTGCCGTTTTACAAGCTGATAACAAAGCTTCAGTCAATTTATTGAAAAAGCTGGAATTTCATTATGAAAAAGACAGCTTGTTTGATGATGGAAGCCTACTAGCTCAATATAGAATATATCTCTGATTTATCTACCGACATGCACGAGTAATACAGAGATATCTGAAGGAGTAATTCCAGAAATTCTGCTAGCCTGGCCGATAGTCTGTGGCTTCATTTTAGACAATTTTTCTTTTGCTTCAGCTGAAAGCGAAACTAAACCATGGTAATTGATACCTTCTTTGAGTTTTACTGACTCAAGTCTTTCAATTTTATCTACCATTTCTTGTTCTTTTTCAATATAACCTGCATATTTCATAGCGATTTCGGCAGAAACAAGACTTTCTTCAGAATGCTGACTTAATTCAGCATCAAAAATAGGCAGTGCAGCTCTCATTGCAGAGATGCCCACATCTGGCCTGGAAAGGACAGTAATCGCTTTCATTTTTTGACGCAATGGAGCGGATTGTATAGATGCTAGGAAAGGATTTATTAAATCAGGTTCAACGCTAGTTTGTTCAAAGTATTTGATCACTTTTGAAATGCTCTCTTCCTTAATTTTTACTGCATCCATGCGCTCATCTAAATACTTCATACCAATTGCGTTGGCAAGTGGAGTAAGTCTGATGTCAGAGTTGTCTTGTCTCAGTAAAATCCTATATTCTGCTCTAGAGGTAAACATTCTATACGGTTCTTTGGTACCCTTATTGACTAAGTCATCAATTAAAACTCCAATATAAGCCTCAGATCGTTTGAGTATGAAAGGTGGGAGATCATTTATAGACAAGTGAGCATTTATACCAGCCATCAAGCCCTGACTGCCAGCCTCTTCATAACCGGTAGTTCCATTAATTTGGCCAGCGAAGAATAAATGTTTTACCAGATGTGTCTCTAAGTTTAATTTCAGTTGAGTAGGGGGGAAATAATCATACTCTATGGCATAGCCAGGACGGAACATTTTCATGTCTTCAAAACCAGGAACCAACCTCAAAGCCTTGTACTGTACGTCTTCTGGTAGGGAAGATGAAAAACCATTCACATAGATCTCGCAGGTATTCCAACCTTCAGGTTCAACAAAAAGTTGATGCCCATCTTTGTCCGAGAATCGATCAATCTTGTCTTCAATGCTTGGACAATAACGAGGCCCTAAGCCTCTTATTCTTCCATTAAACATTGGAGATTGGTCAAAACCGGTGCGCAACATATCGTGCACAGCCTGATGGGTATGAGTTATATAACAAGACAATTGTTTGGTAACTTTGGGCGTATCGGTATAAGAGAACTTACCTGGAATTTCATCCCCTTTCTGTTCTTCCATCCGATCATAATTGAGTGAGCGTCCATCAATTCTTGGAGGAGTACCAGTCTTCATTCGACCAGCTTCAAAACCCAGCTCTACAAGTTGTTCGGTTATGCCAGTTGCAGCTTTTTCACCCGCACGTCCTCCACCGAGTTGTTTCTCCCCGATGTGGATGATACCATTGAGGAAAGTACCATTGGTCAAGACCACCGCCTTTGATTTAATTTCTAAACCAAGTCCTGTGATGACGCCTTTACATACACCGTCTTTTACAATCAAACCTTTGATCATTTCCTGCCAAAAGTCTATATTTTCATGAGCTTCCAACATTTCCCTCCACTTAGAAGCAAAAAGCATGCGGTCACTTTGTGCACGAGGACTCCACATAGCAGGGCCTTTGCTCAAGTTGAGCATCCTGAATTGAACCAAAGAGTGATCAGTGACAATACCACTATATCCGCCCAAAGCATCAATTTCACGGACAATTTGTCCCTTAGCTACTCCGCCCATAGCAGGATTGCATGACATCTGTGCGATGGTCTGCATATTCATAGTTGCTAAAAGCACTTTAGAGCCCATATTTGCCGCTGCTACTGCTGCTTCACAACCGGCGTGGCCAGCTCCGACCACTATTACATCATATTCTGGAAACATCGTGGCGCAAAATTAAGCAATATTTATTTGCAAGGTGCCTAAGAAATACTTAATGTTTATTTACTTCTTGATTAATATGGATAATGAATCTTTCAACCAAAGATACCACTCAAATCAACCTCTATTTTGCAGCCCTCATTAAATTCAAAAGTTTGATTAGAGCTGGGTCGCATTTCATATTTTCCGTCGGCACTCAATTCAAAAGTTTGTATAAGGTTTTTGTCTATGTCTATGATGAGGTAGTATTTGATTTTGAATGCTTCATACAAGTCATATTTTGTAGTGCGATCTTTGACAGCAGTTGAAGGGGAAAGAATTTCGACAACCAATTCAGGAGGGAAATCCAAAAATTGTTTTATAATGGGCTTACAAACAATGAGCAAATCAGGATTTACAATGGTTTGCTCGGATATCTTAAGGTCTATGGGTTGATAAACATCACACCTACATGTATTTTTATTTTTTAATACATTCAAAAAAGTATAATGTAAATTTCCAGAAATTTTTTGATGTGAAGGACTAGGCATAGGACTCATGGCAAATGGGATACCATCAATCAATTCCCATCTACCTTCCCAATGTAAGTAGTCTTCGTAAGTGTATGATGGAAGGTATTTATGTGCGATCATGTCTCAGACATTTTTACAAATATACTTAACATTTTATCAAGTTATTGAAATTGAATAGGGATGATGAAAGTCTTCGCTTAGTAAAATGTAAAATATTGAATTAATAATAGTCCAGTGTTATAAAAAATTTGCCCAAAAGAAAGCATCCTCAGCATATCAGCCAATCTAAAATAGTCCTTTTAGACAAATAGTATTTATCCTTACCATTAACAAATTTGCTCAATCAAATTTCTATTATATCTTTGATTTCAACTATATTCATTTGAAACATTCAAATATGATTGGAAAACTGAAGTTATTGCTGCTTTTCATTTTTGTTTTGCCACTGGTCAACGGTTTTGGTCAAGATATTCACTTTACTTATTTTGAATTTGCACCCCAATCCATTAACCCGGCGCTCAACGGCTTGTTTGCTGGATCCTATAGAGTTTCGGGAGTGTATAGGGACCAATATCAAAATTCGGGAGTACAAGGATACAGTACCATCGAGGCGGGGATTGACGTACCTGTGATCAGAGGTATTAGGAAACAAGACTGGGTAGGGGCAGGTTTTTCATTCGATCGAGATAGTAGAGGCCTTTTTAAATTTTCAGACACCTATTCCAGAATGGGTCTTACCTATCATTTGTCATTAGATAAAAATCAAACCAGAATATTTTCAATTGGAGCACAAAGAACAGGTGTATCTAGGAGAATCAATGTACCAACTGGAACTGATATCACCAATATTCTACTCAATGGCAACAGAACAGACCCAGATCTAGTAAGATTGCAACAATCGGCCGCAAGTGGACAAGGCGGAGGCAGTGGAGCACCAGCAGTAGAAAAGAGTTATGGAGACTGGGTTGGAGGCCTGAGTTTCACAAATAGAACTAAACAAGGACAGTTAATATTGGGAGCAGCTTTTGCCCATTTTTTAAAAGAAAATGCGGCTTTCCAAAATAATTATAATGTACCTATGCGGATAACGGCATTTGCAACCTATGAAGGATCCATCAATAGACAAATGAGTATTGAGCCTGGACTTATTATACAAAGTCAGGGTAGTGGTTTTGAAGCATCTGGTCATTTTGTTGCTGGGTATAAATTAAAAGCTGAGAAACCACTAGTGGTAAAAGCTGGTCTGGGTGCAAGAACCGGTACTGTATCAGCGCAAGTTTTACTTGGGGCTGAATATAAAAGCATCAAGGCAGGATTTGCTTACGATATTCCACTTGCAGGATATGCTAATGCTTCAGGCATTCAAAATGCTATAGAATTTGGTGTGAGTTATATTGGAATCATCAAGAAAACACCAAAACCAGATCCAATAATAACGTGTCCCCGATTGTAGTTATATCATTAGATAAATAGAATGAAATTGAAGTCAATCCATATCATGATTAGACATAAAAATAATAAAATGAAGTTTTTTTTGAGCATAATAGCTTGTTTATACTTTGTGAATCTTTTTGCCCAACCGCGGACGACTGTCACGTATGAGACTAAGTTGAAAGTAGCTGATATGTCAGCCAAAGCTGGAGATTATTACAATGCAATTGATTGGTTTGATAAAGCTTATGATGAAAGTAAAGATCCTAATTTACAGGTAGCTATGGCTGATTTGTATGTTTTGGCAAGGGATTATAGAAGAGCAGAGCAGATATATACCAGGTTGCTCAAAAGAGATAAGGAGAAAGAATTTGAAGATATCAGACCTGCATTAGCAAGTGTTTATAAATATCAAGGTAAGTATAAAGAAGCTCTTGCAGAATATGAATTGATACTTGGAAGTGCCTTAACCACTGATAGTCTTAAGGCTTTAATCTTGCGAGAAAAGGCAGGTATTGATATGCTCGACAAATATGAAAATAATTTGGAGGTTGTCGTGGGCTTGGTGCCTGGAAAAGTCAATTCAGGTTCTGCGGAATCAGCTCCTGCTATTGGACCAGATGGTGAGTTATATTATTCTTCCTTCAATGCTCGTAAGGAAATTGTACTTGATGGCAAAGAAGGCGACTATGAAGCGAAACTTTTTAAAGCTGCGCTCAATGATAAAGGTGAATATGAAAAACCCCAAGCTCTTGCAGACAATGTAAACAGAGCGGGATTTAATAGTGGAGGTGTTTCATTTAGCAGCGATGGAAGGAAAATGTATTTTACCAGAGCTACTTTGGAAGCAAACGGCATTGAGACCTCTAGAATTTATATCTCGTATTTTAGGGATCGCAATTGGAGTGCTGCGACTGATATTGGAATCTTAAATGGCGATTTTCTCAATAAACACCCATTTGAGGGAGAATTATTTGGCAAAAAAGTTTTGTTTTTTTCTTCCAATAGACCTGGAAGTGAAGGAGGATTTGACTTGTTTTATTCAGAAATGAATGGTGATGATTTTGGGCTCCCTGTAAATTTGGGACCCGTAGTTAATACCAAACAGGATGAGATTTCTCCATTTTATAAGGAAGGAACTTTATACTACAGTACCAACGGGCAACCAGGTATGGGTGGCTTTGATTTGTTTTATGCTACTTGGAATGGCAGTAAGTGGGAAGACCCTGTAAATATGGGATATCAATACAATTCTTCGTATGATGATATGTTTTTGAGAATAGATCCAAGTGGGAAGCGCGGCTTTATTGTTTCTAATCGCCCCTTCAAAGGTAAGCTCAAAATGAAAGCTAGCGAAACTTGCTGTGACGATATATATGGTTTTGCAATCAAAGAGTTGGTTATTGACTTATTTACTGAAGTCACCAACGATAAGGGACCTTTAGAAGGCGCCACCGTTGAAGTTTATGATTTGACTTTGGGAGGGTATCCAGATACTAAAAGTAATCCAAAGGCAGTGGATTTTTCTTTCTCACTTGAGCCAGAAAGAAATTACAAAGTTGTGGTTTCCAGAGAAGGATTTTATCCAGATACAGCTGTATTCAATACTGTTGGCATCATAGATGACTATACAGTGAGGAAAAAATTTATGTTGAAGCCTAAGCCAGCAGACGCGGATATGTCTGAAGTAGGTAGAAATGAGCCAATCAGGCTCAATAATATATATTATGACTTGGATAAATGGGACATTTTACCCGATGCAGAGCAAGATCTATCTTATATCGAAGAATTGATGATTGAATATCCTGATATGGTCATTGAATTGGGATCTCACACAGATGCTCAAGGTGAAAATGCATACAACCAAAAGCTTTCTCAAAAAAGAGCTGAGTCTGCCAGGGATTGGCTTACTAATGAAGGGATTGCTGCAGATCGTATCAAAGCAGTTGGTTATGGAGAAAGTGTAATCCTCAATAAATGTAAAAATGGTGTAAGGTGTACAGATGATGAGCATAGACAAAATAGAAGGACTGAATTTAAGATCATCGCAGGTCCTACGACCATTAAAATCAAGAAATCCAATTTTGATGGAGCGGGCGAGCAGAGTAGTGAAGTGAGTCCTATAACACCGAGTACTCCAGTTCAAGCACCGCCAAGAGAAAGAAAAAGATCAAGAAACTAGATAAATTCCGCTCCGGTAAAACGATATTTAAAAAAGTATAGCAGTGTGAATTGCTATACTTTTTATTTTAATGTCTGTATGATTTGGTTTGTCTGAGACTTTAAGGCAGAGTCAGATTTAGCAATAGAAATGGTTAATCTCAATAGTTCGAAAGTAAATTTAAATATTCTTTGGGCGAGAAATGAAAGACGAGAGACGAAACTTCATAATAGATGGCAACAATCTTTAACCACGTGGAAAAATACTTTCAGCTCTTTTGAAGTTAGCTTTAATCCCGAATTTTGAAATAATAAATGGGGAAAAAAGAAAATTTTCTTGTTATTGAAAAGCAATAATGAAGCATTTGAAAGTGACAGGATTTGATAAGTAAATGCCTCTTATTACCATTCTTTTTTCTTTCGAACTAGTGATAATTAAGAGTTTCTACTTTATAGATAAATCCAGTAAACGCAACCTGTAACGTTTGCCCAACTTATGTGTACGTTTGTAAAAAAGCTTCTGCAATCCATACCCAACTAAAAATGATGTAGAGCCTATAACAACTGTTTTTGTGTCTATCTGTTTGCCAGGATTGTAAAGTTCGTCTATAATACCAAAAACTCCCCATGCAACACCAAAAGTCATAAAACCTTTGCCGGCAATGCCTACAATAGGCCTATTCGTTTGGATGGCATCAAATTGATCCAGTTTCATAAAGCCATCATTAAAGATTACTAAACTATCAGGAATTACCAATCTTTCTATTCGGCGTGATTGCCAATCTGGAAGAGAAATAGAGCGGAAAGTCAATTTATCATTTTCCGAAAACTTTAATGTTTGTGGATCATTGATAGTTTCGAGTTGGAGATATTTTTGACTCAAAAGCATACTAGAAGTAAATAGAAACAAGCAGATAAGGCATTTATTGAACATCATATATCAAAATGAACAAGCAAGCTAACATAAATCGATAAAAAAGCAAAAGACTAGTTGAGATAATTCTTATGGAAAATGATACCTTTTCTGGCATCATAATTTACACTGATTGATTCCTGATACAGTGCCAAATTCATAGGATTTTTATGGCCGTCGACAAAATTGATTTTACAACCAATAGATGATTTGAGTTCTTTGACATTTTGCTTCCACATATATCCAATTTCAGCGGCAACTGAAGCATATGACCTGTAAATCGGATTGGAAATGACAACATCAATGTGGAAGACCAAATTTTCATACTTAGTCAATTGAGAAGAAATACCATACTGAGACCTGTAATACATGTCAATCTCGTAGTAATGCTTCTTATTTATATTTCTAATGTCCACAGGTAAAAATATTGCACAAATCATGCCATAATATGTACATAAACACTATAATAAACAAATAGTTATAATGGAAAGTCAAAGAAATTAGGTTGCTAAGGGCTATAAAAAACAAAGTACCTACCCTCCTACCAGGGCAAGTACTAAGCTTTATTCATAGGGCTTGGCTTTTTGCGGGTAAAGGTATCCCCAGGGGGACGGCACTATAAGAATACTATGCAACAAAAGTATAATAATTTTTTAAATTAAGAAGAAAAAATCCAAAAAATTATTTATATATTTTATGTAATAAATTTACCGATTTGGCAATAATCAAAAATTTTTACACGATTTATATAAAATTTATTTTACAACTTCAATTTTCTCTCTACGCCGGGCAAAAATGGCACAAATTTAAAATTGCCATGCGTCGATTGAGAATAGCTATTTTCATTATTTTTCACAATTTTATACATGATCTGAGCGTCATCATCCATTCCAATTGGGATAACCATCATGCCATTGAGTTTTAATTGACCCATTAATTTTTGTGGAATTGCGGTTGCACCTGCGGTAACTATTATTTTATCAAATGGAGCAAATCTTGGTGCTCCATCGAAACCATCGCCTAATAGCATTCTTACTTGATCAAAACCCAGTTTTGACAAGAGGATTTGAGTTTTGGCATATAAAGATTCGTGTCTTTCTATCGTATAAACTTTAGCACCACAATAAGCAAGCAAAGCAGCTTGAAAACCAGAACCAGTGCCAATTTCTAGAATTTTATCTCCTTTTTTGATTTCAAGAAGTTGTGTCATGAAGGCTACGGTGTAAGGTTGTGATATGGTTTGGTCTGCATCTATTTTAAATGGTACGTCTTTATAAGCCCATTCTGAGAATCCTTGTTCAATAAAAAAATGTCTGGGTATTTCAAAAAAGCCTTCCAAAATTTTTGGATCATTTATCCCTTTATTTTGTAAAAGTTTTACCAATTGTTTTCGCAATCCTTTATGAATATAACTATCTTGCATAGATTAATTTTGATTCATCAAAAGTATAGAAAAGCTTTAAAAATAACGAACAAACAAATCCTGGTATGACAACAATTAAATTTGGGACGGATGGTTGGAGGGCTATAATTGCCAAAGATTACACTGTAGACAACGTAGAAAGAGTATCTGAAGCCACAGCCAAGTGGATGCTCAAAAGGAAAATGACAAAGGCAGTTATCGGTTATGACTGCAGATTTGCCGGGGAAATGTTTTCTGAAGTTGCAGCAAGAGTATTTGGCGATCATGGAATAAAAGTATTTTTATCACCCAATTTTTCTTCTACGCCAATGGTTTCTTTGGCAGTTGTAAAAACTGGAAGTGATATGGGGATTGTCATTACCGCGTCTCACAACCCAGCATCCTACAATGGTTTCAAACTCAAATCGTCATTTGGAGGTCCAAGTGGTCCTTCTGACATTGAAGAAGTAGAAGCGATGATACCAGACAGTGCAATCTCAACCCTACCATCCATTCAGGAATTGAAGGAAAAAGGATTGGTCGAATATATTGATCTGGAGAACATGTATATGGATCATGTTGAGCAGAGTTTTGACCTTAATTTGATCAAAAATTCTGGTGTTAAATTGGCTTATGATGCTATGTATGGAGCAGGTCAAAATGTAGTAAGGAGATTGTTTCCTGATGCATTGCTTTTGCATTGTGATTATAATCCCTCCTTTATGGGAACCGCTCCCGAGCCTATTCTACGTAATTTGTCAGAGCTCACAGAAGCACTTAAAAAGGATTCAACGCTCAATCTTGGCTTAGCTACAGATGGGGATGCAGATAGAATTGGCCTTTTTGATGAAGACGGTGTTTTTGTAGACTCTCACCATATTTTGCTTTTACTTCTTTATTATATGTTTGAATATAAAAAAGAGACGGGGAAAGTGGTCATCACTTTTTCTGTAACTGAAAAGATGAAAAAGTTAGCTGAGATTTATGGTCTTGAATGTGAGGTCACTAAGATTGGATTCAAGTATATCGCTGAGATTATGACCAAAGAAAATGTGATTGTAGGTGGTGAAGAGTCCGGTGGATTGGCAGTGAAAGGTCACATTCCAGAAAGAGATGGTGTATGGATTGGCTTGATGGTTATGGAGTTTATGGCAAAGACAGGCAAATCCATCAAACAGTTGATTGCCGAAGTTTATGAAAAAGTGGGAAGCTTCTATTGTGATCGCGATGATTTGCACTTGACCAATGAGATAAAAAACAGCGTCATGGCTGCATGTGCAAATGGTGAAATAACATCCATTGGAGATAGACCAGTGACATTGTATGAAAACTTGGACGGACACAAGTTCTTTGTAGGTGACGGTGAGTGGATCATGGTCAGAGCAAGCGGTACAGAACCTGTTCTCAGAGTATATGCGCAAGCTGCCAATGGAGCAGAAGCTAGGGTTTTGTTGGATGCGGCAAAGAAAACTTTGTTGGGGTAAGAGAAAAAAATTCTATTTAGAAATAAAAAATAAGAGGCGGTCATCCTAAAATGATCGCCTCTTATTGCTAAATGAATGTACTAGATTTATATAGAACGACTGTCGTGTCGTGTGTTATAAATCTATAGCGTTTTATTTTAAGTTTTAGTTTTTACTATGATTCAATTTAGTAGAAAACCACTATGAAATCCAGTGTTTATACCCATTAGGAGATTATACCCTTCCGTCTTTCAAAATATATTTACTAAACACCAAGTATAAAACTCCACATAACAACCAAGCGGGTAAGGTCAAAAAGCTGAGGAACACGTCGTATTTTATGGAGATGAAATAAAAAATCCCAAAACTCAAGCCCCAAGCAAGCAAAACAGCAATATTGAAGGTTGATTTTGTTTGAAAAGCATAGTCTTTTTTAATTCCAAATGCGTTTCCAAAGAAATATTCAAAAACAATTACTGCACCAATTGGCGCAAGAATAAAACCATAGAGTGCAACAAATCCGAGTAACTTCATTGCGAAGGCAGGGAACAATCCAGCTATGGTAGCCAAGGCACCAGCGACAATGGTCATCCAAAATGTCGAAACTTTTGGCATAATGGCTTGAAAAGCAAGACCTGCTCTGTAGATCGTTGGATTGGCTGTTGTCCAACCAGCTATAATGACTGTAATGATGCCAAATACACCAATGGCATTGTAAGCCAAGGGTCCAGGAGCCACAGGTGGGGCCTCACCATTGGTTAGAAAACTTTGAGCTTCAGGAGTTTGGATATAAGCGGCATACAATAATGCGGCTGCAATCCAGGCGATGTAATGACCAACATACATTCCGGCAGCGGTAGTCCAACCACTTGAGGCCTTTTTTGCAAAACGGAAAACAGACATATCACTCATACCCACATGCATGGCTGCATTACAAAACCAAGACCAAATGACAACGTGCCAAAAGGTATATTTTATTTGGCCAGGAAAGGGTTCAGTTCCTTGTCCCCAGATGTTCCAAAAATCACTAAAACTGTGCACATTTAATTGATTTAAGGCTACAATTCCGCATGCAATAAAAGCTAGGACTATAAAGGGAGACATGTAATTAGCAGCCTTTGCAACAGAATCGTATCCCCTGGCAGCAACTATAGAAATCACAAAGCCAATGACTAAGACGATAACTATCCAACTCAGACCATTGGGCATGGTGTCAGTAAGTCTGGGCATAGGCATGTCAAAAGGTATACCCACAGCAGTTGCAGAAACCGTAATCATTGATCCGGCTAAAAAACAAAACAAGATGCCATTGGCCAAATTGTAAAATGTCACCAGGTTTTTGCCACATATCTTTTCAAGTTTATAATATAATGTATATCGCTCTTTGACAGAAACTACTGCTGTCAGGTATCTCCAAGATAATACCGCCATAAAATTGCCTAATAACAAGCCCACTATTAAATCAAATGCACTGACACCAGCAGTGAGAAATAGCGGTCCTATCACAAATTCTGTTCCAGCGGCATGTTCTCCCGCATACATGCCTAAAAAGGATTTCCAACCTTTGAGATGACTTTCAGGTACAGCAACTCTTTCAAATTCTTGAGAGTGGTTTTCGGCGATGTCAATGTTGGCTTCTATCATGTTATTTTATTTAGGATCTAATTCGGTGATGATGGAGATCAGTTGTAGTGGGGCAGCCAAGTTGTTGCATAACCTGTTGCAATTCTCTTCGCAAAATGACAAAAACCTGGTCTCCTCCTTTTTTCCCCATGGCAGAAACGCCATACATAAATGATCTGCCCAAAAATGTGAAATCTGCACCACAAGCCAGCGTATTGGCGATGTCTGTACCATCTCTGATGCCGCTGTCCATCATCATAGCAATTTTCTTATCCATTTGTGTCAAAATGTTTTGTAAGGACGTTATGGCGGATTCTCCAGCATCCAATTGTCTACCGCCATGATTGCTTACAATGATACCATCCATGCCCCAATCAATGGATTTTTGTGCATCTTCAACATTGGCAATTCCTTTGATTACCAATTTATGTGGCCATTTATCTCTGATCGTTTTTATCCGATCATGACTCAGCCTACCATCAAAAGTTTTATTCATAAATAAACCCAGATGTTTGAGGTTGAGTCCCTTGGGAAGGTAAGGTTTGAGGGTTTTAAATTCTGGTTGACCACGAAGTAAGGTGGAAATTGCCCAATTTGGCTTGGAGGCAATTTGGATCATATTTGAAAACGTCATTTTAGGTGGAATAGCCAATCCATTTTTAATCTCTTTGGGCCGATAACCAAAGGAAGGTACGTCAGCTAATACCACTAACACTTTGATGCCAGATGCTAGCAAACGATCGATCATATCATCACGCAACTTATCTTCTGCAGGATGATATAATTGAAACCAAGCCTGCCCTTGAGTAATTTCTGCAATTTTTTCAATTGAGGCGGTACCAACTGTACTAAGGATGTAGGGGATATTTTGCTCAAATGCAGTTTTGGCCAAAATTTCTGAAGCTCCTGGCCACATCAAGCCTTGTAATCCAATGGGCGAAATTCCGAATGGGGCGCTGTATGTATGGCCAAATAAAGTGGTTTGTAAATCAATACCGCGGTAATCTCTCAAATAATAAGGCTGTAGTTGAATATTTCTAATATCCTCTGTATTCCTTTTGAGATTGATTTCATTATTGCAACCTCCGTCCAAATATTCAAAGGCAAAACGGGGGATTCTGGATTTTGCCCTTGCTTTCAAATGACCAATAGATGGATACCTTGGATTGATTTCTAAGTTCATTATTTATTTATCATTTTATTGTAATGTGAAAGCACTAACTTTAAATTATATCTATCTCTGAAAATATCAGGAGTAAACGAATTTTGATCCATCATGATCGCTGCACCCAAAGCCGAGCCCATTGGATTTTCTGCTTTAAATACCTGTATGGGAAAAAGCATAGTAGCCAGAAATCTTAAAAATAAATCATTCTTTGCAAAACCTCCATCAACATAGACCTCTTCAATGTGGCTTTCACCTTTCGCCAGTTGCAAAGACTGCAAATGGGCCATTGCAATCTGTACCACCATTCCTAAATATGCTCTTTGTTTGGCGTTTATTTGGATATCTGCATTGGAGGAGTTCTTTAATTTAAAATAATAATCAACTACTTCTTCTGGAATTTTTCTTATTTCTTCCTCTGAAATCTGAATTCTTGCAACTTCCTCTTCATAAATTTTGCCATAATATAAGCGAGTAGCCCTTACTTTTTTGCCATCTGGTTGCAGGTAATAAATCAATTCTTGATCGATATCATTTTGGGATATATCTTCCTGGGCAAATGGATTGAGTGAAATACTCCACGTGCCACTAGACAATAATATAAAAGGAGAGGAAATTCCCGTTTTATAAGGTACTAACGCTGCTGAACTGTCATGAATACCATTGCCAACCTGTATTTTTCTTCCTTGAATGGTTATTTCAGAATACGAATTTTTTGATGACAAAGCGGGCATCAATGATATCAAATTGTCGTCTGAAAGCCATTTATGTAACTGTTGATTTTTGAAATCCCATAATGTTGTATGACAACCTAGGGAAGTCAATTCATTGATGGTCTCACCAGTAAATAAGAATGAAAAATATTGTGGTAAATGGACAGTCTTTCTGAATGATTTAAAAACATCTGCTTTTTGCATTTTCAACCAATATAATTGAAATCCCGTATTGAGCATACCCGAAATAGCAGCCCCAGTTTGTTTTTCAATTTCAGGGTATTGGCTTAAATATTCTTTGAAGGAATCTTCATTTACTTCAGTAGGTTTTTTGAGATAATTGTAAAGTGGAGCACATACCTCTTGATTTTCATTTAAATGAACAACAGATGCACCATAGGCAGAAAAGTTTATTTTTGAAATATTATGGTCATCATCTGCGATCAATTTATTGGCGGTAAGTAATACCCATTCTGTCAAGGATTGTAGGTCTTCACACGGATCACCATCGTCATCCTTACCCTCTGCAAATATAATAGAATCTCGTGCAATGACTTCGAAGCTTTGGTTGAATACAAACCACTTTTTATTAGTCTTTCCGATATCAAAAATAAGTGTGTTCATATCAACATGCTGAAAGTTAAAGACCGGTTGCCCGGCTATTTACACCGCGTTTTGCGATTAATTTGTTCCTGATGTCCATGGTACGGTATGTTTTTAAGGGGTCGATGGCCACGTTTTTGGAAGCCCGCATTTTTTGGATCAGTGGTCTCACATCTGTTCTATAAGCATCTTGCAAAATTTCTTGAGCAAGTGAAACGTCGTGGTTCATTTGTGCTGTTTGCAACGCTTTTTGGTCAATGATTAAAGCTTGAACGAAAGCGATCAAAATAGCATCCAAAGATTGTATGAGGTCTTCGATGGGATCTTTGAGGTTATGGCTTGCGTCTATCATCCAAGCTGGTGCAGGATTGTTTTTTATGTTGTGCTCTAAGCCCCAAACTAGCTCATTGAATATCAAAAATAATTGATAGGGTTTGATGCTGCCAACGGTGAGGTCATCGTCTCCGTATTTACTATCATTGAAGTGAAAGCCTCCCAATTTACCTTGATAAATCAACGTGGAAACAATGTTTTCTATGTTGGTATTTGGCAGATGATGTCCTAAGTCGACCAAAGTGAAAGCATGATTGCCACATGCATTTGCCAACATCAATGAAGTGCCCCAATCCTGAATAACGGTATGATAAAAGTGTGGTTCATATGGTTTATATTCAATAAATAGACTCCAGTCAGTTGGCATGTATTGGTATATTTCCTGCAACGATTGTGCAGTGAAATCAAGGGCCGTTCTGAAATTTGATTGTCCAGGAAAATTGCTTCCATCTGCCAACCAAACGGTGATGGATTTAGATCCCAAAGCATTGCCGATGTCGACCACTTCTTTATTGTGAGCAATTGCCAAATCCCTTATGTCTTTATTGACATTGCTCAAAGAACCAAATTTATAGCTCAATTTTTGGCCCGGTTGGTCTTGGAAGGTATTGCTATTGACGGCATCAAAAACTAAACCATTGGCAGCGGCTAATTCTTTAATTGCTAAGGTATCTTTGGGAATGTCCCAAGGAATATGTAGTGAAATGGCACCTGCACAACCAGTCAAAGCATGGATGAGACCGACGTCATGAAATTTATCTTCAAGATTTGCAGGTTCACCCCCTATACCATATCTTCCAAATCTCGTACCCCCGGCGCCCAATGCCCATGATGGGATGGCCACTTGAAATCCAGACAGTTGGGAGAGAATATTTCCTACATCCAGACCATTTTTCGTCAGTTTGTTTGCCAAAAAATCAAAAGCTTCAGACACTCGAGTGAAAGAAGCCTGATTGTGTTTTTGTATTTCTTCTTGCATGAATGTGGCTTATCTTACAAAGGCATTGGCCATACCACCGTCAACGTTGATGGTATTTCCAGTACTTTTCTTTAATAAATGTAAAATGGCAAATACTGCATTGGCGATGTCTTCGGGATACATGATTTCGTTCATCAAATTTCGTTTCGCGTAAAACGCTGGTAATTCTTCTACTTTGATACCATATGCTTTTGCCCTGCCTTCTGCCCATTCGCCTTCCCAAATTTTGGAACCAACAATGATTCCGTCTGGATTGACTGTATTAACTCTGATTTTATCTGGTCCAAGTTCTGCAGCCAATAATCTGGTCATGTGTTGTTGGGCTGCTTTGGCAGTACCATAAGCCACGTTATTTGGTCCAGCTACTATTCCATTTTTGCTGGCGATGTTGATGAAGTCGCCACCCATTTTTTGAGCTTTGAGGACTGGAGTTGCCTCACGAGCCAATAAAAACTGGCCCTTTACCAACACATCTTGGAGGATGTCCCAATCTTTTTCTTCTGTATCTTCTAAAGATTTTGAAATAGCAAGACCAGCGGAATGAACGATAATGTCTAAGCCACCAAATTGTAAACAACAGTGGTCCACGGCTTTTTTTACGTCGGCTGCACTGGTAATATTTCCTGGAATAGAAACAGCAATATCTGAATTGTACGGAGCAATTTCCTTTTTTAGATTTTCTTCATAGAGGTCAGTAAAAACAACATTCGCTCCCTGATTGATCAACTTTTGTGCAATTGCAGAACCAATTCCACCACCTGCACCAGAAACCAATGCGATTTTGCGGCTCAATGGTTTTTCTGCTGGCATGCGCTGTAATTTAGCTTCCTCCAATAACCAATATTCGATATCAAAAGCTTCTTGATGAGGAAGGGCGACATAAGTTGATACAGCTTCTGCTCCTCTCATCACATTGATGGCATTGGTATAAAATTCGGAAGCAACACGAGCGGTTTGTTTATTTTTTGCGAAAGAAAACATGCCAACGCCGGGCCATAAAATGATCACTGGATTTGGATCTCGCATTGCAGGGCTGTTACTGTGTTTGCACTTTTCATAATATGCTGCATAGGAGTCCCTGTAATTCGCAAAATCTTTCTCAAGCAAATTTCTTACAGATAAAGCATCGCTCAAATCGGCATCAGGTGCTAGATTTAAAACAAGTGGAGCAATTTTGGTACGTAAAAAATGGTCTGGACAAGAAGTGCCAAGAGGTGCCAAACGATCTAGGTCATGACTGTTGATGAATTCTAATACTCGAGGTGCGTCTGAAAAGTGACCGATCATGCCTTGACTAGATGAACAAAGCCCTCTCAAAATCGGGGCCATTGCTGTTGCCTGCGTTATTCTTATTTCGCTATCTAATGCAGTAATTTTTTGACCACCAAAAACATTCCCATTTAAGGCTACCTTATTTTCTAAATAATTAGAAGCCATTTCAATTACTTCCAGGCTATTGACGTAACATTCAAAAGAAGTGTTTCCCCATGTAAATAAACCATGGCTTCCTAGGATGATGCCCCTTATATTGGGATTTTCTTTTACACAATTTTCTAATTGAAGCCCCAAATCAAAACCTGGACGTTGCCATGGAATCCATGCAATGCTATCTCCCCAGATCTCTTTCATGATAGCAGGTCCATCTTTACTTGCTGCGATGGCAATCAAAGCGTCTGGATGTAAGTGATCTATGTGCTTAAATGGTAATAAACCGTGCAATGGTGTATCAATAGAAGGGGCAGCACTATTGAGGTCATGTAGGCAATGTTGAAACAAAGCCACCATTTCATCCTCTTGTTCCAAGCCCCGATAAACGTTTTTTAATGCATGCAATTTCTTTGTGTAAAGACCCGCAATTCCTTTTCTCGTCAAAGTGCCAATGTCGCCTCCACTGCCTTTTACCCACATTACTTCTTCTTGCTGACCAGTCAACGGGTCTATTTCCATTGTTTTAACGCTGGTATTGCCTCCCCCATAATTAGTTATCCTCAAATCTGCACCTAAAATATTTGAACGGTATAAGAATTGCTTGATTTGATCTTCACCACATTCAGCGGCTTTTGCTACATCCCACAAATAGTTTACATGATTGAATGTTTGCGTCATTACAGCTTTAAAATTTTGATTTGAATGAATTATATGGCCTGTATAGTGATTCAGCTTGGAACACTACCAGTAATTACAAATATAAAATTAAACTGCTAATAAAACTGCGAAATTGCTGAACTGCTGAATTGAGTTCATAAACGCAGAGACGGAGGGCCCTGCGTCTGTACAAAGTAAAAAGTTCATAAAGTTTTTAAGGTGTCCCTAGGGTTTAACTGTTTATATGTTTAATCGTTTATGAGTTCGTAAAGTTGAAAGTAGAAAGTTCATAAAGTTTTTATAAACGCATAAACAAATAAACCTATAAGCAAAAAGCTGGCAGCTCGTGGCTCGAAGCTCGCGGCAAAAATTACTGAATTGCGAAACTGCTGAATTGCCAAATTGCGAAACTGCCAATTTTCATATGTTCCCAGTAGGGTTTAACTGTTTATATGTTTAATCGTTTATGTTAAAGGTAAAACTGCTGAATCACGAAACTGCTGAACTGTGAAATTGCTAGTATATGCAAAACAGCTGAAACAAAAAAGGGGTGATATTGCTACCACCCCTTGATTCATTTTTTATGAGTTAGGCTCTCATTTTTTCTTTGTGCCTTTTGAGTTGTCTGATTATGATATCGTGAGCCTCATCGAGCGAAGATTCAAAAGATTTTCCCGTCGATGTAACGACGATTGATTTACCGGGAATGTTGGCTTTCAATTCAACTATTTTGTCTTTAACTTGGCCAGAATTCTCCAATTTGAGAAAAACGTCGACATTCAGAATTTCGTTGTAAAATCGAACCAAGTTTGACAACTTTTCGCGGATCAATTCTTTCAATTTAATGTCTGCATCGAAATGCACTGCTTGAATTGTAATGTTCATAAGTAAAACAGTTTTTATGTCAAAAAAAAATTAAGATACTTCCTTTGAAGTTCCGGTTATGTTATGGCAATATACACACATTTTAAGTGAAAGTCAAGTTAGTGTTAATTATTTTTGATCTTTTTCTTCACTACCAGATGACCTTGGATGAGCCGATTTATAAATGGAAACCAGCCGATCTATAGAATTGTGAGTATATACTTGGGTTGCGGCCAAAGAGCTGTGACCGAGGAGTTCTTTGATGGCATTGATGTCCGCACCATTATTGAGTAAATGTGTTGCAAAACTGTGACGCAAAACGTGTGGACTTTTTTTATCTGATGAAGGTAAAACTTGTACATGTTTCTTTACAATGTTGTAAACCGTCTTTGGGTCGAGCTTCAAACCAGTGTTGGAGACCAGTAAAAAAGGATCGGTCAACTTTTCAAAATGTTTGGCTTTTTCGGCTAAGTAATTTTCAACAGCTATTATCAAGTCGGGACTGATTGGAATAAGACGTTCCTTATTACCTTTCCCCAAAACTTTGATTTCGCCCCTCGATTTATCAACATCCGCCAATTTGAGATTGATCAACTCAGATTTCCGCATGCCAGTATGATAAAAAAGATTGATGATCAAGTGATCGCGCGTGATGGTAAAAATGGTATCCTTTGCATGAATAGGCATTTTGGCCGCTTGAAGGTCATCTTCAGAAAAAAAAGATGGCAAACGTTGAGGTGCTTTGAGTAAAGAAACCTTTTTCATTGGACTATTTTCTATTAGGCCACGTTGTCTCAAAAATTTGTAAAAGCCATTGAGGCTACTTATTTTCCTATTGACAGATCTTGCAACCATACCTTCACCCGTCAGGGCAACAACCCAAGAGCGTATGTGTGTGTGTTTGATGGTTGGATCCGCTATTGAAATATCAAATGTATTTTTTACAAAAGTTTCACATTCCGTAAGGTCGGTGTGATACGATTTCACGGTATGGGGCGAATACCGTTTTTCATTTTGTAAGTAAGAAATGTATTTTTCTATGTGCATGTATTGTCTCAGAAGGATAAATATATTATGATTATATTTAATATCAAAATTCAGAGAAATTTATTTTAGTAAAATACTTCTACATATTAGGTTGGCATATACAGTACCATTGGCTCTCTCCTCCAAAAAAATCATCCAAGAAAAAAGTATTATTCAATGGCTCTGCAAGATCAATATGCACTTAGTAAGGGGCAAGCCCTTTCTTTACATCTTCCATCTTACATTTCACATCCTACATCTTACAATCGTTAATCATCTCCATCGATAACTTCAAAATAAACCCAGTCCTTATTTCCTTTTTCATCTGTAATCATCAGAATGTGATTTCCAACAGGCGCAGTGATTAAACATTCAAGGTTTTCTCCGGCTGGGGTAGTCTTGAGAAATTGATCATCCAGAAACCAAAAAATACTGGTTTGATTGCCGGCAGCATAAGCTTTGGCAATTAACTGATTGGTTTTAATGGAGCTTTCTTTTGGGAGGAATATTTTTAGATTTGAATTGGGATAAATGATGCTAATGGCGTTATCTGATTGTTGACAAGTTGGGTCGTCTTGTGGTTTGACTTTGTATTCTGGATGAGCAGGTATGTAGAAATACTCCATGTATTCTGGAAGTTTGAACAAAGTATCCTTTTTCGAAAAATCATCGACACAATCGTTGTGAAGTAAAAGACCATTGGAAGAAGTGAATATCACCTCGTGGTAGTTACAAGTTTTGAACTGGTAAGTGGTTTTATTTAATCGAATTTTCTGGATTTTCTTACACAATGGTCCGGCAAGTTTCCCCGATTCACGACACACGGTGATGACTTGGTTGCCATTGACTTGGGGAGGTAAATCAAACCATTCATTTTCTGGTAAATTATTGAATATTTTGAATAAAACAGGGGCAGCTTTGGTAATTCCTGTGAGGTCAGTACGACTTTCTCCAGTTTCATTACCTACCCAAACGCCTACCAAGTATCTTCCACTATAACCAAGTGCCCAGGCGTCGCGATGACCGAAACTCGTGCCTGTTTTCCAAGCTATTTTCTGATTGCCAACATATTGTTCCCAAGATTTTTCTTCCCGAGGCCGGGTAAGGTTTGTAATGGTGTTTGTAAGATTGGTGATGGCATAGGGTGAAAAGGCAAAATTGGTTTTATGAAGGTTTTCCTTTTGTTTTTCTACTAAATATTGCACGTCATGAAATGGGTAATTTAGAGAACTATAATTTCGTGCAAGGCCCTTGTATATTCTCGATAGATCCCAAAGCGTCGATTCACCTCCTCCCAAAATGATTGATAAGCCATAATGTTGGTGGCCTTTGTCTAGACCTTGTACTTGTAGCGTCTGATGAATAAAGTCGTAAAAACCAGGGTTGCCAATGTCGTTCAGAATGCGGACAGCAGGTACGTTGAGCGATTGGCGCAATGCTTCATCAAATGGGACAACCCCACGGTACTTTTTATCAAAATTTTCAGGCCTGAAATCCCCGATACTTGTAGGAATATCTGCAACTAATTCAGAGGGCAAAAAGTAATTCTGGTCCAAAGCATATCCGTACAATAACGGCTTAATCAAACTACCATAAGATCTCGGAGCCTGCACTAGATCATTGTATGAAAATCTTCCAGACTGATCTTTGATATTGCCCACGTAAGACACTAGTTCGTTGGTTGTGATGTCGATGACAACAGCTGCCAGATTATGGATGTCTTCAGCCCGAAGATATAATCCTTCATTTTCCAGTAGTTCGCCGATTTTGACTTGAGTGGTTAAATCAATGGTCGATGAAAAGTTGTATTGCGAAGTAGATTGCGACTTACAAAATTGCAAAAAGTGATAAGCAAGTTGGGGCACACTTTTTAGGGTAAGTGGTAAATCCTCATCCAAAAAAACTTCTAAATCATCTTTTGAAAAATGGCCATGGACATATAATTTTTGAAGGAGAAAATCTCTTTTGTTTTTTAAGATGTGTCTATTCACATTGAGGTTGGCACTGGTGGGACCATTGGGAAGAACGGCCAAAAGTGCATATTCTGCCCATGACAGTTGATCGATGTTTCTTCCAAAATAACGAAGTGAAGCGGCAGTGACTCCAATTGTATTACCACCAAATGGTGCCATATTTGCCCAATCTTTGAGAATAGTCTTTTTGCGATAGAAAAGGCTGTATTTGGTTGCCCAAAAGATTTCTTTGACCTTGTTGGTCCAGGTTCTGGCAGCATTTCTGTTTTTCATCCGCATGACTTGCATGGGTATGGTACTTGCACCCCTTTTGATTCTTTTATCCTTAAAATTAGCCATGGTTGCTTTCACAATCGAGACAGGATTTACACCTAGATGCCAATAGAAATATTCATCTTCATAAAGGATGATGGATTCAATAAGTGGTTTAGGAAGATCCATATTCAAGGGAAGGCACCATTGAGATTCACTTGAAGTTACAGCAGATAATAAGCTTCCATCTTTTGCATACACAGAATGACTGTAAGCAGGTTGGAAATTTGGCAAAGGCATCAATACTATGAAGAGTAGAATGAAGCCAGTAACAACTGCAATCATCTTCTTAAATAAAGGCCAAGGCAAAATCTTCATCTTGCAAAAATAATGAAGTCCGACTCATGTTCATCACGATCAAAAAGTAATCGAAATAAAAGTGGTAAGCCCTAACACTATTGTAGATGAAAGAAGAAAGATAAAAGATGAGAGACGAGAGATGAGAGATGAAAGAAGGAAGTTCAATAAAAGAAAGCCTTCTTTCATACCTCTGGCTATAGGTGCATGCTTTATTTCTTCCGAACTTTTGGCTTAACACACAATTTACCCAAGAGTAAAGTTGTCTTGGGTTTATGTTAACACGCGATGTCGTGCTTTGCAGGGTGATTTTAGGATGTTGAATGACATCGAGCAAGTTTGATCTTAATAAATTTTTTATGTTACCACAAGTAGAAGAAATATTGGCCATTTTCAAACAACACGGTGATTTGAGTTATGGTGAAAAGATGAGTGTTTTATCCCACAGCATTCAATCAGGCTTGATTGCAAAAGATTTGGGATTGATTGATTCATTGGTGGTAGCTGCTTACTTACACGACATTGGCCACATCTGTCCACTTTACGAAGGCGTAAAAAATAGTATGATGGATGGATATGGATTGAATGAACATGATTTATTGGGAGCTCATTTTCTGGAACGGAAGGGCTTTGACGAAACGGTCACTGTTCCAATCAGAAATCATGTGGCCTCCAAAAGGTATTTGTGTTTGAAAGATGAAAGTTACTTTTCAAAACTTTCGAAAGCAAGTGTTACCACTTTGGACTTTCAAGGCGGAGTAATGGATGCCTATGAATCTCTTGTTTTTGAAAATAGCCCTTTGTTTGAGGAATCTTTGTCTTTGAGAAAAATTGATGATGAGGCAAAAGAAGAAAATTTTATGGTAACAGAAAATCATCTGGATGAAATGGCCGAAATTTTAAATCAATACCTGATCAAATTGTCGTAATGAAAACCCAAAAGCAAACATTTGATGTAGTGGTCATTGGTTCTGGTATTTTAGGAATGGCACACGCCTACCATTGCGCATTGCTAGGTCTGAAGGTAGCGGTCATAGAAAAAAATCAATATCCCATAGATGCCAGTGTGAGGAATTTCGGCCAGGTTGTTCCTTCGGGTTTCGGCCAAGAATGGCAAAAGTATGGAAGAAAAAGTCTTGAAATATACAAACAAATCCAAGAGGAGGCAGACATCACGGTAAGGCAAACAGGTTCGCTGTATGTTGCAAACAATGAGGAAGAAATGACACTCCTTGAAGAATTAGCGATAATCAATCAAACAAATGACTATGAATCTCATTTGTTGACAAAACAAGAGACATGCGACCATGCGCCATCTTTAAACGGTGATTATGTCAAAGGTGCTTTGTTTTTTCCTCAAGAAATCAATGTAGAACCTGCCAAATTAATGCTGAAATTGATCCATTACTGTATGGATAAATTGAATTTGACATACATCAGCAATACCCTTGTTAAAAATGTTTTGCGCGCCAATGGGGAAGTGGTCATTACAACTGCAGATTTAAGGTTTTTTGTAGCTTCCAAGGTCTTTTTATGCAATGGAAGTGACCTGAAAATGTTGTTCCCAGATATTTTTGCAGTATCGGACCTTGAACTGGTGAAACTGCAAATGATGGAATTGGTAAGCCAGTCTGATGCTTATTTGCCAGGATCCATTTTGACGGGTCAGACGATCAGAAGGTATGAAGGTTTTGGTGAATGCCCCTCTTATGCCGACATCAAAAGCAGAGAAGATTTTAATACCCAATTTAAGAAATATGGTGTCCATATTTTATTCAAGCAAACACCATCGGGTTCCATTATAGTGGGCGATTCTCACGAATATTTTGACATCAATGATTATAAAAAGGAAGTTTATACGGTCAAAGAAAAAATCAATCAATTCATAATTTCTGAAGCGCAGAAAATCATTAGCATCAAAAACTGGCAATTGAAAAGGGCTTGGTTGGGCTATTACACGCAATGTAAAGAAGAGGCTATTTTTTCGAAAACCATTGATGACCACATACACATTATTACCGGAATAGGAGGAAAAGGCATGACAGCAGCTTTTGGTTATGCGGAAGAAAATGTATCCAAACTGATCGGTTCACCAAAACAAGCACTAACCTTATGATTAAACTTGCAATTTTTGACCTCGCTGGAACCATCGTTGATGAAGACAATCTAGTATATAAAAACATTGTTACCGCTTTTGAGCAGGAAGGTTTCCCAATGGAATTGGCCACTGTATTGGATAAAGCAGCAGGTAAAGAAAAATGGTTTGCGATTCATGACTTATTGAAAGATACTACAACGCTAGATGACGAAGAAAGAGCAGAAAAAACCAATGACATTCACGGTATTTTTTTGAGAAACTTGACCAGGGCATACCAAGAACATGAAATCAAATTGTTTGATGATTGTCGTCCATTGTTTGAATTTCTGAAAGAACACAAAATCAAACAAGCAGTCAATACGGGCTATTCCAGACAAATCGCAGAAATCATACTGAAAAAGGTTGATTTTGTAGAGGGCCGTGATTTTGACATACTCTGCACTGCCGATGAAGTTTTTGAAGCAAGACCTGCACCCGATATGATCCTCAAAATTTGCAAAGAACTAGGAATTGACGCGAGACAAAGCATTAAAATAGGCGATAGTGCAGTGGACATTTTAGAAGGTAAAAATGCACAAGTTTATTTGTCTATTGGTATTACCACAGGTGCTCAAACTGTTGAACAGATGGCCAAAGAAGGCCCTGATTTCATTGTTCATTCACTCACAGAATTGCAGGAAGTCATTTTCGGAGAGATTTGATGCTTCATTCTTGTGCAGTGATTCATAATTAATGTCTTATTCGGACAAAAAAGTGACTTCAAAACTTAAATGGCAAGATTGGACGTGCTTGAGCATTTAGGAGTAATCAATAATATTTAAATAGTTTCCAAAATGCCAGCAAACAAGTCAGGTGAATTTCAGACGGATAATGGCGACAGATTGGGGCAGATTCTTTACATGGGTCTGGTTTGTTTTGTGGTTTATTTCAGCATGTATATGATGCGCAAACCTTTTACCGCTGCGACCTTTGACCAAGTAAAGTTATGGAATTGGGATTATAAAATTTTATTGGTGGTTGCACAGGTTTTGGGTTATGCAACGTCCAAGTTTTTGGGCATAAAAATAATCGCAGAATTAAAGCCAGAAAAAAGGCTTACCCTTTTGAGAAATTTACTTTTGTTTGCCACTTTTTCACTTGTTGGATTTGCCCTGAGTCCCTATGAATGGGGGCCACTTTGGCTTTTTTTAAATGGATTACCATTGGGTTTAGTGTGGGGAATTGTATTTTCCTACTGTGAAGGTCGGCGAATCACGGAAGTATTAACAGTAATCTTGAGTGCAAACTTTATATTTTCATCTGGAGTTGCTAAATCATTGGGAAGGTCTTTGCTTGCTTATGAAATTCCAGAACAAATAATGCCCGCAGTCATTGCCGTATGCTCATTGCCGATTTTTTTTATTTCTGCTTATTTTTTAAAAAGATTACCAACGCCCAGCTTGAAAGATATGGAAACTAAATCGGTCAGACTACCGATGTCTGGTTCTGATCGCAAAAACTTTCTGCGTAAATATTTCATTCCCATTTTGCTATTTTCATTTGTATATCTTTTACTGACTGTTTTAAGGGATGTCAGGGATAATTTCATGGTTGAAATAATGGTAGATATGGGTATTGGAAATAGCAGTGTTTTTGCAATGACAGAATTGGCTGTTACCTTGATCATCCTTTTTGTCTTAGGTTTTATTTATTTGATTCAAGAAAATCACAAGGCATTGATCGTCAACTTGGGAATTTGCCTGGCAGCTGTTTCACTTATATTGGGAGCTTCAATATTATTGACGGCAGGAAAATTATCACCATTGATTTGGATGGTACTTTCAGGAATTGGCCTCTTTTTACCTTATATCATTCTCAATGGCATTGCTTATGATCGATTCATTGCTACTTATCGAATCAAAGGAAATGTAGGCTTCATCATGTATATTACAGATGCCATAGGCTATTTGGCATCTGTCAGTGTTTTGATTGTGAAAAATTTCTTTGATCCCAATTTACATTGGTTTGATTTTTATAGAAATATGACCTTTATAGTAGGTGGCGCAACAGCCATCGCTTTAGTGTTTTTACTGGCTTATTTTGTGAGTAAAAAACCTAAAGTAATTGGATAATTTTTTCGAATTTCGTTGAACTCTCTTCTAAGATTATCAAAAGCAAAGAATTACCAAAACTTCTTTGAGACGTATAAAGAAGCAATCAAACTTCCAGCGATTGTTAATTTTAAATTGATAGTGGAGCACTTTTCCTTTACATTTGAATAACACTAGAAATTTAGATTTGCAAACTTATAGACTAAATAAATTCATCATGAGAATACTTGCTTTTTTAGCTCTCTTTAACTGTTCGTACCTTGTAGTTCAAGCCCAAAAGCAATTACTTCCCATATTAGAAGTTCCTGGTAAATCAGAGATTTGCATCATCAATGAAAAGGGTAAGTCTGTACTGCCAAGTGGTCGTACTCTTACACCTGCTGGTCAGTTGGTAAGAATTACCCACGATCCCTTTGGACTGGCAATTTCACCCAATGGACGAAAAGCAGTGAGTCTTCACAACGGTGTATTTTCCATCATTCAAATTACTGATTTGCAGACAACCAGAGTTCCAAGTTATGACAAAACAATAGTTTCTCCACTTTCCAATGGTTCATTTCTTGGTGTAGCATTCAACCCAGATAATAAGACAATATACCTCAGCGGCGGTGATAATGGTGCAGTCATAATTTACGATATTGAGCAAATGAAAAGGATTGATTCCATATCACTTAATGGGGAAGTAAGTGGTAAAAAATTTGAGGATAGTTTTACTTCAGATTTGTTGTATCAAAATGGTGAATTACTTGTTTTAGACCGGGGGAATTTCAGAATGCTCAGATATGACTTAGCTAAAAAGAAAATTACGGCGTCTATTCCTGTTGGCAGACAACCTTTTGGTTTGGCCATAAGTCCTGATCACCAGAAAGCTTTTGTTGCCAATGTAGGCATGTATGTTTATCCTTTGATCGAAGGTATCACAGAGGAGAACTATAATGACATGCTCATCTCGAGACACCCATACGCTGACAATTCCAAAGAATCAAGGGAAGGAACCATCATTGATGGGAAAGTAATACCGGGAGTAGGTGATCCACTATCTCCGGAAGCTATGAGTGTGTTCACCATCGATTTGAAGACAAATAAAGTCATAGATAAGTACAAAACTGGGTACCAAATTGGTGAAATGGTGGAGGATGCTGAGGTAGTAGGTGGGGCAAGTCCCAACTCCATTGCCGTTGGTAAACAATACTTATATGTTACCAATGCAACCAATGACAACATTGCCGTAATTGACCATAAGAATCGAAAAATCCTCAAACATATTCCCATCAATATTGATAAACGCATTGATCGATATCGTGGATCGTTGCCGTTTGGGATTACTTTGAGTAAAGATGAAAAGACCCTCTACGTTGCCCTTCTGGGAATGAATGCAGTTGCGGTTATAGACGTCAAAAGTGAAAAAACATTGGGCCTGATTCCTACAGGCTGGGGACCGAGTAGGGTAAAATTATCTGCTGACGAAAAAGAAATGTATGTCATTTCTTGCCGTGGATTGGGCGCTGGTCCCAATGGTGGTTCAGGTTTTATTGCACCTCCACAAGGTACCTACATTGGAGACATTCAATTGGGAAGTTTTCAAAAAGTTGCCATTCCAACAAGGTCGCAGCTAGCTGATTATACCAAACAAACCATTGATAATACATTCAAAGAAGTTATGGCAGACCCGATGGATCCAAATCCATTGCCCATTTTTCCTGGCGCAAAAGAAAGCCCCATCAAACACATCGTTTATATCACAAAGGAAAACAGAACATTTGATGAAGTATTTGGCCAAATGGAGGGTGTAAAAGGCGATAAAAGCCTGGCTAGATTTGGTGTCAATTGTGAATATACTTTGCCCGACAGCCTTAAGGGAGGCATTCAAAATATGAAGGTGACTCCCAATCATCACAAAGCCGCCAAACAATTTGCATTCAGCGATAATTTTTATTGCGACAGCGATGCTTCAATCCACGGCCATCATTGGATGGTCGGGGTTATTCCAAATGAGTGGGTGGAGACCAATTCAAGTGTGGATAAAACCGCTAAGTATTTTTCTACCGCACCAGGTAGGACTTTCCCAGGTTCTACAGGCAGCATGGATCCTGAGGATTATGCAGAAATCGGTGGTCTCTGGGAAGCACTGGAACGCAAAGGGCTTGAGTTTTATAATTTTGGAGAGGCCAATGAAACCGCTCACGTAAGGGAAACTTGGTCTGATACTGCTACAGGTGCTGCACATGGAGTAATGGTTCCAATGCAAAAAGCTTTGTATCCAAGGACAAGTACCAATTACGCTGGTTATAATATGAACATCCCTGATCAGTTCAGAATGAATCAATTTGAAGATGAATTTACTAAAATGTGGATCAAGGGAAAGGAGACAATGCCCTCTTTGATTGCAGTGCAAATTCCAAATGATCATACTGCATCACCTCGACCAGAAGATGGATATTTTTCAAGCGCATCTTATGTTGCTGATAATGATTTGGCGGTGGGTAGAATATTGCATTTTTTATCACGGACAAAATACTGGAAAGAAATGTTGGTCATCATCACAGAAGATGATCCTCAGGGAGGAGTTGATCATGTGGACGCGCATCGCAGCATTTTGATGATGGCGGGACCTTATGTGAAAAAGGGTTATATCAGTCATACACACGCCAATTTTGGATCCATTCTCAAAGTCATTTATAATATTCTTGGTGCTCCATATGTCAATCAATATGACGTAACAGCTTCCTTGTTACAGGATTTCTTCACACCGACACCAGATTACACCCCATATACCGTAGAACCTCATGACCCTAGGGTTTTCAATGCCGACAAAGCCATGAGCAAATACAATCGATGGGTTGATTGGAAAACCATCATGCAAGGTCCCGAAATGGACGACGTGAAAGTGATCAAGAATGAATTCAAAAACCACTAAAATTTATCATGATGAAAAATATAAACTTGCTTTTTTGTTTACTTGCTATCGTTATTTATAGTGTAGCACACGCACAATCAGGCCAAAAAGTAAAACTTCCCAATGGCTGGTCATTGAGCCCTGCTGGAAAATCTTTTCCACTAGGAGATTTACCTTTAAATATTGCAGTTTCTCCCTCTAAAAAATGGATGGCAGTGACCAACAATGGGCAAAGTGTACAAAGTATTCAGCTCATAGATGTGAAAAGTGAAAAGGTCGTCGACAATTTTGTCGTTGGTAAATCGTGGTATGGACTCAAGTTTAGTCAAGATTCAAAATCATTATATGCTAGTGGAGGAAATGACAATTGGATTTATAAATTCGACATCAAACAAAACAAATTAGTAGTCAAAGACACCATCAAACTTGGAGAGCCTTGGCCAGTTAGCATTTCGCCAGCAGGTTTTGATATCGATGAAGTCAGCCAAAAGATGTTTGTTGTGACCAAAGAAGATAGTTCATTATACGTCATTAACCTTGGTACCAATAAAGTTGAAAACAAACTTTCCTTAGGTGCAGAATCCTATACTTGTGTGCTTTCAATTGATAAAAAAGAACTTTACATCTCTCTTTGGGGAGGCGACAAAGTTTTGATTTATGATGTGGCTTCAAAAACATTATCAGGAAATATCCCAGTTGGAGATAATCCGAACGAATTGTTGATGAATAAAAAAGGCAACATTTTATTTGTAGCCAATGCAAATGACAACAGTGTTTCTGTAATAGACATTCCCAAAAGGAAAGTTTTGGAAGTTTTGCAATCAGCTCTATATCCCAATGCACCTGTAGGATCAGCAAGTAATGGATTGGCATTGAGTAGCGATGAATCAACACTATACATTGCCAACGCAGACAATAATGCTCTGGCTGTGTTTGATGTAGCAAAAATAGGAAGTAGTAAATCGAAGGGATTTATCCCAGTCGGCTGGTATCCTACCAATGTGAAGGTAGTTGGTACAAAGATATTTGTTTCTAATGGTAAAGGATTTACCTCTTATGCCAACCCCAATGGTCCAAAACCTGGTGACAAAAAACAAAATGTTATTTATCAAAAAGGTGACTCATTAGCTAAACAAGAAGTGCAATATATTGGCGGGTTGATGAAAGGACAAATGAGCATCATTCAGATTCCCAATGCGCAACAATTGGCAGTTTATTCAAAGCAAGTTTACGAAAATACGCCATATAGCAAAGAACGTGAAACTACCTCTAATGGGGAAGTGGGAAATCCCATCCCCATGAAAGTTGGTGATCCTTCTCCAATCAAACACGTGTTTTATATTTTGAAAGAAAACAGAACCTATGATCAAGTTTTGGGAGATGTTGCGGGAGGAAATGGTGATACGAGTTTGCTTTTGTTTGGTGCAAATGTTACACCCAATCAGCATAAATTGGTTAACGAGTTTGTGTTATTAGATAATTTTTATGTGGATGGCGAAGTGAGTGCTGATGGCCACAACTGGTCCCTTTCTGCCAATGCCAATGATTATCTGGAAAAAACCTGGCCGACCAATTATGGAAGTCGGGGCGGGAAATATGATGCAGAAGGGGTGAGAGAAATTGCCAATCCTGCTAAAGGGTTTTTGTGGGATTATTGCAAAAGAGCCAATGTGACGTATCGCACTTACGGAGAATTTGCCGATGATTACAAAGCTAATATTCCAGTGTTGGAAGGTCATTTTTGTCCAACTTTTACCAGTTGGGATGAATCTGTAAGGGATACAACAAGATTTTATCAATGGCAAAAAGAGTTTGATTCTCTACTGATGATCAACCAAGTGCCACAACTCAATACTTTACGTTTTATCAATGATCACACAGAAGGCCAAAAAGAGGGAAAACCTACTGTTTTTGCACACGTTGCTGACAATGATTTGGCCGTGGGAATGTTTGTTGAATATCTATCCAAAAGTAAAATATGGGGCGAAAGCGTAGTCTTTATAACAGAAGATGACGCTCAAAATGGCAGTGATCACGTGGATGCACACAGATCAACCCTTTACATCGCAGGAGGTTTTGTCAAAAGAGGTTTTGTAGATCACACCATGTATTCTACATCTTCAATATTGAGAACAATAGAGCTTATTCTTGGCTTGCCGCCGATGAGCCAATTTGATGCAGCAGCAGAACCGTTGTGGAGATGCTTTTCTAAAGAAATAAATACTTCTGGTTTTCAAGCTGTGCCAGCTCAAATAAATTTGAATGATAAAAATAAAGGCGGAACAGCCAGTGCAAGATTGAGCGAAACCTTTGACTTTTCCAAGGAAGACCTCATTCCTGATTTGATTTTTAGCGAAGTTATTTGGAAAGCTGTAAAAGGGGAGGATAGCATCATGCCAGCACCTATCAGAAGTGCATTCATCAATATTGAAACAGAAACTGATGAATGATTTTGAATCAATCCATCAGCCAATATTTAAAAACAATTTGATCTAAATTATCATAATACGTATGAAGGTTTTTAGTTTTATAATCATAGCGTTAATGCTGTTTTCAAATGCAATTTTGGCGCAGGAAACTGCTGTAGATCTTACTGATACCATAACTGAGGTTGTGATCACTTCTACCAGAAAAAGTGTTTCAGCTCTGCGATCACCTTATTCGACGGCTACTCTGGATCGAAAATTCATGTATCAATACCAATCCAGATCTGTCCCGGAAGCCTTGACTGGGACTACAGGAGTTTTCATTCAAAAAACCAACCACGGCGGTGGCTCAGCTTTTGTGCGCGGCCTGACAGGCAATCAAACATTGACTTTGATCGATGGCATTAGACTCAATAATAGCACAGTGCGCTATGGCCCAAACCAATATCTCAATACCATTGATCCATATTCTGTTTCAAAAATAGAAGTCGTAAGAGGCAGTGGATCTGTGCAATATGGTTCTGATGCAATGGGTGGTGTGGTACAAATTTTGACAACAGAACCTCAATTTGCTGAAAAGGCCAGTTTCCATCCATCTTTTGCCGGCAAAATTGTGTCACAAAATATGGAATATACTGGCAGAGCGGCAATCGAATACCAATCAAAAAAATTAGCCATCTTGGTTGGATCTACAAATCGAAAATTTGGTGATTTGTGGGGCGGAGATTCTACAGGCCGGCAATCTCCTTCTGGTTACCTTGAAAATAGCTTTGACGCCAAAATAAAATATCAAGTTTTAAGTAATGGTGTACTTACTGCAGCACACCAAAATCTAGCTCAACGCGATGTACCACTTTATCACAGGGTAAAGCTGGAAAATTTTGAATTCTACAATTTCGATCCACAAATAAGACAGCTTTCTTACGTCAAATGGGAGTCCTTTTATGTAAATCCACTGATTCAGAAAATCACCTTTACTTCTTCTTTGCAGTATACATCTGAGACCAGAAAATACCATAGAATCAACAATGCAAATAGGTTTTTCGAAAAAGATAGAGTAAAAACTTTCGGAAATACGATTGATATTTATTCATGCCTTTCTTCAAAATGGACTGCGAATTCTGGATTAGAAATTTATAACGATCGGGTGAATAGTTTGAGGAATCAAATCTCTGAACAAACAGGAATTGAAACCTTACAAAGAGGACTTTATCCCGATGGGGCAAAGGTGAGTAATTTATCCTTTTATACGTTGCACCATTTTCAATTGAGTAAACTTTCAATTGAGGCAGGATTAAGATATAATCACTTTGGAATTCATATTCCGACTAGCGATACCCTTACTAATTCTCCAGAAAATGTACAGTTGAACCCATCTAGTCTTGTTTCTAATTTGGCCTTGTTGTACCAACTAAATGGCAATCAGTCTATTTATGGTTCATTGAGTACGGGTTATAGAGCGCCAAATGTGGACGATCTAGGCACACTTGGATTAGTTGACTTCAGGTATGAAATTCCAGCATATGATTTGAAACCAGAAAAGTCATACAATTCAGAAATCGGGTATAAATATCAAAGCAAACGCACAAGTGTGACTGCTGCCTTATTCTACATGCATTTGACCGATTTGATTACGAGAATAAAATTGGAAAATGAACAGGTTGGCGGGTATAGCGTGTATACCAAAGAGAATAGCCAAAAATCTTACATCAAGGGAATGGAGTTTTCTTTTTCTCATAAAGTGACGCCAAAATGGTTGGTACAAGGAACTACATCCTATTGTTTTGGTCAAAATCTTTCACAAAATGAGCCTATGCGCAGAATTCCTCCCATAAATGGAAATATGCGCTTGAGTTATTTGCACAAAGCTTGGTCCTTCACTGGCGAATATTTATTTGCAGCCAAACAAGATCGCTTGGCAAAAGGAGACACAGAAGACAATAGAATTCCCAAAGGAGGAACACCGGCATGGAATTTATTTCAATTTTATGGATCATACAGTTTAAAGAAAGCCTCGGTGAATTTTGGAATTCAAAACATATTGAATGAAGATTATCGTACCCATGGAAGTGGCATCAATGGACAAGGTCGTAGCGGATTTATTGCTTTGAATGTGAGGTTGTAGAATGATATAAATCTTGATTTCTTGGTTAAATCATGGTGCCTTTATGTTTTCCGTTTACTGGGGTATAAGTTTTGAAATACTTGACCCGCAATTTTCATACTGTTATAAAATGCATAAAAAAGGATTTAAACCTATTGGTAAAATGGCATTCTAATTACATTTACTAATAGATCTATTTTAAAGCCTTTTCAAATATGCGTTTCCATTCTTCAATTTCGTCTTTGCTCTTTATCTTTTTGCCATTGTTCTTGGCCTCACAAGCTGCGACTATAAAAGGGCGCATCATCGATGAAGTAAATAAAAATCCACTGGAATATGCCAGTATCCGAATTTTTAATGTCTCGGATAGTGCTTTCGTTTCAGGAAATGTCACTGATCAAAAGGGGCAGTTTGAAGTAGAATTGAAAGAAGGGGATTTCTATGGTCTTGTAGAATTCATTGGTTACAAGGATTTTTCCATACCTGCTTTTAGATTGAAAAAAGGTGATGATCATGTGATGGGAGATATTGGAGTGTCTGCTTCTTCGCAATTGTTGGACGAAATCATTGTGCAAGGTGAAAAAAGTAACATGGTCATTTCATTGGACAAGCGCATTTTTAATGTAGGAAAAGATTTGGCCAACGCTGGAGGCACAGCATCAGATTTGCTTTCTAATATACCTTCATTGTCCGTGGACGTGGAAGGAAATGTAAAATTGAGGGGCAGTGACAATGTCCGGATTTTGATCGAAGGGAAACCCTCTGGTTTGGTGAGTTTCAAAGGAGGAGCAGGATTACAGCAATTGCAAGGCAGTCAAGTGGAAAGGGTAGAGATCATCACAAATCCTTCTGCCCGATACGAGGCTGAGGGTATGTCTGGTATCATCAACATCATCTTGAAGAAAGACCAAAACCAAGGTTTTAATGGGTCATTTGAAGTGATTTTGGGCAATCCAGCAAATTATGGTGGAGCAATAAATGTCAATTATAGAAAGAATAAGCTCAATTTTTTTGTCAATTATGGCCTGGCTTTTAGAAAAATACCAGGACTTGGATCTCAATTCCAAGCAGTTTATAACCCAGGAGAAACATTACTGACGGATGTAAGCCGCACTGGGACCGTTGATGGTTTACACAATAACCTCAGAGCAGGTTTTGATTATTTCTTTGATGAGAAGAATATCCTCACGGCTTCCTACATGATGCGAAGGACCGACGTTGATCGTTTTACAGACATTGTTTACACAGACTTTCTAAATGACCGCTCCAATCCTCTGGGTGTGGTTGAGCGTTTTCAAAATGAAATAGAAACAGAGCCAAATTCTGAAGCTTCATTGACTTACAAAAAATCATTCAAAGAAAAAGGTAAGGAGCTGGTAGTAGACTTTAGATACATTGACTATTGGGAGCGATCAGATCAAGTTTTTACGCAAAATGCATTTTTACCGTCTGGAGAAATCAACCAAGATGAAACCAACGTTACTAAAGCCCTCAACGACGAATTTGAGAAAACCTATCTATTTCAGCTGGACTATGTGCTTCCACTTTCACTGGGAACAAGCGACGGCAAAAAAAATGGTAAAGTAGAATTTGGCATGCGCAGTGGTTTTAGAGATATGATCAATGATTATACCGTTCAAAATCAAGCATTTGGAGGTGTTTTTGAGACAGATCCACTCTTTGATAATTACTTTATTTACAATGAAAATATTCACGCGGCCTATGCCATTATGGGTGATAAGATGTCGAAATTTTCTTATCAATTTGGGTTACGTGGAGAAATTACAGATGTCCGCACTACTTTGCAAAAGACGAACGAAGTCAATCCCAGAAAGTACTCCAATCTTTTTCCTAGTGGTCATATTTCTTATACATTAGGCAATGACAACGCGCTTCAATTGAGTTATAGCCGTAGAGTGCGCAGACCAGTTTACAATGAATTGAGCCCCTTTATCACTTTGTCAGACAGTCGCAATTTTTTCTCCGGTAATCCAGATCTCAATCCTGAATTTAGTAATGCTTATGATTTGGGTCACATCAAATATTTTGAAAACGGATCTATATCTTCTTCCCTTTATCACAGACATACTGAATCAAAAATTCAAAGAATTAGGGTGGTAGACGAGTTGGGTTTTGCCTCCACAATTCCTCAAAACCTAGTGGATGAAAATTCCTTTGGAGCAGAATTTGTGGGACAGTATGATATCAAAAAATGGTGGAAAGCTGATGTAAGTTTCAACTTTTTTAGAGCAATTACAGATGGATCCAATATTGGCAATATCAATAGTGATACCTACAGTTGGTTCGTAAGACATACTTCCAGATTCACCATCTTTCAAAATGGTAACCTACAAATGAGGGGCAACTATGAAGCTCCTCAAAAGGTACCACAAGGGAAAGTTTTAGCTTTTTATTACCTGGATATTGGTTTTAATAAAGATATCCTAGATGGCAAAGCAACTGTTACCTTCAATGTTTCAGATGTATTCAATACAAGAAGAAATCGGTTTATAGCAGAAGGAGAGAATTTTTTCACCGAAGGAAATTTCCAAGGGCGTAGAAGACAAATCAATCTTACACTCAATTATCGCATCAAGCAGGCAAAAGGTAAATCGGGTAAAAGTATGATCAGCGAGGAATAATTTTCCTCGCCAATCAGGTCTCTATCTTATTTTTTCACTTCTACTCTGCCACTTGCAGTACTAGCATAATAAGATCCGTTGTACATATTTTCAACCGTTGCTGCCGGAGCAAAGAAATTGCCAATGAACGCTGCTTTTGCTCTAAAATGGAAGATTTGATTTCCACCAGCAGGGATGTTGAAAAATGTATAAACCCGGTCGTCTTTGTAATCTTGGTAAAGTGCATTGGTGTTTACATTGCGCTCTGTTTCATACAACCTTGGATTGATCAATTCCCAACCCGATGGCATTTTGAGATTTAAAGCCAAGTCACTTTGCGCTAGTGCTAAAGGATTACTCACCGCTACATCGATCAAAATATCTTGTCCGATGTTGACCATGGGTGGTGTACTATTGCCATTGTAAGTAACATTGATATTAAGGTCAGATGCTGTTGCAGCTTTCACCACCTCGCTGTCAATGAAGCGTTCTATCTGATACACATGAATAGCACTTTTCCCTTTGTTTTCAATAGTAATAGCTTTTGCAATGTCACCTTTTGCTAAATGGAAAGTTTTGCTTTCTATCGATGACAATTCATATGATTTGAGTCCAGAAGGAGCATTGAGGGCATATGATATTTTGTCTGTAACATTCAATGCACTACCAAAAAACCGATATGCTGCTTTAAATGCAAATCCTTTGTCTTGAGTACTCAACCAACCACTATTGTTGTAAGCATCGACCATGTTGTCATAATATAAACTGGCCTTTTTCTTTTGTGAAGGAAATGAAGATAGCACTTCTACTGCCAATGCAAGGTTTCTGGCATTACTTCCAAATGTATTGTAGCCATATCCGTTGTTTGCTATTTGCATAGATTCTGCTTTTGTTACAAACTCGAGGGCCTTGGTATCATAAGAGGCCAATTGATGAGCGCCAGCGAGGAACCACCAAGTCAATGCTTGCTTTGACTTACACGTTGCAGCAAATCTATTCATGGCAGACTTCGCAGGCCTGCCAGCTTTGGCCAGCACGTATAAACGATAAGCTTGTACGGCTACTTCACTTTCATAAACATACTCACTTGATGCTTCCGAAATATTCCAACCATTTGCCGTATTTGTATGGCTTTTGAGCCAATTATCCAACATACCACCAGCTTGACCAACCATGCCTTCCTTGTTCATTTCAGTCAGAAAATCACCTCCATAAATGTCAGACCAAGCGTGGTAGTAATCATTGTCCCAATAGTATAATTTGCCGTCCGCATGTTGGAATCTTTGCAACTTATTCACAGCAGCTTGTAAATTTTCCAATCTGGCCCGGTTTTCTGTAGGATCAAGTTGTAATACCTTATCCAAAAATAATTGTGAAAATGCACCTGAAGTGGTTTGCTCCAAACATCCATATGGATAGGCAATCAACTCCTCCGCATATTTTGTAAAATTGGGGACTTTCTGGCCGCTGATCATCAATTTTGCTTTGTAAGCCTCGGCATAGCCTTTCACAGTTGAGGTTACCTTCAAACTTTTTCCAGGTTGAATGACGTATTCTTTGATGGCTGAAGCATATGCATTTGGATAATTGATCAAAATGTCAGTGGTTTCAGTCATTGTTTTTCCACCACCTGTGACCTTGAAATTCAAATTGGCTTTGCCTGGTTTGTTTTGCACATCGACATTGTACATTTGGGATACTTGGTCACCACCACTAAAGGAAACTGAGGTGGATGGTTGTAGACCTTTGATCAGATTACCGTCTGTTTTTGCTTCAATTTTGGCTGAAGAAATGGATTTTTCATCCCTGATGATGTTGATAGGAATTTGAAGTTTATCCGTCACATTGAGTGCTCTTGGCAACTGGGTTTGGACCATCAATGGATTTTTGACCACAGAGGATTTGGACAACTTACCAAAGTCACTTTCATTACAAGCCACAATCATCAATCGGACTTTGCCAATGTAATTTGGTATGTTTATCGTATGACTGTTTTTACCACCAGCGGATATTTTGTAAGAACCTTGGTGTAAAGACAAAGGTTTGAATCGCGAAACTTCTGCAATGGCGTCAGGATTGTATGCGTCATCACCTCCAATGGCCAGAATTCCTGCAAATTTTCCCTTGAAGTATTGCATAAGCGATTGATAAATATCCCATGTTTTCACCAATAGTGGAAAATCACCCTGAAAATGGTTGTAAGGATCTGGCGTCTTAAATCCAGTGAGGTTCAAAAGGCCTTCATCCACCAGCGCAAGAGTGTATTCCATTGCTCTCCCTTTTTCTTCAGAAACCGTAAAGGTATAGCTGTGATTAGATTCCAATTTATCTGGTAAAGTAGCAACAGGTTTTAATTCCTTTGCATTCGAATTAACGATGAGTGGTTTGATTCCGTACATGCGCAAAGGCATATCATTATTGTCTTGCGCGTAGGGTTGAATGATGGTCGCATGGATGTAAACATTCGGAGACCAATCGGCATTGGTATTGATGGTAACTTCTCCATTCTTTTGATCAAGATTAAACCATGATTTCTGAATGATTTTATTGGCTTTTTCGATACTGATCAAGGCTTTTGCACCTGCAATCTGAGGGAATTTGATGGTAATTGGCTCACCAGCATTGACTTCCTCTTTACTTACTTCAAATTGAATGATGTAAGGTTGTGTGCCTGGAATAGATTGTTCACTTGAATAAACCGTGAAATATGTCTCCGTTTCGTGGCCAGAATTGCGGTCCTTGAAAGCAATGCGATAAGCGCCATCGTCCAAACTTCCAGAAGGAAGCGTGAGGGTCGTTTTGCCACTGATTTTCACTGCCTGCGTTTTCACAGTGGTCCAATAGCTTTCATCATAATAGAAACCTGAAGAACGAAGCATGTATTTGTCTATCCACCAAGATGAGACCCTTTTTTGGATGGTATAATCCAAGTTGTTTGCCGTGGCAGAAACATCTCCTTTTCCGTCTACATTTACCAATTCAACTTTGATATTTTCTGTTCTCAAATGGTTTCCAGACCAACCTTGTCCGTCGAGTTTTTTCAAACCCACGTAAGAATCAAAAGGCGACACTTTAATGGTATTTCCTTGCTTATTGCTACCTCCTCCTGGCAATGTTATTTCCGACTCTAAGGAAAGAAAAATGGGTGTACCCAATTGTTTGAGCCCTGGATTTACATTGATTTTTGCACTGCCATCATGTCCTGTCACTACTTCTCCAAGATCCATGGCATTGACAGGATCATTTTTATAATTTCCGAAAAAGAAATCTTTAAATTTTGGGAAAGGATTGTCTATTTTTCTTGGCCTGGCTATCAACTTCACCCGAGCACTTTTTACTTCGAATCCTGTGAGGTAATTGACGCTTACCTTACCACTCAATCGATCGGAAAGCACAAATTCTTTTCCTGTATTGTCAAAAGTATAAGTCGCTTCAGCGGTATTTGGCTTGATGGTTTCTATCCTGATCCTTTTGACTATTTTTTTCGAACCAATTTCCATTACGCCCCTATAAGCTCCGGTTTTAGCATTGGAAGGTGTGGTTTGAGTAAAACTGTAAATCAATTTATTTTTCTGACTGAGTGTTTGCACTTTTCTGCCAATCAACAAATTATCAGGATTATAAAAAGAAAAAACAATGGGTAGTCCATCAGGCAGTGTAATACTAGAGGCATTGATCATCAAATCAATGTAGATGCTGTCGCCTGGCCTCCATACATCTCGGTCTGTGTAAACAAAAAATTGGGCATCATCTTCCGAGCGACTTCCATTGATGGCAAATTCTGTGAGTGGGTTACTCTCTGCAGGATTGAGTTTGAGATAAGTGACTTGCTTGTTCTTTTCAATTTTGAGGACAGCTGCATCAGCTTTTAAATTTAGAATTTCTGCAAATCCCTCTGCTGATGTTTTTGCTGTGGCTAAAGTTGCACCTTGTAAATCATAAAGCGTAAGGTTTGCATCACCAACATTAGAAAGGTCTTGCAATTTTGTGACTGCGATGTGATAACCATTACCTGCTTGTTTTGCTATGACACCAAAATCAGAACAAATAAGTGTGCGGTTTACAGGTGCTCTGTTTGCATAGAAGGAAATATTACAAGGATTTTCTGTTTCCTCCCAATTGAAATCGTCATAGTAATAATAATCACGGTAATAATTTTCCCACCTGGTGTAGAATTCTTCGTTGGGAAGTTTTGATTGAATATCTCTTTTGATTAATTCTTCTTTGCAAGCTAAAGAAATATCTTCTGGCGTGAATTCCATGCTGACATGATAAATGCTACCTGGATTTCGCGCAATCTGTTTTGAAAGATCAATACCATAAACCCTCCATCCATCAGCATCTGCAATTCCTTTGTCTAGTTTGACTTTTTGATTATAAATGGGTTTACCAAACATTCGCATGGCATAATAATCTGTGTATTCTAGAGATTGCCAGGTAAGGAAAGAATTTACATTTTCTTGCTTGATTTCGATAACCATCAATTGTATGGATTCAAGACCTTTTGATCTTACGGGAATTTTAAAATTGCCTTCACTCGGAAAATAGACACCAGCATCCAAGAATTCAATACTTGGTTTTTCTGCTTCAATTTCAATTTCAAAGGATTGATCTCTGCCGAGCTTTTTGCCTTTTTCAGAAGTTATACCGCTGCTCAGTAAAATCGTCGCTCTTTGATCGTTGACCAAGTCCGAAAGGTATATAGTCAAGACATTGCTTTGCACATTTAATTTCGCATTGGTATTGTTGATATTTACCAATCCTGTAAGGTCTACATCAGGGTTGAGTCTTTGGCTGAAATATACTTTAAACTCTTTATTTGTTGGATCGTGCTGGGTATGTACTACGGTAAAATTATTTTGATCTACTTCAAAAACTGGAACCTCACCCTTGGTATCACTTCCAAGCGAACTTCCATCGTAGGTAATTTGTGTACTGCTATTCATACCTTGCTTGAAAACAAATTCAACCTGAAAACGATTGGCTTCCAATTCCACGACATTTGTACTGCTGGCCGATGATGTGAAGCATTTTTGAATATCTTCAGCTTTTGCTTTGTCTGCCGTTGAAACTATGGCCATCATAGAAACAGAACCATCGTCGTTGATGATAAAGCCTCTTGGTTCTACCGCCAAATCTTGTTTAAAAGTCCTGACACTGTAAGTTATGTCCTTTTCAAACCTTGCACCATCCAGGTTTTTTAGATTTAAGGTGATGGTGTAAGTGGTATTTGGTTTGAATCCTTCAGTTGGTGTGAAGGTCAAAATTGTATTATTTGAAAAGGTAACTATTCCTTCCACACTTGGCGAAATTGAAATTATATTCTGAATCTGATCTTCGCTTGGCTTTGTAGCCAATGGAGAGTTAAAAATATAAGTCAGAGGATCGGCAGCTGAAATGATACCTGTCGTTGCAGCGCTAAAATAGGTTGACAATAATTCTGCTTCTTTTCCTGCATCCATCAAAGGTGCATCGGCATTATTTTTTTTGCAGGCAGAAATAGTAAGTAAAGTAAGGATGGAAAAAAGGGCTAAATGGAATCGACGCATTTTTAAATTGGTTTTAATCTATTGTTTCAAAAAGGTGTGTTATAATGAATGCTAATTATTGAATATTGCTATAAATGTATAGCTGTAATGTTGATTTTTATTGTACTAGTTGATCATTATTTTTGAATATAGGTAGGATAGTTTAAAAGGGGCTTTATTTTGGCTATTTTTGTAAGATTTTAATGTCAAAAACTATCATGTGCGGTATAGCAGGTAAATATGATTTGAAGGCCGAGGTTTCTGTACAGGACCTAAAACAGATGTCTTTGGCATTAGAACACCGTGGACCAGATGGGGAGGGTTTTTGGACCAGTGAGACCAAAAATCTGGGTTTAGCGCATCGCCGATTGGCCATTATTGATGTTGGGCCGGAGGGTAACCAACCTATGCATTTTCTAAATAGATATGTGATCACCTACAATGGGGAGATTTACAATTATGTTGATATCCGCAATCAATTATTGGCCCTTGGTTATGTTTTTAAAACATCATCCGACACAGAGGTGATCTTAGCTTCCTTTCATCATTATGGCAATGAATGTCTTCAATATCTGGATGGGATGTTTGCATTTGCGATTTATGACAAGGAGACAAAAAACCTTTTCTGCGCAAGGGATCGATTTGGAGAAAAACCTTTTTATTATGTCCACAATCAAGACCATTTTTTGTTTGCATCAGAGATGAAAGCTTTGTGGGCGATCGGAGTAAAAAAGACGATTTCAGAATTGGGAATTTATCATTATTTGGTCTATGATCAGTTTCCTTCAGCAGTTGCATTTTACGAGGGCATTGAAGAGTTAACTGCTGGCCATTTTTTGGAGGTTATTTATTCAGGCCAAGGCTTAGGCGTTAAAAAGACGCGATATTTTGATATCAAATCAATGGAGGAAATTGACGTTGATCATGTCGATTTAAAATCTTTAATTACTTCTTCGGTCCTGTTAAGAAGCATTTCTGATGTTGGTTTTTGTACATCGATGTCAGGAGGTGTAGATAGTGCCATTGTAAGTGCGATTTGCAAGCAAGAAAAGCACGATTTGCAAAGTTATGGCATCGGATTTCCTGGTCAAGTGGATGATGAAACACAAAAGCAAAACTTGCTTGCAAAGCATTTGGGAATCAATCATTCCATGTTACCGACCAAAGGTGAAGACCTTTGGTTATTGCTCACGCAGGTGCTTCATCACCAGGAACTTCCTATTGCAAGCATGAGCATTTGTGCGCAAAATAGATTGTACCAATTTGTGAGATCTGATGGTCACAAAGTTTTATTGGAGGGGCAAGGTGCAGATGAAGTATTTGGTGGGTACAATTATCACCACAAAGCGCATATTGGAGAATTGTTTAAAGCAAATAAGATTGGAGCAGCAATTACCCAAAGTGTACTGCATGTATGGAACAATAAATCAAAGCTGGGCAGTAAATTGGGGACCGTTTCCAAAGGTGAAATTCCGCTGAAATCAGATTTTTTGATGGCGCACATTTCCGCTCAGCCAAGTCCCAAAAGTAATGACTTTGACAATGGCTCTTTACAAACCTTGTTGCGCTATTCAGACCGTAACTCTATGATGTATGGCCTTGAAGTAAGGCAACCTTTTTTACAAGCAGCAGTTGTGAAAACTGGATTGTCATTGCCACAAACAACCAAGTTTAAATACGGATATAAAAAATACTTATTACGCAAATCCTTTGAAGGGGCCTTGCCCGGTCAAATTCTGTGGCAAAGAGAAAAAATAGGTTTTTCAAGCCCCTGGCCAACCAAAGAAATGATGTGGGACATAACAGGTGAAACCTCAAAAGCGGACACCTATTTTGATGAAATTAATGACCTTGCACTTAATTGGCAATTTAAAAAGATGATGCTAAATATTATCTTATAAAAAAATATTTAGTGATTATTGGCTGTCATTTTTATTTCAATATTTTTATATTTTATCTTAAATTTTTAAAATCGTAATTCTGTTTATTTTTCATATATTATTGATAAGCAATATTTTATAAAACAATAAAAGCAGATAATAATTATGTAAAGTGTTATTTGCAAATAACATTATTGCAAAATGTATTTTATATTTACATTATATAATAATGTAATTTTATAAGACAAAAACTAAAAGTGTAAAATGGAAAAATAAAATGAAAAAATGTATTCAAACCCAACAAAAAGAAATAAATTTGTGGTAAAAGAGCAAAATGAATCCGGCACAAATAGAAGCATTGGCCAGAATAAGCACAAAACGAATCAACGAAACCAAACTCGATTTCAAACGGTACCTGTATGCAAGTATAGGATTTGATTCCAGAATTATTTTGATCAAAGGATGTCGTGGTGTAGGAAAATCAACCCTCTTATTGCAAGCGCTCAAAGAAGTAATGGATGAAACTACCTCCATCTATATTTCGTTAGATCACATCTATTTTGCATCCACAACCTTATACGATTGTGTAGAATCCTGCTATGATTTAGGTTACCGTACTTTTGTTTTTGACGAAGTTCATAAATACACAGACTGGTCCATAGAAATCAAAAATGTTTATGACTCTTACTCCGATGTAAAGATCATGGCAACCGCCTCTTCTGCATTAGACATTATGAAAGGAGCAGCAGATTTGAGCAGACGAGCAGATGTGTATCACCTGAGAGGGCTTTCTTTTAGAGAATATTTGATGATGGAATCGGTGGTAGACATACCTATCTATACATTTGAAGAAATTTTGGCGAAACACGTTGAAATTTATGACACCTATTATGAGCAATTTCAACTCAAAAAACACTTTAAAAAATACTTGAGCAGTGGAATTTATCCATTTTTTAAGGAAGCAGGCAGTCGCTACCATGAGCGTTTATTATCTGTGATCAACCAAGTTATAGAAGTTGATTTGCCAGCAATTTTTAATGTGAATTATGAAAGTACCCGACAGATCAAAAAGTTACTTGCAATGCTTGGTAGAATTGCGCCATACACGCCCAATATTGCAAATCTATCCAGAGATTTATCAATGTCAAGAACGTCAGTACTTACTTTCATGGATTATTTGGAGTCAGCAGACCTGTTGCACATTCTCAAGTCAAACGCCAAGTCGGATAGCGCTTTGACAAAACCAGACAAAGTATATTTGGAAAACACCAATTTGCTTTATGCTCTAGGAAACCCAACACCGGATAGCGGTATGTTGAGGGAAACATTTGTCATGAATGCATTGTCAATGAATAATCAAATTTCAACACCCGCTCGTGGTGATTTATTGGTCGATAATAAATATACCGTCGAGATCGGTGGTCCGAAAAAAGATTTTCACCAAATTTCCAATATGCCCAATCCGATATTGATAAAAGAAGGAATTGAGCAAGGATCAAACGGCATCATACCAATGTGGATGTTGGGATTGATGTGGTAAATTCGGAAACCGGAAACGGAGGACGTGAAGTTTGGAGATAAGATTTGCCTTCAGATTTCGTATTTGTGAATTGGCTTCGAGCTTCGAGCCACGAGTGGCACTAGTGATGAGCTTTTAAAATCAAGAAACCATGAAGTAAGAAGCCATCAAGTTTGTAAAGTTTATAAAGTTCATAAAGTGGAAAGTTTGTCTCCTTTATGAACTTTTAACTTTCAACTTTATAAACTCACAACGGCAATGATTTAATACATTAAAACCCTCATTTCATCCCTTCAAAGGCATGATTCATACTTCTTTTCAAATCAAGTCTGGGGTATTAATTAGTATTGTTTCGTTAAAGCAATACAATCATGAAAAAATTATACATTACATCAGCCATCCTGACAATCCTTTTTTTAAACCAAAGTTACGGCCAGGGATGCGTCGCCATTAGAGGCAACTCAAGTTGCAATGCACTTTCAGGAAACGGATTTGAACTCCAATCCAAAGAATTTACTGTTTCTTTAAATGGCAGATATTTTCAATCATTCAGACATTTCAGAGGTTCAGAAGAAGAGCATGAGCGAATCGAAAAAGGTACTCAGGTCATCAATGATTCATATTTCGTTGATTTGTCTGTAGGAATGGGTATCACAGATAGATTATATGCCAACATCACCCTGCCGTATGTGCATAATTTGCGTTCATCCATGTACGAGCACGGAGGTAATCCGCCAAATGGCTTGGGAGAGCGACATGAAACGTCTTCAAAAGGACTTGGAGATGTCAGGTTAGGAGTTGGTTATTGGTTGTTGCCTCAAGGTAAGCGGAATTTTAATTATGCGCTTGGCCTAGGTCTGAAGTTACCGACAGGAAAATATGACTACACAGATATTTTCTATAACCAAGGGGCAGATAGATCCCAGGACATCGAAGGAGTGGTCGATCAGTCGATTCAACTCGGAGACGGAGGACTTGGCATAAATCTCGACTTTCAGGGTTATCACAGCTTTACTTCAAGATTTGGTTTATTGACCTCAGCATTTTACATGTCCAATCCAAAGGCCACCAATGGTGTTTTAACAAGAAATAAGAGAAGTGAATTTTCATGCCCTGATCAATTTGGGGTAAGACTTGCAGCATATGCAAACATGGGTGCTATAAGTACTTTTGTAGGAGGTAGAGCAGAGGGCGTTCCTGCTTCAGATTTGATTGGTAGTAGTGAAGGATACAGAAGACCTGGCTATGCAGTGTCAGTTGAACCAGGAATTAGTTATGGCAAAGGACCCATTGCAGCATTCGTGAGTGTTCCTATAGCTGTGTATCGTAACAGAATACAAAGTTATGAGGATAAGATTTCCACGGCAGAATCAGGTAAATTCACCCAGGGTGACGCTGCTTTTGCAGATTATTTGGTAAACGTAGGTGTAAGTTATCGATTTGGTGGTCATAAAATGAATTCCGACGAAAAAGGATCTCTAAAGATCCAGATGGGTGAATAAGATAAAAGTTCTTTAGGCAAATAAAGGAGTGGTCGGTAGTGTTTCTGGCCACTCTTTTTTATGAAACTTACAGACACCTATATAATTTGTTGATGACTCAAGTTGTGGATAACTGTCATGTTAAAGTGCTGTGGAAAGGTGTCATTCAATCATGAACAGCATTTCTACCAAACCCTAATTTGATGTAGAATTTATGAAATGGACCGTTATTGCAAGAAGTTAATAGAGAGATGACCTAATGTTCGCGATAATTGATAAATAAGCTTCGCAGGTTTTTGCAGATTGTTTGGTGTTTTAAAGATTATATATTTGTTGTTCATCATGTCTATGTTACCGCATATTGAGGAGGCATTTCACAACTTCGTCTTAGATACCCCAGAGGGGTTAAATATTATAGCCATGGATGAAGTCCATGGTAAAAATAAAACCAGCCTATGATTTTGTCATGATTTTTGGCCAAGGTTCCAAAAATCATGACAAAATCCCAACATCCAATATAAGAAGTAGGGAAATGCACCACATTTTACAAGCCATTTACATCATTTTACATTCAAAATAGAAAACTTGGTTGGGATGAGCCTAATTTTGAGATATTATTCATTAAAACCTTAAAGTGATGTCGGCTTATTTCATTTATACTGTTTGCATTCTTTTTAGCTTAATATTACCTACGAAGAAAGATGCACCTGACAACAATGTCTCATCTAATTTGATCTCCCTTTCTGAAGACGGTGGAAAAACTTGGAGGGATATTGGCACGAGCTTACCACAAGGAACAACGGCAGGCACTGTTTATGCAGACCAAAATATGTTGTATTTATATACCAACAAAGGTTTATTCCAAACCATTGGGGATGGTAAAAAGGCCAATTGGACAATGGACTTGAATTTAAAAGCTGGAATTTCTCATTTTATTTCTGGGGGTGCTCGTCCAATTGTCAGATCTTTTGACGATGGATTTTTACAAAAAGCGCCTGGTATTGGAGTTTGGCAGCCCATCTTTGAAGATTTAAGGGGTCATTTAATATACAATTTTGTTTTCAGAAAAGATGGAAATGTGCTGATAAGTGGTTCTACTGGCATTCTCAAAGCTAAAATTAATGAGAGGCCGTGGAAGAAAAAAATGGAAGGTAACATTTTCCTCGATTTGTTTGAAAAAGATGGCGTTTTGATTGCAGGTGGTGAACTGGGAGTGGCAAGGTCGACTGATGGTGGTGAAACTTGGAATACAACCCTCTCACAGGTTGGATTTGTAACAAAAACCATTGAACTAGGTGGTCAAATATATGCCATTTCCAGGTATGAGGAATCTGCTTATCAATTTGTAATGGGACCTGAAAATCAAGTGTTGGATAGACTTTATCGTTCTGGTGATAACGGTTTGACATGGGAAAGATTGGATGCAAAACTTCCAAACGTAAAGAGTATTTTTGACATCACCCAAGTAGGAAATGAGTTGTTTTGTAGCCTTGCTGTTGGATTGTATAAATCATCTGATAATGGTTTGACTTGGCAGCAAGTTTTGCCAGCTGCGCAAGCTGAAAAATTCAATAAATTAGCCGCCAAGGGTAACAAACTCTATGTTATTCAAACCTTTGCCGGTTGTTGATCTGGCTGTTACCTTGTTTTAATTCATGCAGCCATATATTATAAAGCCATCAACCAAAATAAAAAGACGTTAGTGTTTTATAAATAACTGTTTTCCAAATTCCGAGTTGACAAAATATATTCCTGCCGGATAATGAGCTACATTTATTGAAATAGGCTCTTGGTTTGCTGTCAACGTTTGGTAATGTTCCATGATTTGACCAAAAATGTTTTTGATCTCAAATCCTATCTGATTTATTCCTTTTTGCGAATTTAAAATAATGAAATCACTGCAAGGATTGGGATATAATGTGAAACCCGTTGAGGTAGGTAAGGAAACGGACTTCATTTTAGAATATGAACTTTTGCCATCAACATCTATTTGTCTGATTCGATAATAAGAAGTTGATGGGAATGGGTTCTGATCCACTGTACGATAGTTTTGTTCGAATGTGGAATTGCCTTTACTCTTTATAGTCTGCAAAGCAGTCCAGGATTTGGCATCTGCAGATTTTTCAACTACAAAAATATCATTGTTTTTTTCTGATAATGTTGACCAGTCAAGATCTACGCCATTTTCACTATTTAGGTTAGCTGAAAAAGTTTTCCATTTTATTGGTAGCACCACGATTTCCATGTTGGCATCGTGTTCAAACCAGGAGAACCCTTTTACCTGGATTCCAGAAAGCCAGGGATAGGTTCCATCCTCATAATTTTCTCTATAACCTTTTGCCAAACTGGGGTTAAATGCTGTTCCCTCGACCCAGGAGTAATAGGGTGCTCTTACTGCATCGTAATGAATACCTGGAAAACCGTGAAGGAAGTCATACATATTGTTTCCATCCGTGTCTCGGGATTTCAGTAGCAAAACGATGTTACTTGGAACACCAGTTTTGGCAATCCATTGCAGTCTTTCCAATGTCCAATTAAAAAAATTACCGCTCGAACTGGACGGTAATGGACGATAATAGGTGATGAGGATATGGTCAGCGACACCTGCGATTTCCTCCATTTCAGCTTCCGATGAATGGGTCAATACCAAACCAGTAGCACCTTCACCTCCGATATAGGCTTCACAAATGAGCGGGGCCCCACTGCTAGATAAAGTACTGCTGCAGATAGATTTTATATCGGTGAGTTGACTGATGTAAGATGCATAACTTGGGCAAGAACCATTGCTTGCGGCGTTATAAAATTCGCATTCGTAGGTAATCATATCCAACTTTTCATTAGCTAGCACAGAGATACAATTGTTATACAACTGTATTTTTTCGGCACTCGCCAATGATCCAACATTACCGCTTACATATGTGATTCCTTCGTCGTGGGCTTTTGCAATGAAGTTTCGTAGATTATTCATATCACTGGTGAAAGAGCCACAAGATGCCGTCAAGATCTGAAACATATTGGTACAGATCAGATAATTAAAATCGTTTTCTATGGCGTAGGTTATGAGTGCATCTTCTGCTGTTTCATTTCCCAAAACATTGTTTTTGAATTGTGTTACCCAAAGTCCGCGGTATGTTTGATCTGGTTCTGGCAATTGTGCTGAAACTTCCAAACAGCAAAAACAGCATAAGAATAAGGCAAGATTTATTTTGTAGATCTTTATCATTTGGGTGCTTTAATGACGTGATATATGCAAATTTAATTTTAATTTATGTGAATGGTAAATAGTGAATGGTAAATAGTGAATCAATGTCGTTTAGTTAAGAAAAACTAGCCTAAAATAAAAACCCCAATTGTTTAATTTTGACATTATGCTGTAGTATCTTGTAAGAGTATATAGGGGTTAATCCTAATGCAGACAAAATTGAAGATTATAGAATAGTA
>JAKQLF010000160.1 GCA_029567325.1 Bacteroidota bacterium | reverse complement strand
ATGCTCTACCAACTGAGCTACTCCCGCATTTATTTCCTCTTAATGAATCTAATCATTTCAATTTTGCTGTGGGGGTGGTGGGATTCGAACCTACTCAGCCTAAACAACAGATTTACAGTCTGCCCCGTCTCTCCAACTTCGGCGCACCCCCTTTTGCAACAAACTCCTTTTGAGTCTGTTTTCTTCTTTTAAGAGCCGGTGGAGGGATTCGAACCCCCGACCAGCTGATTACAAATCAGCTGCTCTGGCCAACTGAGCTACACCGGCTTTTTACTCTTTTTCAATACACTTTTAGATGCTTTTCCTAAAAGTGGTGCAAAAATATGACTTTTCTACGATTTTCAAAATACTTTGAGAAAAAAAATATCACTATTTCTATTATTGTCCAAAGTATATAGAAAAAGGGCGCCATTTTGAATGAAACTGACGCCCCTTCGTTGTTCTTTTAGATTGTATTTCTTTAAAATTGAACAGAGGCCTATTTAGACCATTCTGCAATTGATTTTTCATTTAATCTTACATAATCATTGTTTCCACCAGCTTTTGATAATTCCAATGATTGTTTTGCTACTGCAATTGCTTCTTTCTTCATTCCAAGATCTGCCAATATCAAAGATTCTTTTCTCAACTGCCAATATCTTGGGTTTTCTGTCTTGTTTGCCTTTTGAATCCAAGCCAATGCTTGTTTCAAGTCCTTACCTGAATCATGATAATATGCGGCAGCATTATAATAGTCATCCAAACTTGGTCCTGCCATTACTTTTTCGATATTGGCCATGACTACTTTTTCAACGTTGGTTTCCAATTTTACTGAAACCGCAGTTTTTTCCCATTCAAAATTTAGAGTTGCAGAGTTTGATCCTAAGTCTCCAAAAGAAATTTCAAATGTTTCTACATTTTTGGTGAGGTGAGTCACAGTTGATGTTACTGTTGCAGCTGGAGTCAAAGTAGAGTAAGTACCCCAATTTCCTCCTTCGTACTTATAAAAGTTAATATCCCATGCTGCAGCACCTGGCTTTGCAATGATGGCATATGCTCCTTTTTTCAATTCTTTACCACCAACCATGATGTCACTTGAAAAATCAATCATAGTTGCTGTATTTGCTCCGGTTCTCCATAAGCTACCAAAAGGTACCAAACCATCACCACCAAAAATTTTCCTTCCTTTTGCACTAGGTCTTGAGTATTCAACAGTCACATCTGTAAGGCCAACTTTTTGTTTCACCGTTGCTGCCGGACTTGGAGATGGAGTTTGAATTTGTGCATTTATTGTAGCAATTCCTAGGAAACTGCCAATCAACAACATAAAAAATGCTTTTTTCATAATTAAACTTTGAATCTGAATTTTATAATTTTTATAAAGGCCGCAAATATAAGTACTGGTAATCAAGGTTTTCATTAAGAATATTTTAAAGTTTGTCGATTAACATATAAATATGGCCTGAAATTTTAGCCTTGATCCCTAAAGTAGTCTTAACTTCGTTAAAAATTAATATATAATACTATGTCAGCGCTTGCTTTTTATTTTCCTTTTTTAGCATTTGATTTTCCTGATTTTACGAATGGTCAAGTAATCATCAGTCTATTGACACTTACTTTTTTGGAGATAGTCCTAGGTGTAGACAACATAATTTTTATTTCGATTGCGGCATCCAAGCTCAAAATGGAAGATCAAAAAAAGGCCACTAATATTGGGTTGTTTCTTGCCATGATCTTGCGTGTTGTTTTACTACTTGGCATTTCCTATTTGATAGCAATGAATGAACCATGGTTTTCCTATCATAGTGAAAATCTAAGCTTTGGTTTTTCGGGACAGAGCATCATCCTGTTGCTTGGTGGAATTTTTCTTTTGTTTAAAAGTGTTACGGAAATACACCACAAATTGGAGGGAGTATCGCCTGAAGACAATATCACTACTCAGAAATCAACATTACAATCTGTAATCATTCAAATTACGGTGATCAACATTGTTTTTTCTTTTGATAGTATCTTAACAGCCGTAGGAATGACCAATGGATTATTTGGTGCATTATTGATTATGATCATTGCTGTAGTCTTATCCGTTTTATTGATGATGTTGTTTGCGGTACCTGTAGGCCGATTCGTCAATAAGCACCCTACCATTCAGATGTTGGGACTTGCTTTTTTGATTTTGATCGGTTTTATGTTGATCATAGAATCTGCGCATCTTGCACATCTTTCTATATTTAGTAATGAAGTTGGTGCTGTACCAAAAGGATATTTATATTTTGCTATTGCATTTTCACTTTTAGTTGAAATGTTGAATATGCGGTTGCGTAAAAAAACAGTACCTATCGAATTGCATGGTGCTACTGAAGAAGCCAAAGAAAGTGGTATTATTTAGGAATCCATTTTGAAATCATGGGCTAAAACACATAAAATGAGTCAGGTCAAGTATTTACTTTTAGTTTTTGGAATAAGCTTCATTGTTCTATCTGGATGTAAGGAAAATGAGTTGAAACCAAAAATGGATTTTACCAGAATTGAAGGTAAAACAATGGGAACGACTTATCACATTAGTTACTCCTCCAAAATTGATCTTCAAAGTGAAATTGACTCTTTACTGGTAGATTTCAATAATAGTGTTTCTACTTACATTCCAACCTCTACCATTTCAAAGTTTAATCAAGCAAACAAAGAATATTGTTTCAACCAACGTGATGATCCCTTTTTTTTGGAATCGTTGTCAAGGGCTTTAGAAATATCTGCTGAAACAAGTGGTGCTTTTGACCCAACAGTTATGTCATTGGTAAATTATTGGGGCTTTGGATATGGAGGAAGAGACGAGGTAAAAGAACCAAATGCTGCTGTTCTGGATTCCCTTTTATCACTGGTTGGCTACAAAAAAATCGGCATTATGTCCAAAAACGATACCATTTGTATTTTTAAAGAAAAGACTGGTATGCAATTGGATCTCAGTGCGTCAGCGAAGGGGCATGGTGTTGATTTAGTCGCTTCTTTAATAGCGTCTAAAGGTATAGAAAATTATTTAGTAGAGATAGGTGGTGAATGTGTGACCAGTGGAGTTAATGATGCAGGCAAACCATGGATTATTGGAATCAACAAACCTCAAAAAGGTGCTGCAATTGATGAAATACAATTCCCCATTGATTTGTCAGAAAAAGCTTTGGCTACTAGTGGTAATTATAGGAATTTTTACGAAAGCGGAGAAATCACTTACGCACATACCATAAACCCTGTAACCGGATATGCCCTACCTTCGGACATACTGAGTGCAAGTATCATTGCAAATGATTGTCTGACGGCAGATGCCTTTGCTACAGCGTGTATGGTATTAGGACTTGAGAAATCCAAAAAATTGGTCAATGAAAATCCTGAGCTTGAAGCTTGTTTTATATTTGCCAATAAAGATAAATCTGATTTCGGTTATTATATGACGGATGGTTTTAGGGAAAGAGTTGACACCACTCAATTCAAATTTGAGCAATAATAGGCTTTTGAATATAAAAAGAAGGCTTCATATGTAATAAAATGGACCTTGATGTAGTTTATCAAATTAGCTAAAGAATATACTTCAAATAAGATGGAAATAGATAAAGTTGAGCGTAGGTTAAAGAAAATAAGCACTGTTTTTGATGCTTTCAAAGAAGATGGAAAAATCTCTTCTATTGAGAAAGACCTACTTTTGGGTTATATACGAGATTTATATGAGTTGGTTTTGGATTCAGAGGCCAAGGTTATTGAATCGCCAACCATTTTACCTCCGAAACCTAAGATTCAAGAAATAGTGGAATCGGCTCCAAAATTTAAGGAAGTAATTCACGAACCTATTGTTGAAAATATTTCTCCCGTACATTTTGAGCAAAGGACACAGCCAGTCATTTCAAAAGAAGAAAAATTGGTTGCTCTAGAACATCAAAATCAAATGTTCAGTACGCCTACAATCGATCTTTCGTTTAAGAGTTCAAATACTGAGCCAATTGCTGTGGTTGCAGAAAAAAAAGAAGAGCCGATTACTGCTGAGCCGATTACGGTGGATTTCAATCATCCAATGGAAAAATTATTCATTATTTCAAAAGCTGTAGACCTATCGGACAAGTTGTCTATGAGCCGCATTGATGATATCCACAAGGCTATGGGAATCAATGAAAGATTATTCAACCAAAATGAATTGTTTGGTGGTAATGGAGCATTGTTTAGTGAAACATTGACACGCTTAAATCAGTTTGCTAGTTTTGATGAAGCAAAGGAGTATTTGAAAAATGGGGTTGCCAAGGAAAACAAATGGGATAGTGAGACCAAGTGGGCCAAAGCGCAACAGTTTGTGAAGTTGGTTTACCGCAGATACAATTAAAAACAAATTATGCAAAAACTTGACAGTGAACTGAAAGCATTTCTCAGAACACTTGTTTATGCAATTCTTTTTATTGGTATATTTTGGCTCATAAAAGTATACGAGGTTTCCTCAGGTTTTAAACTTACAAGATTTGGAATTTACCCAAGAGAAGCAGACGGCTTTTTAGGCATATTTACGGGCCCATTTATTCATGGTTCCTGGGATCACTTGATCAGTAATTCCTTTCCTTTAGTAATGATGATATTGTTACTGCTTTCCTTTTACAAGCGAGTTGCAGTAGTAGTTTTCGTTTTGTCTTGGTTTTTTACAGGATTTATGGTTTGGTTTTTTGCAAGACCATCTTACCATATTGGTGCCAGTGGAGTAGTCTATGCGCTTATTGGTTTTGTGTTGGGCTCGGGGTTGTTCAGAAGGAATTCCCTTTCCATCATGCTCAGTCTTTTGATTCTGGCTGTTTACAGTAGTTATTTCATTGGATTCAAGCAAGAGGAAGGTGTGTCTTGGGAAAGTCACATACTTGGTGCGATTGTAGGATTTGTACAAGCATTCCTATTTAAGGGTGTGAGGGAAAGCTCAGAAGATCATGATGACCAAATAGTTTATCGAGAAACGAAAAAAGAATTTTTCTTTCAAAGAGATACCTTTGAGAAAACCAAATATCAAAGATGGTTGGATAGTATTGCACCTATTGAAGAAGATCAAAATGGCGAGTAGCATTAAAATAGAATAAGTATTT
>JAKQLF010000132.1 GCA_029567325.1 Bacteroidota bacterium | reverse complement strand
CTTCCGATCTCAGCACCACCGTGACCGCTGCGCCCGCAAATTTTGACATAGTCTACAAAATTCTGATCTGCCATTTTTCTTTTTTAATCCTTTATATTGATAAGGAATGAATTGTATGAAAGGTTCGCCAAACAATTATTTATCATAATCCTGGTAAACAAAAAAATCTAATTTTCACTGATATTGAATGTGATCCTACTAGTTAGGACACTTCTGCAAAGTTATAGTTTATCAACCAAAGTACATAAAGCTTCAAAGATGTCCTCAATTGATCCAACTCCTGGTACTTTATGCGATTTGCCTGCTTTATTATAATGATCAAAAACCTGACTCGTTTCTGCATTGTACACACTTATCCTTTTTCTGATGACCTCTTCATCATTGTCATCAGGCCTTCCTGAAGACTTGCCCCTATTGAGAATCCTTTGCACGATCTCTTCATCATCAACCTCCAAAGCGATCAGTCCAGAAACAGCCTGACCCATTTCTGCAAGCAATGTATCCAAAGCCTCCGCTTGAGGAATGGTCCTCGGAAATCCATCAAAAATATATCCCTTTACATCTGGGTTTGACACAACTTTGTTTTTCAACATGCCTATAGTTACCTCATCCGGCACCAATTCGCCTTTAGCCATGTATTCTTTGGCTTTGAGCCCCAGCGGTGTATTGTTACCCATCTCATATCTAAACAAATCGCCAGTAGAAATGTGTAACAAATCATACTGATCTACCAGTTTTGCTGCCTGAGTACCTTTTCCAGAACCCGGAGGCCCGAAAAGCACCAAATTGAGCTTATCGTTTTCTTTAGCTGCTGTGCCCATAATTTTTTTAAAAAAGTTGATAAAGAACATCTTGTTGTTGAAAGTCTTAAAGGTGGGCAAATATAGGAAAAGTATGGAAAATAGAAAGGTGACTTCAGCCTTCCCTTAAAAATATGCAAATAAGCCTCTACAAATTTTATAAAAGCTGCAGAGGCGTAAGATTTTACGCCATTCCTGAATAAAATTTCAAGGGTTAAAACATAATTTGCAAAAGGCCATCCACCTGAACGTTTCACGGTAGAAGGAAATGTAGTTGAGTAAAATTTACGCAACACATATGTTTATTTGTATTTTCCTCTACAAGAATGGCAGGAAAATACACTTTGAGTTTTTTATAGTTGTATTTTACTCTGTAAAAATAGTAGGAAAATACACTTTGAGTTTTTTATATTTGTATTTTACTCTATAAAAATGGCAGGAAAATACACTTTTAAGTTTTTATATTTGTATTTTCCTCTACAAAAATGGCAGGAAAATACACTTTAAAGTTTGATGGTAATTGAGAAAAGCGTAATTACATGGTAGGCAGAAGGGAACAAATTGAAACATTGAAAGGATGTCTTAGTGCTAATAGGTCATCATTTGTAGCGATAACTGGCAGGAGAAGGGTAGGTAAAACATTTTTGGTAGATGAAGTATTCAAACAAAATATTTGTCTCAGAATAACTGGGATTCAGAACGCAGATCAAAAAACCCAAATCGCAAATTTTACTCAAAAATTGATGGAATACAGCAAAATTCCAGTTGTAACGCCACCAAAAAACTGGCAGCAGGTATTTTTTCTGCTAAAAGCATATTTAAATGATTTACCCAATGATGTAAAACAAGTCATCTTTTTGGATGAACTCCCTTGGATGGCGACCGCCAGATCTAGCTTTGTACAAATCCTTGCACATATTTGGAACGATTTCCTTTCTAAGCATAAACATTTTATTTTGGTTATTTGTGGTTCAGCGACTTCGTGGATCAGTAAAAAAATTGTCAATGATAAAGGTGGCCTTCACAACAGGTTGAGCCACGTAGTACATTTAAAACCTTTTAATCTCAGCGAGACAAAAGAATTCCTCGAAAGCAAGGGAATCCAAATGACCAATGATGCCCTTGCAGAAATTTATATGACTATGGGTGGCATACCTTTTTATTTGGATAGCATAAAGAATGGTGATTCTGTTTCAAGCACCTTGGACAGCATGTGCTTTTCAGAAGGTGGATTGTTAAAATATGAGTATGACAATCTTTATAAAGCTTTATTTGAAAATCCAGAAAACCACGAAGCCATCGTGAGTGCATTGGCAACTTCCAAATCAGGCCTTACCCGCAAGGAAATTACTCAAAAATCAAAAGTTGGTGAGGGAGGTCCTTATACGAGAGCAATGGATGAATTGTTGATTTCAGGCTTTGTAAGTGAACAAACACCTTTTGGGAAAAAGAAACAAGGCGCAGTGTATAGGCTCACAGACGAGTTCTCTTTATTTTACCACAAGTTTATAAAAGGCAACAAGAAAGCCGCCAAGGGTTATTGGGCAACAGTATACGATACCCAAGCTTACAAGATTTGGTGTGGATATGCCTTTGAGGTTTTATGCTTTCGTCACCTTCCGGAAATAAAGCAAAAACTTGGAATTTCCGGTATTTACATAGAAACCGGGAGTTATGTCCATCGAGGAGATCATACATCAGAAGGCTTTCAAATCGATTTGATCTTAGATAGAAAAGACAAAGCCATTAATTTATGTGAATGTAAATTTTATCAATCCGAGGTAAAGGTGGACAAAGTCTACGCAGAAAAGCTCTTGAAACGAAAAGCCTTATTTCGATTAGCAACCAAAACGCGAAAAACTATTTTCACTACCTTCATTACTAATTCTCCGCATCTACAAAATGATTATGCTTCATCCGCAATTGATAACTTCATAACTATTGATAACTTTATCGGATAGAAACTGTTTCCCCAATTTTTTCAGAATAGTAAGGATGGAGGCATCTTTTAGTTTCTGGCAATAAAACCCAAATGATGCCTAATTTTTTAACTAAAATTTTTTTAATTTTTTTAATTTTAAATTTTATTCTTGTAGAAGCTTATTAGGCATTCACCATTTTAAGTGGTAGAAAACCAAAATCTGTGAAAATTTATTGCATTATAATTTACTGAATCTCGAAATGTAATTATCAAATCAATGAAAAAAATAAAAATACTAATAGCTTTAGCTCTTATAATTCCATTTGTTTCACATGCTCAAACGAATTTCGAAATTGAATGGACCCAAAGCGCAATTTTCCTTGATCAATTTGGCGAATCTTCTAGAAGAGATGGAATAAATGGATACGGAATGCAGTCAGAAGTTTTGATTTGGAGAAAATTCGAAAATATTGGCAGGATTTCACCTAGATTAGGGTCAGGTTATACCAACCTTTGGTACCTTAATAGTTCATTATCGCCAAGAATGGTTGCGTCTTATTTACCAGTAAAATTTGGTTTTGATTTCAATTTTAAGAAAAAATCAATCAAATTGATGGCTAATCTATCTAATTATATTTGCTTAAATGCTAAATCCAATCGATCTTACTATCAGGATAATACTCCTTTTGTTGAAAGGAGTATTTATGCAAACATCGATTTGGGTATTAGAATTAAAACAGGTAAAAGATCTACCTTTAATTTATCAACTCCAATAACCATTTTCCCTATAATTACAAGTGGCCTTAAAGGGGATTTCTTGCCAATTGTAAAGCCAGATTATAAGGTTTGGGCCGAAACCATTGGCCTGAATTTGGGATTTAAATGGACATTGGGAGAAATTGATTAAACTGGAATGATTTACCTTTATTATTATAATTTGGCATTTATCTCTTTGCTTTTCCTGAAATTGATAAATAAATTTTGATATTATAATCAAGCTTTCATATATTTAGATTTTATTAGCTATGGAATTAAAGTAAAATCTAGGTTCATATGAAAAACCTATTAATTATCCTGTCTCTTTGCTTTTCTATTAACATCAATTGCCAAAATATCTCACCTGTCATTGAAGTGGGAAAATTCTTTACAGGATATAAAGATGTTTGGGGCGAAACCATTGGCATTGGCCTCAAATCCAATTTCAATAAAATCAGTGTTGAGGGCAATTACATCATTGCTGTTTACAATCAAAAGGAAGATGACCTTTTGAAAACCAACACTTTATTTATTGATGCAGACAATACATCTTATCCATTTCCCAATGATGCGGAATTTATTCGCCAATTGTTACAAAAAAATGGTTATAAAACGGCACTTGGCGGTATAGATAGATATACATTCAAACAAGTAGACTTGAAACTCGGCTATGATGTTCGTTTTTTGAAAAATTTCAAGTTTGTTCCCAGTGTAGGTTTGAGCGTTAATTGGGCAAATGTCACTTATACAAACACGACCTATGAAGGATTCGTCACCTCACCTTTTGCTGGCGGAAATAATACGCTCATCCCCGTTAAAATTGTCATTCCACAAATAATAAAGTCATTTGATTATGGCTGGAATTATGGCTTTAAATTATTGTTTTGTGGCCTTGGTAAACTGGAATTTGGTTTAAAGTTCAGAGATGTTTATTACAAAAATAGTCCATTTGATAATGTGTCTTTGGGTGTTATTTGTCAATATAGCTTTTAATTGTATCAGAAAATCTTATCCATTCGTAAAATGGATTGAATAAATAATGAATGGAATTTTAGTTTTAATTATGTAATTTTTAATTATCGAAACTTGAGATATATAAAATATTTTTGTTTGTTTATTGGATTGATGCTTTGTATTAATGCACAATCTCAAGAGGTCCAATTGACCTCGAAAATAGCTTATGTTCAACATAAATTTCCAGCTGCGACTGGCCCAAATATTGAAGTAGGGGCTTCCTATAAATTTAATAAAAATTGGCGAATCAACATGAGCTATTATACAGAGCATGCAAAGTCAAAAGAAGTAACCACTCAAATTATTCCACAGCGAGATGTATTGAATGCATTTGGCGTTACAAGAGGCAGCAAAGGGATAAAGTTGGGAGTGGGTTATGATTTTGCTATTGGGAAAAATTGGTCAATATTGACTGGAATTTCTGTAATGAGTTCCAATGTGGAAATCATAACCAGTGATATAAAATTTGATGCTATTTATGTAGCAAACGGCAGCCTTGTTTCAGTTCCTTTCCCGGCATATTATGCATATTTAGATTACTATTTGGTAGGAGATTTAAATATTGTCAGGCGTTTAAAGGACCAACATGAAATTACTCTTGGAATAGCATTTGGGCAATCACCATGGAACATAGATTTGTCTAGATTCCTAGCTGTACAACTTGGTTTTAATGTATCTGTATTTAATCTAAAAGGAGAAAAATAAAATGAAGAGTAAGATTTTTTATTTTTTAATTTTTATAATGTTGCTCAGTGCTCAAGATGCCCACTCACAGAATTATTGGTCATATGGAATTAGAGGTGGAGGTGCTTTTACAGGATTTACTGATGGGACAGGCTCTTATACAGGACTAACCTTAGAGAGAACTTTAGGAGAAAGACTTTCGGTTGCCGCAAGTGTCAACATTGCGAGATATGGAGCAAGTAGAAGAGGAAATTTTACTGAATTAAATAACCCTCAGAATGTTCTTTTATTTTACAATGGTGGAGGGAGAATTACAACAGTTAATTTTGTGCCGCAAAATTCTAATGCAGACGATATAGAGGTTTTGAAATTACTCAATTCCGGTCTTAAGCACAGTTTTGGCCCACAAGATATTGTCCAATCAAACTATATAAATCTTACTGCAAATTACAAACTATTAAATCGGAAAAAATACAATTTCATTGTGGAAAGTGGGCTTGCATTTGCCTCAATAAATAGCACTTCAAAAGTATTGTCAGCAACCACCATCCTTACCGACACTCAAAATCTATTCCCTCCCAATAATTATTACATCCTTTACAATAGTTCAAGTAAAGGGTTTGAATTTGGATTTGCATTGGCAATAAGAAATCAAATCTACATTTCAGATAAAATTGCTCTCAGTTCAAATCTTGGGGTCAATCAATTTTTATTGACATCCAATATTATACAATTTGAATTTGGAGTGGGGGTTTCATATGGGTTTAAATAGTATATGCGAGGGTCCAAAAAAAGCAAAAGTTCGGTAGAAGTACTTGGTAAGGCTTCTACGATTCCATGCTGTTTATATTATTTTGGTAGAATAATAATATTATGCAATATTGAGCGTTTTTCTTATTTAATGCGCTCGACCTTTAAAGTAAGATATGAAAAGTTATTCCACTATTTTATTAATCCATATTGTATCAATCTCATATGCCGTTTGTCAATCAGAACTTGCTATATTTACCCACATTGGTCATGGAGATCAAAGGATTTTACTAGACTCCGAAGATACGCGTTATATAAAGGAATATAGGCTTGGGATAGCCTATAATAAAGAAGTCATAAATCATGATAAATTTTCCTTATTGATTGGTGGTGGATACAGTTTATATCATTATCTAGGCGAACATCATTTTGTTGAAAAGGAAATAGATGGAGGTTCACTTTCTTCTTTTAGAACAAGAACTTTAAAATATCATAACGGGATTGTAAATCTAATAGCTAAACATAAACTCAACAAATCTTTCAATATTTCCTTATCTACGACAAGTGAGTTTACAGGATTGCTTATTCCATATTTATTTAGGAATAGGTACATTTATGATAAATTCAAATATTTTGGTACAACATTTTATCTTGGTTTAGGATATAAGAAGGGGAAAAGCACCTGGACGCCACAACTTAGAATTTTATCCCTCAAACCAACTGATAGGCGCATTTTCAACAATAGGTATAGTTTTATGAGTCAGCATTATGCAGAACAAGTTGACAAAAAACTTAATTTAAACAATGCACTTCAGTTTGGGATTCAATATGCATATTTGATTAATAGCAATAAATCACAATATCGTGATAAAGGGAAATTGATCTGTGAATAGACCCTTTCAAATCTAGCCTATAAATGAATAACTGGAAAAATGTGGTGTATTTGAGGCGATTAGTCCAAATATGGAGTCATAAATGGACTAATGTTTTAATAAGTGATATGCCATCAATGCGGCAATCGATCCCTCACCGCTCCATAAACCCAAGTGCCAAATACTGCAAACAACAGAGTAACCACAACCGCCAAAAATCCTGAACCAATTTGTACGAAAATGGGTCCTGGACAAGCGCCAGTAATACCCCAACCTAGTCCAAACATCAAGCCACCGATGACAGTACCCTTTGTAAATTTCTTTTTCTCATAGGTGATGGGTGATCCATCCAACGTTCTGATGTCAAATCTTTTGATGATTTGCATCGCAATGATGCCCACAACTACTCCTGTCCCGATAACTCCGTACATGTGAAAGGAGGTAAACTGAAACATTTCCACCATTCTAAACCAGGAGATAATTTCTCCCTTTACAAAAGTGAAACCAAATATGATTCCAATCAATAAAATCAATAAACTTCTCATGGCATCACCGTTTTAAGAATGAAAGGAAGAATGAAATGGGTGCAAAAGATGCCTCCAATCATAAAACATATCGTTGCCACCAATGATGGCCATTGTAGGGTTGCCAAGCCAAAAATGCTGTGACCACTGGTGCAGCCATCCGCATATCGCGTTCCAAATCCAATCAAAAAACCACCAATGGCTAGAAAAACCAGTCCCTTGAGTGAAAAAATCTCCCCAACGCTAAATATCTCAGGAGGCATCAAATTGCTAAAATCTGTAATCCCATAGTTGGCCAAAAATGTTTTCGTCTCCTCGGCAACTACCATACTTTCTGGGTTTTTGAAAAACACATTGCCAATGAAACCGCCTAAAATGGTTCCTATGACAAAAATAAATAACCACTTGTATGGCTTCCAGTCGTAATCAAAAAACTTGATATTCATGGGCACGCACATAGCACACAAATGTTTGAGTGTCATCGAAATTCCAAATCGCCGATTATCGACTATGAGCAGAGCAGGCACCGTGAGGCCTATGATGAGCCCGGCAATTGACCAATGCCAGGGTTGATGTAAAAAGTCCATTAACGATTTTTATACTATTGATTGCACCATTGCAGGTTGGATGAGGTACCGCAAATATATTAGTTTTATAGACTTACTGCAGATTAAAAACTTTAGAAATTTATAGGTCAATTATTCGGAAGACCAAAGACGAAAGTGAAATTGGTATTCAAGGACTCTTTTAAGAATTTGATTCGAAAAAATTGGTCTCATATTCCAACAATCTGAAATCGGAGAAGGTTCGAAGTGGACAGAACCCAGAACTGGGTTCAATTTGATTAACCCCGAGCGAAACTCGAGGAATCATATCCCCCAAATCTTACAACCCCGAATTGGGGTTGAATTATACAGCATGCTAATTCAAGTAAAGAAAGATTGTCTCAATGTGTATGTTTATTATGAATATCGGGGGTCAGAAATCGAAGAAAGACGAAACACCTTTCTCTTGTTGATGAGTAGTATTTTAGATGGTTTCCGAACAATCATAACTTAGACCTACCATAAATTTTATTACGCAGCAAGATCACTTTTTTTGACATTCAAAAAAGTAAATACCCACGCAAGGATCAGCACAATGCCGCCTATCGGTGTGATAGGTCCTAGAATACTTGTACTCATTTGAAAAACATTCGCAAACGCAATACCATATAGTGAGCCACTAAATAAAATAATTCCCAACGCAAATACATTGATGATGCGATGGCTTTTTTGGATATAACCCAATTGCCCTCCAATAGCTATTATGCCAATGACAAGTGTATGTATTGAATGATATAAAACCCCAGTTTTGTAAGCTTCAAAAATGGATTCAGGCACCTTAGACTTAAGGCCATGCGCCCCAAAAGCACCCAATGCCACAGCAAGCATTCCAAAAATTGCAAACATTTTCAGTCCATTCGATTTCATATCCAAAATTTGGAGCAAGATATGAATTTGCTACTTGCAAATGAATTTTTCAACTTTGTATGAATGAAATTGATCCCATTCTACCGTACAATTGTTGAATGTTTTATAAGTCAATTCTTTAAAGACTACCAACTGAATCCAATACCAACAGACGGAAAAATTGTTGGTGTTTCACCATCAAAAATTTGAGATGCTAAATATGGGTCAATGTTTAGTATGTAAGAAAAGCCGGCCTGATAGTGTATACCAAAAGTTTTAATTTTACTAAGCCTTAATCTACCTCCAAACTCAATAGCTAATACATCAATTTTACCAATTCCACCATCCTTTGCACTGAAGCTAATAAAGTTGGAATATACATCCTCTTTGAAGTGCATTTTCAAACCGACAGTTGCTCCAAGGTAGCCCAAACCAAAAAATGCACCAATTCTTTTGTCTATCATCGCTTCACGTTCAAATCCTATCAATGAATATCCTCCTAACTGATAACCCAACGCCACAAGACTTGAATTTGGGTGTTTAAAGTCTGCGGAATTCGTGAAATTATTTACTTCAGATTTGAAGCTGCCTTTTATTGATTGTAAATCTTCAAGATTATAAGTTAATTTCTGATCAAAGTCAGAAATTTTATTTTTCCAATCTGATGTAACAAACCCAATAAGTGCATTCTGTAAAAGGTTTTTAAATTTAAATGGAATGTCAATTTTTTCATCCTTATCCCCTTCATTAAGTTCAGTGTGTGTATATAGAACTTCTTCTCCATACAAAAAATCAATTTCTGCGCCTGTAAATAGTTTTGTGTATTCATTAATCTTTTTTTGATGGATGCCAATTTTATTTACTCTCAAAGTGATCGGAATATAAGGTCGTTCATTTTGAATAATTAGATGGAGATGGGATTTGATCATTTCATCCAAAAAGTAATTAGGAAAAATCTCCTGGGTTTGATTTGAACCAACACTTAATAAAAGTGAACCAATACTGCCCTTCTGCTGCCGGTTATCTATTACGGTAGTTACAGCAAATTGCGGGTTTCTAAATTTTATTTCTTCTTTTTCAGGTAAACTAAAAATAGTTCTGTTTTTATCGTAGTTATCAGTTATCGAAATACTTAAGTCTCTATTTAAAACATAGCTTTCAAAATTAGATTCTTTAAAATTTGAAATAGACTTCTTAATACATTCTCTGATAAGCTTTTCATAATTGGGGTGGGAAATAGACTCTTTTTCATTTGGAAGATAGCTTGCAGTTTGGGTTATGTTTTTAACCATACTCACATCATTGAATATCATTTTTCCCTCATAAAAATATGAAGCTTCCATTTTACATAATGTAAACTTTTTTTGATTTTGCACAACAGTATTTATTTCCAATTTTGTTACATGCAATACAATAGGTATCAAAGCGGCGTGTGAAGGCAAGGAATATTCTATATAATTTTTTAATTCAAGTTCAAAGGGATTATCAAAGTTTATTGAATAGGATCTATTCTTTTTTTGGTCTGAAAATTCTAAAATTTTTGATTTGTCTATCCTTTCATCAACGACATTTATAATACTGAACTTTCTTTGATTGATGACATTTCTTTCTTCTTGTAAATGAATAAGGATGTTATCTTGAGCAATTAGTAAGTGGCTAAATGTTATGCACACAACAACCAAAGAATAAATAGCAGTTTTCATACTTCATAGTTTGATCCAAAAATAATAAATCCTAAGAATTTAATGTGTAAGGATCTTAAAATTTAAAAAACTTTAGTTCAGTGACTCTAAATTTTCTAAAGCATAAAAGTTCAAGTACATCCCCTGGGGGTAAGGGGGAAAAAAAGTGGATTTACACATACTTGTTGTAAATCCACTCCTTTCTGTGGTACTACCGTCCACCTCTTTGCCTTTCCTACATAGCTGCTCGGTAACTCACATCAAATACCTCCCTATACAAAATAGGATTCTGGTATTCTTTTCTGAATTCATACCTCAGCACATCGTAAGAGGTCACGATTCCCACCAATTCGTCCCCATCTACTACCGGCAAAGCGTGAAACCTGCGGTCGAGAAGTAATTCTGCTGCAGTCCCGATTTTATCCTCGGGCGCGATTTTCACCACCTTTTTCTGCATGATCTCTGCAATCGAAACCTTGGAAGGGTCTTGACTTGCAGTGTAATGAGCTGTGATCTCATAGCTACTGATCAAACCGACAAGTTTTCCATCGTTTAGCACTGGTAAATGATGAACTTGTTTTTTCGAAATAATAAGTATGGCTTGCGCCAATGTTTCTTTAGCATCAACGGATACGGGATTCCGTGTCATAATTGTTTGTACATGTTCGTTCATCATAGATACAGGATTTTGTGTGTTCGCTATAAAATTACTTAATAATCTGTTAAAAGTCAATAGTATACAATAATAATTTTAAAATTTAACAATAAGCAAAAGATTTAATACGTTGCTTTTTGCCTGTCTAAGAGATAATTTACGCTCCAAAATAGCCTCTAAACCTGGGATCTTCATTTTACATGTTAATTAGCCATTAATCATTCATGTTTGATATCTGCTTTTCGATATAAAATGTAACTTTGCACCGTTTTTTGATAATCGTAACCATCTTGATAAAAGGATTTGATGTTTACGTGCATTTTCTGAATACCAAAGTATTAAGTTCTTTGGTCTAGTATACTTTCTTCGTTGATCGAATAAATCAGACTTATAATTAGAAAGTTAAGACATTTGCACGCGGCACATTGCTCAACGGTGGTTTATTATAATATATGGAATGGATAGGAATCAGATTATTGGTTTTATTTTAATTTTTGCGACCCTTTTAGCTTGGAATATGTTGAATGCTCCCTCAAAGGAGGAATTGGCTAAAAGTCAAAGGATAAAAGATTCATTGGCCCTCGTATCAGTTCAGGATACTTTTCAGGCAGCGGCTCCTCAGACTTTGATTTCAATCGACACGGCAGGTACTGTGGCGGGAGATACCAATCGTGTTCAAGCACAAGTTGTTTCTTTGGAGAATGAAGTTGTAAAAATTGATTTCAATACAAAGGGTGGTAAAATTGTAGGTGCAACCTTGAAAAATTACCAAAGGTCAAATGATAAAAACTACGATGAAAAGGTAAAACTGGCTGGAGATCCTAGAAATAGGTTTGATTTCATCTTCCCTGTTGGAAATGCAAACATCAATACAGAGTCTTTATTTTTTACCCCTAAAATCACGGGGAACAAATTGGAAATGGTGGCAACCATGCCATCTGGCAAAGCGATCACTCAAACTTATGAACTCAAGGGCGACTATAAAGTCGATTTTTCTTTAACGCATAGCGAGATCACGAGCGCTGCTCCTTCTTTGGTTTGGAATGAAATTTTACCAAAGTTGGAAAAGAGTACACTGTATGAGCAAAATTATAGTACGGTTTATTATAAGGAGTCTGAAGAGGGTAGTGCTGATTATTGCAATTGTACCTCAAGTGACCTAGATGATTTGGCTGGAAAACAACTGGATTGGCTTTCACACAGCAATCAGTTTTTCAACATCTCTTTGATGGCGAATAACTTCAAGTTTAAGGGCGGGAAGTTTGAAACGGTCATGACCGACATCAAAAATACAGAGGATCTCAAGTCTTTGAAATCTACAGTGGAGTTACCTCAAGACGTAAAAAGGTACGACATGTCTATGTACGTCGGCCCAAATGTCTTTGAAAACTTGAAAGCCTATGATAATGGTTTGGAACAAATCATTCCATTTGGTTCTAGCATCTTTGGAACCATCAACAGGTACATTGTCAGACCTTCATTCGACTTTTTATCAGGATTTATTTCTAGTAAAGGTATTGTCATCATCCTTTTGATTTTCATCATCAAAATGTTGTTGTATCCTTTGCTTTATAAAATGTTGCACAGTCAAGCTAAAATGGCCGCATTAAAGCCAGAACTTGCAGTCTTAAAAACCAAGTATAAAGACGACTTACAAAAGCAACAAATGGAAAGCATGAAAGTCTACCAAGAGTTTGGCGTGAGTCCGCTGAGTGGTTGTCTGCCCATGTTGATGCAGATGCCCATTTGGATCGCCCTTTACCGTTTCTTCCCGGCCTCCATTACTTTCAGAAGGGAGCCATTCCTTTGGGCAGATGACTTGTCTAGTTATGATTCTTTTATCAAGTTGGGATTTGAAATTCCATTTTTTGGTGCACACATCAGTTTGTTTACTTTATTATGGGCAATCAGTACAGTTATATATACTTATTATAGCACCAAAGATGTGGACATGTCTGCAAATCCAGCTATGAAATATGTTCAGTATTTTATGCCGATCATGTTCCTAGGTTTCTTCAATAGTTATGCATCTGGTCTTACTTGTTACATGTTTTTCAGTAACTTGATCAACATCTTGCAAATCATTTTCACCAAGAAATTCATTTTTGATGATGAAAAAATCAGAAAAGAATTGGAAGTGCAAAAATTGAAGCCCAAGAAAGTCGGTGGATTCCAATCCAGATTACAAGATGCTTTGAAGCAACAGCAAGAAATCACTGCACAAAAAGCTAAGCAAAAGAAGTAATTCGGTACTCTTAAAATATTACAGAATCTTTAACTATCCTCAGTGAACAATTGAGGAGAATCCTTTCATATATTTGTTGCAACAAGTAATCAAATATTTTATCACAATTCTATTATTTATCATGAAAAAATTCTTTCTTTTAGCATTTGTTGCAATCAACTTGAACATGACTGCTCAGTCTGTATGGACAATGGACAAAGCACACTCAAAAATGACATTTACAGTGACTCACCTTGCAATGTCAGAAGTTGATGGTGTATTCAAAGATTTTGATTTCAAAATTACCTCTTCTAAAGAAGACTTTTCAGATGCAGTTTTTGAAGCTACAGCAGATCTTAAAACTTTGACTACAAACAACAGCATGAGAGATGGTCACTTGCAAAAGGACGATATGTTTGACACAGAAAAACACCCAACGTTGACTTTCAAGAGTACTTCAATCAAGTCTGCAGGTGCAAAAAAATTCAAATTGACTGGTGATTTGACTATGAAAGGAATCACTAAACCAGTTGTTCTGGATTTAACTTTAATTGGAACTGGAGAAAACCAAAGATCAAAGAAGCCAATGGCTGGATTTAAAGTGACTGGTACTGTAAAAAGAACTGATTTTGGTGTTGGAACTATGCCGGGATTAGTAGTAAGCGAAGACGTTGAATTAGTTGCTAGTGCTGAATTTGTAAAGCAATAAGAACTAGTTTCAACCCACAAAAAAAATCACAAGTTGTCTGACAGCTTGTGATTTTTTTTTGCTTTTAATGGTAAGCTATCGGTATTTGATTCAAAAGAGAAAAACTGAATAGCTATTTTTAATGTCCAATATTATTAGTCCAACTTTAATTTTCCCTCGATCAATTCTGCAACTATTTCTGGATTGAGTAGGGTAGAGACATCACCCAAAGTATCCAATTCATTACAGGCCACCTTTCTCAAAACCCTGCGCATTATTTTGCCAGACCTTGTTTTAGGAAGTCCAGTCACAAATTGGATTTGATCTGGTTTTGCAATTGGGCCAATGATTCTGGAAACGGTCATGAGAATGTCTTGCTTTGAAATGTGAATGTCAGATGGTGCTTCTTCACAGATTACATAAGCATAAATGCCTTGACCTTTGATATCATGCGGATAACCAACCACAGCAGATTCTACCACACCTGTGTGCATATTGATGGCATTTTCCACTTCAGCAGTGCCAATGCGATGACCAGACACATTGATTACGTCATCCACTCTGCCCGTAATTTTATAATATCCAACCTCATCTCTTTGACATCCGTCACCAGTAAAATACAAACCTTTATATATGGAGAAATAAGTGTCTTGGCAACGTTTGTGGTCACCCCAAGTAGTCCTTATGATTCCTGGCCATGGAAATTTAATGCACAAATTGCCATTTACCCCATTACCAACTATTTCTTCTCCTTGATCATCGACTAAAATGGGCTGCACCCCAGGCAATGGTAGCGTGGCAAAAGACGGTTTTGTTTTTGTAATATTGGCAATTGGAGATATCATTATTCCACCTGTCTCTGTCTGCCACCAAGTATCTGCAATCGGGCAATTGAATTTTCCTATTTTTTCGTTGTACCAATTCCACGCTTCTTCATTGATAGGCTCGCCTACAGATCCCAAAACTTTCAATGAACTCAAGTCTTTACCCTCAAGGTATTCATCTCCAAAACCCATCAATGACCTTATCGCCGTTGGAGCAGTATAGAATGTGTTGACTTTGTGTTTATCAATGATGTCCCAGAATCTTCCTGCATCTGGGTAAGTAGGAACCCCTTCAAACATCATGGTAATTGCACCTGATGCCAATGGACCATAGACGATATAAGAGTGCCCAGTGATCCATCCAATATCCGCTGTACAAAAATAAACATCACCAGGATGGTATTGAAATACATTTTGAAAAGTATAGGTACTGTAGACCATATAACCTCCGCAAGTATGTACCACACCTTTTGGTTTACCTGTTGACCCAGAAGTATATAGAATGAATAGTGGGTCTTCCGCATCCATTTCTTCGGCAGGGCAGTCCATAGTTACGTGTTTGATTTCTTCTTCCCACCACACATCTCGACCTTTGATCATGGAGACAGGATTTCTGGTGCGCGTTGCCACAATCACTTTTTTTACAGAAGGACAGCTTGTTAATGCATCATCAACAGTTTCTTTCATAGGAATGCTTTTTGCCCCTCTTTGAGCTCCATCTGTGGTAATGACCATTTTGCACTCTGAATCGTTGATCCGATCTGCAATGGATTGCGCGGAAAAGCCTCCAAAAACTACAGAGTGGATAGCGCCTACTCTTGCACAAGCCAATAAAGCAATGGCTAACTCAGGAATCATAGGCATATAGATGCAAACACGGTCGCCCTTGCCAATACCATTTTTTTTCAAAACATTACTAAACCTACAAACGCGCTCATAAAGTACCTTGTAAGTAAGCGTCACAGAATCCTCATGTGGATCATTGGCTTCCCAAATAATGGCTGGCTGATTTGGTTTATGCAAAGCATGTCGGTCCAAACAACTTTCGGTGATATTGAGTTTACCGCCTCCAAACCATTTAACTTTGTAATGATTGAAGTCCCAATCCAAAACAGTGTCCCAAGGCTTTTTCCAGATAAAATCACTGGCTATTTCTGCCCAAAACCCTTCAGGATCTTCGACACTTTTTTGATATACAGAATGATATTGTTCTATTGATTTAATTTGAAAAGTCATACGCTTTGTGTGTTACTTTATACGATGGAACCATTTTTATGGATTGTAAAAGTAAAAAATTGAATAAGGAAAGCTTTCTGAGAGGTCACATTTTTTGAAAATACTTATTCTATTT
>JAKQLF010000125.1 GCA_029567325.1 Bacteroidota bacterium | reverse complement strand
ATGAATGGCTCCTGCGTCGCCAGCCTTGACAGATTCTACACAAAGAATGATTGGCGTTTACAAGTTGAAGCATCCGAACTCTATCCTGGCTGTTCAATGAAATATTTTTTAACTCAGACACACTTTAATGAACTATCCCAACAATGCTTTTGATCTTTAAAACCTAATCAATGTAGTAATTCAAAAAAAAAATTAAAATCTACAATGGCACATTACAAAGCAAATTCAACAAATTCTCAAAATTTCGAACTATCGATTGAAGGAAAAAAAATTGGTGAATTAATATATAAAAAATGGTATTCTTTTCAAGCCGAAATTCTAATGAGCAATGGCAAACAATTTCAACTTGAACCGAAGGGCTTTTGGGATTCTAAAATCGAACTGAAAGATGGGACAAATACAATTCTGGACTTTAAAATGGGATGGAAGGGGATCGTTATCCGGACTTTTTTCAACAATAGAGAAGAAACCTATTTGTTGAGTTTAAAAGGAATTCTCAGCAGCAAATTTATTCTCTTTGATACAGACAAAAGAGAATTGATGGCCGTGGAAACAGATTTTAAATGGAGTAAGCTCAATTATGACTACAACATAGAAACAAGTGGTGATTTTGAGAAACTCACAAATAAAGACCTTTTGTTGTTAACAATATTACACTGCATAAATTATTATATAACAATAGTTGCATCAGCCGCATAAAAAGTACATTGTTTTGAATATCGGGATGTTTACATTACACTTAAATTTACAAATCAGCGCATCAAGCTTTTCCAAAACATGCTCTATGCGCACATTCCTATTCATTGGGCTACTTATATCATTGATAGCGTGTGATAAAGAAGACCAAACGCCAAAAGTTCTAGATTGTAAAATCACGAAAATGGCCAGTAATGGTGATCTCAAGCGTCCTTTGATTTATGGCCATGGGGACACGATTGTTAAAATTGGCGAAAATCATGCAGGTTATACAATATACTTTAATGAACAGGGTAAACTTCTGCGAAAAGAGTCTCCAATTACCAATCCTTATTATCGCACTGATTTAGTCTATAATAACCTAGGACAAGTGATGGAGTTGAGAAATTATGGCAAACAACTTGGCAAAAGTTGGGAATACGAAGCAAAAAGAAGTTTCACTTACGATAAAGGCAAATTGGTAAAGATTTCAGATGGTTATGATTATGAAATCAATTGGCAAGGCAATGATATCAAATCTGTGACACACAGATTTAGGGGTCAGGTTGATTGCATTGTCACTTTTACTTACGATGGCCTGATTACAAACCCAAATCACCAATTTAATTATTTTTATTTTGTAGATCAAAACACCAATGATGTAAATTATAAGCTGCCCTATTATTTCAGTCAACATTTGCCAACATCCCAGGTGAGGTCTTACGCAGTTATTCCGGATCCCAGTATTTTCTCTTATACTTTTGCTCCCAATGGTTTGATCGAATCTGTGCTCCATGAGCAAGGTGGTGGGATAGGTTTTATTTGGGAATATGAATATGAGTGTAAGATGTGAGATGTAAGATGTGAGATGTAAGATGTGAAATGTAAGATGTGAAAGTAAATGGTAAATAGTAAATGGTGAATGGTGCTGGTTGTTGAGCCATGGCATGCCATGGCTTCTCAGGACAAATTTAAAATGGAAGCTTAGATGAAGGAAGTGTTTACTTATTAATGCTAGGTGTAGGGCATTTAAATGACAAGGAATGTGAGATATAGTTGTGAAAACCATAGAGAATAATCATTGACGATTTAATAAAACCTTTTGTATGGATAAGATTTATGGTCAAAAACACCAAAAAGAAACTTTCTATTTTAGTCTATCAACCATGCTACAAAAAGCGTCTTATTATGGACTACGAGCATTGGTTGTCTTATATATGACCGGAGAAATTATGCAAATGGATAGATCGAAAGCCCTATTTGTTTATGGATGGTTTGGAACATCCTTGTTATTTTCTCAAATTATTGGAGGATTGATTGGAGATTTTGCATTAGGTAATCGTAAAACACTGATCTTAGGCAATATACTACAAGCACTTGGAGCATTTTGTCTTTGTATACCTTCAAGTATTGGTCTCTATTTAGGTTTGTTTTTTGTTGCGCTAGGTTACGGTTTATACACTCCAAACATTATTGCTATGTTTGGAAAACTATACTCATCAAAGACCAAACTAATTGATTCAGGTTTTACTATTTTTTACTTTGCTGTAAACTTAGGCTCATTTGTCGGCATATTGATAATTGGTTTAGTAGGACATAAATTTGGTGATGGCATTGGTTTTATATTATCAGGAATGTTAATGTTACTTTCAATAATTCCTTTATTATTTTCAAATGAAGAATTCCACTCTGAAACAAATACCAGTCAATTATCCCTTAGCAACAGCATTCGAAATATATCAATAGTCTTTTTAGCTATAGGTTTGTTTTGGGGTATTCATGAAATTTCAAATATTAGAATATTTGATTTAGAACTTAAATTCTCAGAAATGGCTGCCTTAACCATCCCTCAAGATTTATGGCAAGCCCTTTCCAGCATTATCTTTTTACCTGTATGCCTTATTGCCTTTTTTTATTGGTCGTATTATTATAGTTCGCTAACGAGTAAATTATTGCTTGGGTTTATTTTTGGAATTATTTCATACGGATTATTATTTTTAATCCCAGAAATACCAGTAGAAAAACATGCTTTAATATATCTTATTTCTTTAATTTCCCTTGCAATTTCAGAAACTCATCTAGCACCAGTATTGTATTCGTCTCTTACCAAATATGCAAATCAAAAATATTTGACTACATTGATTAGCCTTGCATTTATCCCACCCAAAGCATTCAATCTTATTTTTGGCATATTTAATGACACATTCTATAACAACCCACTTTCAGGATTGAAATTTGGAATCACTGCAATGACAATAGCAAGCATTGGACTAATTTTATACATTATTTGGGAAGAAAGAAAACATGGGGAATATTTAAAGAACAAAAATTGAATTAATTTTTAAATATTGTGTAGCATTTAAACATAAAATGAACTGTAAAAACTGCGGAGAAATAATAGATGGCCAATATTGTAGCCATTGTGGTCAAAATACAAATGTTGGCAAAATAACCTTCTCAAGTTTGGCTAATGAGTTTTCCGAAAGTTTGCTTCAAGTCAACAGAGGTTTCTTTTTTACACTGAAAGAACTTTTTACCCGACCAGGCAAAACTATCCTTGAATATTTAAAAGGGAAAAGAAAAAACCACTTTAAACCAATTACATACGCATTAACATTATCGACTATATATTTTCTGGTATCACAAGCCAGTGGTCAAAATACGTGGATGGATGACCTCATCAGTGGTTTTTCTATGGGCGTCTACGAATCAACAGAAAGTAAGGAAATTCCTGCTGCATTGATTTGGTTTTCGAAAAATTTCGCTTACACAACATTACTACTTCTTCCTGTTTTTTCATTTGCCTCCTATTTAGCCTTTCTCAGAAAGGAGCAAAACTACCTTGAGCATTTGGTAATCAATTCATACATAGCGGGACAACAAGCTATTTTCTACACCCTCTTTTGCCTCATGCAGTCAAAGATCAAAAACGAAGTATTTGAATGGCTTCCAATAGTTACCGCATTTCTTTACACCATTTGGGTGTTTTGTCAGATTTTTGAGGAAGGGAGTAGGTTTGTCAATGTTTTGCGGACAATTTGGACCTATATTTTGTATCTCTTTTTGTGCACGGTATTGCTGCTGGCGATCATGGGCATTACAGAGGTGGTTGGTGGATAGTAGTTATAAGGTTGAAATGGTGATAGAAAGCATAATAAGTAAAAAAGGAGCCCAAAATGAGTTCCCTTTATCTTTTTCTTGGATAACATTTCTATAAAAGAAAGAGGCTTTACCAAGTCTGTATCAAAACAAATATACGAAGCATTCAAGTATACAAGAAATTATCCAACAGACATCTCTCCCCCAACTTTCGCCTGATAAATAACCGTCTCCAAATTCATTCGCTCTCCATGCCTTTCTACCGTTGGCTCTACAATACTCGTCAACATGATGTCCTGAAAATCAGCGAAACGCAGCATTTCAAAGATTTTGTCATTGTTGTAGAGTTTGAAACCAAACTTGGTGACAGGTAGTGCTTTCAGGACGTGTTTTGGGCGTATCGCCAAGTAAAAAACGCCATTGGGTTTTAGGACGCGTTTGATTTCTGCGAGCGTTGCGTGTACGTTTTCCCAAAAATATAGGGTATTGATCGTGATCACTTTATCTATAGATTGATCCTCCACAGGCATCTCAGATGCGTCGGCAATGAAAAATCTTGCCCTTCCTTGAGCGATGAAATCTTGATTGTATTCCGTAGATAATTCAACCATTTCTGGAGAGTAATCACATCCAATATAGTGAATACTAGGGTCAAGATTGAGGATATTTTTTACAAAATAGCCATTTCCCATTCCAATTTCCAGAATGGATTCTCCAGCAGAAGGATTCAAAACGGCAAGTGCGTGTAAATTCATGGGCAAATTGCCTTCATTCATGAATTTTGCAACCTCAGAGCCATATGCCCCCTCAGGTTTTCTAAGCTGATCAGCTAGTCTTTTTAATTCTTGTTCACTGGATATATCCATAATTTATTTTCTAATGGCATAAATTAATTCATCGTCTACAACTCCAAACTTATAAATATTTCCCCTAATGGTCGCTTCAAGCGAAAATCCAGCTTTCTCCAAGACTTTTTGTGAAGCGATGTTACTTCCAAAAGGTCGAGCAAAAATCCGGGTAATATCATAAGTGTTGAATCCAAAATTTACCATCTCCCTAACTGCTGCGGTCGCAATTCCTTGTCCGTGATAGGCTGTTCCAAGCCAGTATCCCAATTCTGCATTTTTCACCATGATATCGCGCTGGGGATGGATGCCTATGCCTCCAACCGCTTCACCGTCAACCTCGATGGCAAAAATGTGAATAGTTTCACCACTGGTTGCATACTCAATGAAACGTCTTCCTGCATCTGCAGTATACGGATGCGGAAATTCGTTTGTCAAGAATTTTGCAATCGACAAATCATTGGCGTTTTTGACCAAGCTATCCAGATCATCTGGATGCCATGGTCGCAGCCTGAAATTATCCATGGTAAAAGATTATAAAGTAAAATTAAGACGATTTAGGCTTACCCTTTGTTCGAAAAAATATAATTAATTCTGATTTTAAATATTACGCATTTTATAGTTTGTTCAATTTAGCCAAATTAAAACTTGATAAAACATCAATATTTTATGTGAAAAATACAGCTTCAATGACTGGTTTATGTGTCAAACTGATATAATTTCCAAATAAAAAATCAGATTTTTGATTTGGACGAAAATCATTCTATTGTTACTACGCTCCACATTTGCGTGTCTTTTGGGAGTTAACTGTTATAAATCATATATGGTGATAAAGAGACATATGCTCTTATGGCCAGACTTCAATAAAGCTCAAACTGACACCTGAAAGCTGATCTTTGACAGCTCGCTTCCAAATTGATGCCCGATTCCATCCATTTCCCCTCATAAAAAAGCTGTTTCTAAGTTTCCATTTCATGTTCCAATTTCCAGAAAATTATGCATTCTCAACTGGCAGAAATTGATTGCTCCTTACATTAAAAATCCAACTCCAAGTCTCCACTTTCAAGTTCTCATAAAAGCAGAAAACTGAAGGGTTGATCGCAAAATTCCTTGCCTGCCAAAAATGTTTATATGTTTATGCGTTTAATCGTTTATAAGCCATAACCTACCCATGAATTTCTAAAATGCCAAATTGATACTAAAAAGCAAATATGCACGATTTCACAGGCTCGAAGATCGCGGCTCGAGGCAAAAATTAAAGCTGAAAACTGAGCGCTGAAAACTGAGCGCTGATCGCAAAATTCCTTACCGCCAAAAATGTATATATGTTTATGCGTTTAATCGTTTATAAGCCATAACCAACCCATGAATTGCTAATGCCAAATTGATACTAAAAAGCAAATATGCACGATTTCACAGGCTCTCCTCGATGCTCGTGGCTCGAGGCGATAATAGCTAAAAACTGATCGCTGCTCGCAAAATTCCTTACCTGCCAAAAATGTTTATATGTTTATGCGTTTAATCGTTTATAAGCCATAACCAACCCATGAATTGCTAATGCCAAATTGATACTAAAGAGCAAATATGCACGATTTCACAGGCTCGCAGATCGATGCTCGTGGCTCGAGGCAAAAATTCTGAAAGCTGAAAACTGAGCGCTGATCGCAAAATTCCTTACCGCCAAAAATGTTTATATGTTTATGCGTTTAATCGTTTATAAGCCATAACAAACCCATGAATTGCTAAAATGCCAAATTGATACTAAAGAGCAAATATGCACGATTTCACAGGCTCGCAGCTCGATGCTCGTGGCTCGAGGCAATAAGTGGTAAAAACTGATCGCTGACAACTGACAACTGAAAGCTGAGCAAAAAAAAGCCCCGGCGACAAAACCAGGGCCCAATAAACCAATCTCAATCTTTATAGATGAGAATATAAATAAATAGACGAAACATATAAAAAGGGCTGCCATTCTGATGATCACAGCATTTCACAATCAATAAGTGAACAACAGCCGTTTGCTCTTTCGACTAAAGTCTAATCTGCGTCTTCGTAAATGAATGAATTGCCGGTTTGAACCACAGTACCTTCTTCATCCACATAGATGCTGGTACTGGTACGGCCTACTGGAATTTTGATCTTATCTTCATCAAGCTTAGTGCCTCTTCTAAGGTAAGCAGGAATTTTCTCTGCATTTTCCAATGCTTCTGGATTATCCAATGGCACGGTTGTACTGCTTCTGAGGTATTGTCTCCTTGCATTTTCAGCCTCGATAAACTTCTCTCTTTCACCGTTTTCACGTTTAGCCATAAAAGGATCCGTGTGATATGGATTTTTTCTGTTCATCGCCTCAGCTGTCTGTCTGATGTCATCATCGTCAAAGTCAAACGTGCGCGCATTGGCAGTGTTGGTATCTGCTATCGAAAATGAATTGGTATTGGCAACTTCTTCAAAGTCATCAGACAATGGAACCTTTATTTCCATTGGTGCGTCTTTGAAATCCTTCTTTGAACCCGCAGCAAAACCTGTGGCAATCAAAGTGATGCAAAGTTGCTCACCCAAAGACTCATCGATACAGTTGCCCCAAATCAAGTCAGTACCGTAACCTGCTTCTTCCTGAACATAGTCCATGATTTCACCGATTTCGTCCATTGACACTTCTTTGGTTCCAGATGTGATGTTGAGTAAAATATGTTTTGCTCCTCTGATATCATTATCTTCCAACAAGGGTGAATTGAGGGCCATGCTGATCGCTTTTCTGGCTCTGTCTCCACCTTCTGCAAGGCCAATACCCATCAAAGCTACTCCACTATCTCTCATCACGAAGTTGACGTCTTCAAAGTCAACGTTTACATAACCAGGAACGGTAATTATTTCAGCAATGGCTTTCGCAGCAGTATTTAAAACATCATCCGCATTGGAAAAAGCAACAGAAAGTTGTAAGTCGCCGTGGATTTCTCTTATTTTATCATTGGAAATAACCAAGATGGCGTCTACATTTTTCTTTAATGATTCCAATCCCTCCAGCGCGTGTCTCTTTCTTCTTGCTCCTTCAAAATTGAAAGGAAGTGTTACGATGGCTACTGTAAGAATACCTAATTCCTTTGAAGCTTTAGCAATGATAGGTGCAGCACCAGTCCCTGTACCACCACCCATTCCTGCTGTAATAAAAAGCATTTTCGTGCTGTCTTCCAAAAAAGTCCTGACTTCATCAATTGACTCAATGCAAGCTTCTTTACCTGTTTCAGGCTTTGACCCTGCTCCACGACCTTCTGTCAAGGATGGCCCTAGTGCAATTTTCACAGGCACAGGATTATTTTCTAATGCCTGATTGTCCGTGTTGCAGATACCAAAATCAACACCTACAATACCTTGTTTAAACATGTGCGAAACAGCATTTCCACCGCCGCCGCCGACACCCAGCACTTTTATGATAGATTTTGATTGTTTAGCTATATCAAATTTCATCTTTCTATATTTAAAATTTACAATAAATAAAACACCTTACAGCTCGTGATCAGGGGTCGGTTCGAAGAAGTCACGAGTATAAGAAGAAATTTTGCGAACCAATTTCATGAACTTTCGCTCAATGGTTGGTTTTTCGACGTCATCATCATCCTGATCATCTTCTGCCACTGGTTTCACCATTGCTGCTGTGTTTGCAGCAGGAGTTGCTTTGTTGACAAGAGGAGCAGTTGTAATCGTGGTCGTTGGCGTTTCTACCTCTGCATTGAGTAGATCTACCGTGTATTTACTGTCTTGTTTGGTATTGTCAATTGCGTATTTCAAAAGACCTACAGCCGTTGCATACATTGGAGACGCCAATTCTTTGTTGTAACCGTGTGCAAGGTGTTCGATTGGCTCACCAATTCTGGCGTGCATTCCTGTATGAAACTGAGCTAAAAGGTCGATGTTTTTGAGTAAAGCACCACCACCAGTCAAAACCAGACCAGCTTGCAATTTTCGCTCGTATCCCGATCTTTTGATTTCGAATAATATGTAGTCAAAAATCTCCTCTACCCTAGCTTGAATAATCTTAGAAAGGTTTTTCTCACTGATGGCCTTTGGTTCTCTACCTTTCAGGCCTGGTATTATGATTTTTCTATTGTCTACCAATTCGTCAGAAAGCGCATTACCAAATTTTACTTTGAGCTTTTCCGCCTGATCGGTCAACACAGTACAACCTTCTTTGATGTCATCAGTGATGATGTTGCCACCAAAAGGAATAACGGCTGTATGTCTGATGATGCCATCTTTGAAAATGGTAATGTCTGTCGTCCCACCACCTATGTCAATCAATGCAACACCTGCTTCTTTTTCTTCACCACTCAATACTGCACTTGCAGAAGCGATAGGCTCCAATGTAAGGTCAGCAATTTCCAGTCCACCTTTCTCAATACACCTCATGATGTTTTTGGAAGCTGAAATCTGGCCAGTGATGATGTGGAAATTTCCTTCCAATCTATATCCTGCCATCCCAATTGGGTCGGCAATGTCTTTTTCGTCATCGACGGTAAATTCTTGTGGAATGACATGTAATATCTTATCTCCGGGAGGTAGCGGAATTCTGTACATGTCTTTGATCAATCTTTCGATGTCTTCGATCGAAATTTCTGAATTGTGGTCTAGTCTGGTAATGCGACCTAAGTTGTGAAGGCTTTTGATGTGCTGACCGGCAATGCCGACGTGCACGATCTTGAATTTGAAGCCTGCACCGCGTTCTGCAATGTCAACTGCTTCTCTGATGGCTTTGACCGTTTTGTCGATGTTAACAACGACGCCACGATTGACACCCTCTGACTTCACTGTGCCAAATGATAGCACTTCTAGTCGTCCAAACTCATCCAAAGTACCTGCGATTGCGCAGATCTTGGTAGTACCGATGTCAATAGCCACCGAAACACTACCTGCGTTGTGATTTCTGTTTGTCATTTGTGAAAAAATTTTGCTGTGATACATAATTATTATTGATTATAACTCTCCAATTACCTGGCCTTTGTACTTCAGGTTTATACCTTTATACTTGTCCCAACCCACCATGGGTATTCCGTCTTTATACATACTTTTGAGGTTGTTGAATTTATCCTCTATGTTTTCTGCATTGCCAATCAAAATCTCCTGCCTGCCAATTTTTGGAATGAGCAAGAGATCATGGTCTTCTGTCACATCTATTTGTTCTACCAGCGCCTCAATAAATGGGTCAGCCAATATGCTTTTTGAGGTGAGGAATACGTCTTTGAGTGTTGACTTCTTTTCTGCGAATAAACTCTCTTTGTCATACAGTCCAATGTAGCCAGTAGCCAATGGAACCCTTACCGCAACACCTTTTCGCGTTTGAATTTTATCACCGTCTTCATCGATGTAGTAGCTGAAATTTCGTTCATCCACAATCCTGACGATGGGTTGTCTCTGTACCAGCCAGACCGTCAATCTGTTTTTTGAATCCAGAAAAACCTCTGCTTTTTTCACTCGGTCATCGGTCATCAATAGTTGTTCTAATTCACTTAGATTTACTTCAACTACTTTTGCTTCCCGCACATCATAGCCAAGCATTTTTTTGAATGCACCCTCAACTTCTTTCTTGTTGATGAGGTCTCTGTCGCCTTTGATGGGTTTGATATGTACCACCAATTCTTTGACATTCGACTGGCTTTTGTGCCTGACCGACATGACCAACAACACAGCGATGCCTATGAGACCGACCGTCCATAAGAATCTGCTTTTAAATGTTGATGGTATATTCATGTCTATATTTCTTAATGTTTATTTACTTTCTAATGCTTTTTTTATCAATGTTACTTGTGTGTCGATGTCGCCCGCACCTATGGTAAGGACTACATCGTATGTTTTTTGTCGAAGACTCCCAATGAGCTCATTTTTTGAGACCACCGTGACCGGCTTAAGCATCTTTTCTGCAAGTGCTAGTGAAGTAATGCCTGGTATCGGTAACTCTCTTGCAGGATAAATGTCGAGCAAAAGAATTTCATCAAAACCATCCAGTGCTTCAGCAAACTCTCCCATAAAATCCCTGGTTCTGGAGTAAAGGTGAGGTTGAAAAATGGCCAGAATTTGCTTACCCTTGTAGGCATCTCTGATGGCTTTACAAACCGCCTTTATTTCCTGAGGATGATGCGCGTAGTCGTCGATGTATACTTTTCCCTCCGTTTCTACAATGCGTTCAAACCTTCTTTTCACCCCTAAAAAACCTGCCAAGGAATGTTTGATTTGAGTTTCACTCAATCCTACCCTTTCGCAAACCAAAACCGCAGCACTAGCATTGCTCACATTGTGGTCGCCAGGCAAAGTGAAGAGTAAATCATGAAAGTTATTTCCAGTTTGCTGATACAAATCAAAAACTGGTCTTCCTCCCATGGCATAATGGTCGATCGATATTTTCACATCACAATCCTGACCAAAGCCAAATACCTTCACTTCAACATGTTCCTGAATGGCCATCCATTGTGCTGGAGTAAAATGCTCTGTGACCCCTTCTTTCAATAAAAGCAATCCACCTTTTCGCATCTGCATGATGAATTCAAAAAAAGCTTCTGAAAACTTCTCTTGTGTTCCGTAGATGTCCAAATGGTCGGCGTCCATTGCATTTACAATCGCAATTTCTGGCTTCAAATGGTGAAAAGATCGATCAAACTCGTCGGCTTCAACCACCATCCAATCAGAAGTTCCGAGGAAGTAGTTGGTTTCATAGCCTGTGAGAATTCCTCCTAAAAAAGCCGAGATTTCAAGACCGCTATCCTTCAGACAATGTGCAACCAAAGAGGTCGTCGTAGTTTTACCGTGCGTCCCTGCTATGGCAATTGTCCGAGCTTGCTCAGAAATAATGCCCAACAGTTTTGCTCGCTTTACCACTGGAACTTCTCTGCTTTCCAATGCTTTGAGAATGCCAAGTTCTTTGGGCACAGCAGGTGTATAAACCACCAAATCAATGTCCTCAGAAAGGTGCTCTTTGTTGTCTTCGTACGTTATGTCAATTCCTTCTCCCACCAACTTTCTGGTGAGCGCTGTTTCTGTTTTATCGTAGCCAGATACTTTCACATTTCTTATGATGAAATATCTTGCCAAAGCACTCATGCCAATACCTCCAATGCCTACAAAATAGACATGTTTATATCCTCCGACATTCATACTTTCCCTATCGTTTCAAATATGTATGTTGCGATTTGGTCTGCCGCATTCGGCTTAGCCAAACCCTTCATGTTTGCTGCCAGTTTAGCACTTTGCTCATGGTCATTAACCAAATTGATCATGACTGGGACCAGTGTTTTTCCAGCTTCAATGTCTTTTACCAAAATTGCCGCTCCAGCATTTACCAAAGACATCGCATTGTGCGTTTGGTGATCTTCAGCAACATTTGGGGAAGGCACTAAAATCGCAGCCTTGCCAACAATTGCCAGCTCTGAAATAGTCAAAGCTCCAGCACGTCCAACAATGATGTCTGCCGCCGTGTAAACTGTAGGCATGTCTTCTATAAAATCAACCATCGTCACATTTGGCAAAGTGGCTATGTTTTTATTTTTGAATTCTGAGAGATACAATTTTCCAACCTGCCAGTAAATATGCACGTGAGTACTTTGTGCCAAAAGTGCTTCTCCTTCAACCAAAGCTTCATTGATCGTTCTTGCACCCAAACTGCCACCCATTACCAAAATCATTTTGTGATCAGGATTGAGCCCTAACTTTTGCATAGCTTCCTTTTTGGATTTTCCTTCCATTTGGATGGTCGACCTTATCGGATTGCCAGTATGTACAATCTTGGATGCTTCAAAAAACTTCTCCATGCCGCTGTATGCTACAAATATTTTACTCGCCTTTCTGGCTAATAATTTATTAGTCACTCCAGCATAAGAATTCTGTTCTTGAATCATAGTTGGTACTCCCAAAAGTGAAGCAACCTTTAATGTCGGCCCACTTGCATATCCGCCAACTCCTATCGCCACATCGGGTTTGAATGTTTTGACGATGTTGATAGCTTTGAAAAGCGCTTTTGCTGCTTTCCATGTTGTCACGATCGTATCCAAACTAAAGGATCTTTTAAATCCTTTGATGTCTAAACCAATGATTTTATATCCTGCCTGAGGCACTTTATCCATTTCTATTTTTCCATTCGCACCCACAAACAAAATGTCTGTATTGCCATCTTTCTTTTTCAATGCGTCTGCTATTGCAATCGCCGGGAAGACGTGCCCCCCTGTACCACCACCACTAATGAGCACCTTCATTGGCTGAATTTTTTTCCATTGAAAGCATTCCTGTAGCAGAATATTCTTCTACAAACTTGCTCACACTGAGTATGATACCAAAAGAGATGCATGTCAAGATCAAGGATGTTCCTCCCATACTGATCAAAGGCAGCGTAAGTCCGGTAGCAGGAACCAACTGCACAGATACCGATATATTTGCAAAAGCATTAATGACTATGTCGAGACAAAGACCCATAGCCAGGATTGCTCCGAAAGCTTTAGGACTTTTCGTAACTAATTGTACACACCTCACCAGTAACCAGAAGTACAATCCCAAGATTGCTAAGCCGCCTAACAAACCAAACTCTTCGCAAATGATGGCATAAATACAGTCAGAGAACGAGAAAGGTAAATAGTTCTTTTGGAGGCTTTTGCCGGGTCCTACTCCTATCCATTCGCCATTGGCTATTGCAATTTTGGCCTGTTGCACTTGAAAACTTTCATCCGTCATATTCACAAAGTCCGAAACACGATGTATCCATGTTTCCAATCGGACCATGTCAGGAAATAATACCCCCATCAACGTTATCAATAAACCTGCTATAACTCCCAAAAACAAAAGTATGAATACAAATTTGAGACTGATCCTACCAATAAACAACATCAACATACACGTCATGAATAAAAGCGCCGCTGTCGAAAGGTTGTTTGGTGCAATGATTCCGCATACCAGTATAATGGGCAAGAACAATGGAAGTGCAGCTGATTTTAAGTCTTTGATGACATCTTGTTTGGTCGCTATTGTCCGAGCCAAATACACAATCAAAGCAATTTTGGCAAAGTCAGACGTTTGGAATGTTTTATCTATCCAGGGGATGGTAATCCATCTTTTTGCCGAATTGACTTCTTTGCCAAAAAAGAAGGTATAGAGCAATAAAGTCACAGCAATTACCAATAAAACAGGCGCCAATCTGGCAAATTTCCGATAATCCATTTGGTACATCAACCACATCATGCCTACACCCAAACCAATGAAAACCACTTGTTGGATTAAGTAATACTCTGTGTTGCCACCGTGCTCTTTGTATGCGATGCTACCGATACTGCTGTACACTGCAAGTATGGAGACCAGCAAAAGCAAGGTCACAATGAGCCAGATAGACTTATCCCCTTTGAGGTCTCTGTATATCTTTATTACATTGGTCATACTGCGTGTAGTTTTCTATTTTTAAAGTCGGCTTTCACCTCCTATTTTTTATTCAATCTTATTTTTCAAATCAAGAACCGCAGATTTAAACTGCTCTCCCCGATCCATGTAATTTTTAAACAAATCGAAGCTGGCGCATGCTGGAGAAAGTAAGACAGTTTCACCCGTTCTTGCGCTTTCTCCAGCCATAAACACCGCGTTTGAGACCTTAGTAGTTTCTACAATTGTGGGTGTAGTGCCCTTAAAAAACCTTATCAATTTATCATTATCTATGCCAAGGCATATCAATGTTTTTACTTTTTCTTTAACCAGCGGTAACAAAACCTCATAGTCATTGCCTTTATCAACTCCACCTGCAATCCAAACCACCTTTCCTTCCATTGCGTCCAAGGCATAATATACCGAGTCAACATTGGTGGCTTTACTATCATTTATGTATTCGACACCCTTGATGGTCGTGATGTATTCCAATCGGTGGGCTAGACTTTCAAAAGTCTCAAGTCCAGGTGCAATTTCATCGTCAGTAAGCCCAATCAATCTAGACATGGTCACTACTGTTTGAATATTGTACTTGTTGTGGCGTCCTTTTAATTTGTATTGAAAGGGTTTACCATCAACTCTATGCACACCATTGAGGTAGTTTGCCTCCTTGATTGCTACCACTTGGGGAACAATCACCGCCGAGTCCAGATAGTCCATGATTTCTTTGTCGTCTGAGTTATAGACAAAAAAGTCATCCTTGGTCTGGTTGCGTGTAATCCTAAACTTTGAAGCCACATACTTTTCCATTTTGTACTCATATCTGTCCAAATGATCTGGAGTAATATTGAGTATGGTACTTACATGCGGTCTGAAAGTTTCTACGTCATCGAGTTGGAAACTACTGATTTCCAAGACGATGTATTCCGGATTTCGCTCTGCGACGAGTCCAGCAAAACTATAGCCATAATTTCCTGCGATTTCAACATCTTTTCCGGCACTTTTTAAAACATGATGAAGTAAAGCAGATGTCGTAGTTTTTCCATTACTACCTGTCACTGCCAAAATGGTAGAATGGCAATGGAGGAATCCAAATTCAATTTCAGAAATAACCTTTGTGCCTTTGCTTAAAAAGGCAGTTACCACTTCACTCTCATTGGGAATGCCCGGGCTTTTTACAACCAGATCTGCGTCCATCAACAACTCAGGAGTGTGACCTCCTTCTTCATATTTTATCAAGTACTGATCAAGAACATCTTTATATTCTTGCTTTATAAAACCTTTGTCACTCAAAAAGCAATCAAAACCTGCCTTTTTAGCGAGCAAGGCTGCTCCTTTTCCACTTTCTCCTCCACCCAAAACAACTACCTTCATCTTTTATCTCACTTTTAACGTGATGATACAGATAATGGCCAAGATGATTGTCACGATCCAAAACCTCACTGCAATCTTAGCTTCATGCATTCCACTTTTTTGATAATGGTGGTGCAACGGCGCCATTTTGAAAATCCTGCGACCTTCACCATATTTCTTTTTGGTATATTTAAAGTATGCTACCTGCATGATTACCGACAAATTTTCTACCACGAAAATGCCACACAATACAGGAAGCAAAAATTCCTTTCTCAATAGAAAAGCCATCACTGCTATGATACCGCCTATCGTCAAACTTCCTGTGTCTCCCATAAAAACCCGGGCTGGAAACGAGTTGTGCCATAAAAACCCAATACATGCTCCAGCAAAACAGGAGGCAAAAATGGTCAGCTCACTGATGTTTGGCAGGTAAAATATATTGAGATAATCTGCAATGATCGTATTACCCGAAACGTAGGCAAATACAGCAAGCACAAATCCAATAATAGCCGATACCCCAGCCGCCAAACCGTCTAAGCCGTCTGTCAAATTTGCTCCGTTGGATATTCCCGTTACAATGAATATCACAATGGGCACAAAAATCAACCACAACCACAACCTTGAATTTTCAGAAAAAACATTGGAGATCATTCTGTAGTCAAAGCTGTTGTCTTTCAAAAGCGGGATGTTTGTAAGCGTAGTTTTCACGTACACCATTTCTCTTACCTTTGCTTCTTGATTGACAGCTGGAACAACTATTTCATACCTTTCCTTAATTTCAAATCCGCCAGCTTCTGCTTCCGAAAGCGGCATTCTCACAACAATATCGTCGTGCAACAACATGATCGAACCGATAAATAGGCCCAATCCTACCTGACCAATGATTTTGGTTGTACTCTTTAGTCCTGCTTTGTTTTTCTTGAATACTTTGATGTAGTCATCTGCAAAACCTATAAATCCCAACCAGACCGTTGTCACCAACATGATGATCAAGTATATATTATTGAGCTTACCAAACAATAAACATGGAATCATAATGGCCGCGATGATGATAAATCCTCCCATCGTTGGTGTACCTTCTTTTTCCTTTTGTCCAGTAAGACCTAGATCTCTAACTGTTTCTCCTACTTGTAATCTCCTCAGGTAACCGACAATCCTTTTACCCAAAACCAGTGAAATCACTAGTGATAAAATGATTGCCGCGCTTGATCTAAATGTGATGTATTGAAACAACCCTGCTCCGGGAAGATCAAATTGCCTATCTAAAAAATCAAATAAATAATACAGCATAAATACTCACATTCAAATTCATTAAAAAAAACAGTGCAGATGTAATATGATTGAACTTTTCCAGCAGGGATTACAACTGCAACTGCTAAACCAACCTGAGAATGATTAATAGAACCTCTCTTTAGGCCTTAGAATCCAAAGCGTCTTCCAGTACCTTTTTATCTTCAAATGGCAATTTCTCACCCTTTATTTCTTGGTATTTTTCATGACCTTTTCCGGCTACCAAAACCACATCAGATCCTTTTGCGATCATGACAGCAGTTTTTATTGCTTGGCTTCTATCCGAAATGGCCACAACTTTATTCTTCAACTCTTGGGGTATTCCTTCCAATACCTCGCTTATAATTTTATCAGGGTCTTCGCTTCTCGGGTTATCACTCGTGATGATCACCCTATCACTTTTCTGGGCGGCAATTTTTCCCATTTCTGGCCTTTTTGTTTTGTCTCTGTCGCCTCCACATCCAAAAACAGTAATCAGACTTGAACCAATCGGCTTCGATTTTTTCAGTGTTTCTGTGATGTTTTCTAAAGCATCTGGTGTATGTGCATAATCCACAATGCCCACAATCTTTGTATTTTTACTTTTCACCAATTGCATTCTTCCTTCTGCCCCAGGCAAATAAGAAAGGATTTGCAAAATTTTGTCTGATTCAAAGCCAAGTTCCTTTGCTGTGCCATATACGGCTAGCAAATTGTAAGCATTAAATTCACCCATCATGCCCATCATCACTTCTTTACCATCTACCCATAAGTGCAAACCCGAAGTATCATTGCTAAGCACTTTACAGCGATAATCTGCCATCGACTTCAAACCATAGGTTTTTACTTTTGCCTTGGTATGATCATACATCGATTTTCCATTTCTGTCATCGAGATTGATCATTGTGAAAGCTTCTGAGCTCAACTGATCAAAAAATTTCCTTTTTGCCCTTTGATAGTTGAGAAAAGTACCATGATAATCTAGATGGTCATGTGTGATGTTTGTAAAAATTGCCCCTTTAAAAGGAATACCAAATACCCTTTCCTGATCCAAAGCATGACTGCTTACTTCCATAAAAGCATAGGTACAACCTTCAGTTACCATCCGATCCATTAAAGCAGCAATGCCTTGTGCATCTGGCGTCGTATGGGTTGCTGGCACTATTTCCACTCCGATCTTATTTTCTACCGTCGAAAGCAAACCACATTTAAATCCCAACTCTGTAAAAAGTTGGAATAGAAGTGTCGCAACGGTTGTTTTTCCATTCGTACCTGTCACCCCAATGACCATAAGCTTTTCGGCTGGAAAGTCATAAAAAGCCTGACTTACCTTTGCAAATGCTTGTGCGCTGTGTGCCACTTTTAAGTAGCATACATTCGCTTTAAGGGTTTGCGGTAATTCTGTGCATAAAATGAGTGATGCTCCTTTTTCTATGGCCATTTCAATGAATGAATGTCCATCGCTAGTAGCACCCCTTATGGCTGCGAAAAGAAATCCAGCTTCGATTTTTCGACTGTCCAGTGTGATACCAGACACCTCTAAATCGGTAGGACCATAAACTTCACATCGCCCATTACCATCCAATATTTCAATCAACTTTTGTGCTCTCAAAGCAAAGCCTATTTCTTAGTTTAAATAGATTTCTATCCTCTGTCCTCTGATTGCTGTACCCGGGCTCAATGACATTCTGGTCACCTTACCCTTTCCTTGTACAGCCACTCCGAGCCCTAAATTCTCTAGAACATAAACCGCGTCTCTGGCTCCCATGCCTCTTACATCAGGCACTTTACCTTTGACTATCTTTTTATTTTCAATCAGCATTTTTGTCTCAAATGGATCCACATACACCCACTTGTTTTCTGTTTTATTTTTATAAGGAATCCCTATATAATCATAAAGCCCTTTGAAGTCATCCGCAAATCCTGCATTTGCACCTGGTATTGTTCGTTCCATGTGAGCAGTATCCAACATCGATTTTGCAGGTTGACACAACTCGTGTTGCCAAGCCATGGTTCTTTCTGCAATATTTTTGAATATTGGAGCAGCCACCGCGCTTCCATAAAAAACTCCCTTTGGCTCATATAACACGACTATCATGCTGTATTGAGGATTATCTGCCGGGAAGTAACCACAGAAAGAGGCATTGTATTTAGCATATTCCTCCTTGTTGCTATAGTTGACTCTTGTTGTTCCTGTTTTGCCCGCTATTTTGATATAGTCAGACTTGATATTTGTTGCCGTACCAGTCAAAACCACTTCTTCTAGCATTTCTTTTGCCTTCAGAATATTTTCTGGCCGCGCAAGTTGATCCACCAAAATTCTTGGTTCAAACTTTTTGTTTTTACCGTTTTCGCCTTTGATTTCAGAAACTAGATATGGTCTCATTGTCCTTCCCCCATTCGCCACACCATTATAAAAGGTGAGGATTTGAAGTGGTGACATCAAAAATTCATATCCATGGGCCATCCAAGGCACGGTGGTACCATACCATTTTTTATCATCCTTGATGGGATCTTTGATGTATGGTTCTTTTTCACCTTCAATTTCAACACCAGATTTTTTATCTATGCCAAACTTGGTAAGCGTTCTTCTCCATTGCAATCTTCCCTCCGCAGATTTATTATAAGCTTCATCTGCCAAAACTGCCATTCCAATGTTGGAACTGATGGCAAATGCTTCCTTCAATGTTACAACCCCTCTTCCATGTTGCTCAGAATCTCTGATCGTTCTATCCTTGAATTTCACAGGTTTACCACCATTGAGATTCACTTTCGTATCTAGATCTGCGTATCCATCTTCCAAAAGTGCAAGCACAGTTGCCAATTTCATCGTTGAACCAGGTTCTGTATTGTCACCAATGGCATAATTGAGCTCTTCGCGAGGTACACCATTGATATTAGCCAAGTTTGAAATGGCTTTTATCTTTCCCGTTGCGGTCTCCATCAAAATGGCCACTCCTTTAGTAGCGCTATATTTGAGCAAAGACTTTGAAAGTTCTTCATGCACCACATCTTGCAAGTGTACATTGAGATTGGTCACGACGTCATCGCCTCTTCTAGCTCCTACTTCTGAAGGATCATAAACTGGAACCCACACGTCATTTGACAATCTCTTTTGTAAAACCTTGTCTGCAGGGCCTGATAGAAACTTATCGAAAGCGCCTTCTAAACCTATTTTCTGAGCATTTTCTCTATCCTCACCTATGGTTCTCGAAGCCAGATCTCTGTAAGGTTTGGCCCTTTTACCATACTTTACTTCAATCAAACCACCTTTGTATTTACCCTCTCTCAGAATAGGAAATGTTTTCAAAAGCCTGTACTCGTCGACTGTGAGGTTTTTGTCTATATACAAATACCTGTTTTTAGCACTTCGAGCTTTGCGTAAGATTTGCTTCCATTCATACTTTGATCGATCACTTCTGATGGTCGAACTGAGGTAGAATGCCAGTGAATCAACGCCGCTTTCAAACACACTTTCTTTCTGGACGGTCATGTCCATTCGAATTTCAAAGAACTGCAAAGAAGTAGCCAATAAACTTCCATCGTCGGCAAAAATGCTTCCTCTGTCTGCGTTGAGCTCCTTCCACTTCACATTTTTGGCACCCATTTTGCGCCATTTGTCACCTTCCACTATACTGACTGTAAAAACTCTATACGCTATGACCAAAGACAATATGCCGAAGATCATGACTACGAAATAAGCCCGCGCTAGTAGTTCAGTCTTTTTATCCATAATTTGTTAATAAATAACAATTTTATTTATTCTATTTTTCTTTGTCTGACTCCAATTTAAGTGGCAACTTATTGAGCGGTTTTAGACCTTTCTCTTCAAGATTCTTGGTGAGCTGAGATTGAGTGCTTTGATACATCAACTCTTGTTCGAGTGTCATGGCTTGCCAGCGATAGTCATTTACCTCTTTTTTGAGGGAGTCTATCTTTCGTATTGCTCTCTCGGCTGAGTGTGCATTAAAAATATACACGACTCCTATGCCGACGATAAAAAATACGAATGGCAAATTCACAAATACCCATTCTGCCCACCTGGATCTGATAAAAGTTGTAGATTTCTTATCTTTAGAACCAGACATTTATGTATTATTTTATATTATATCTTATAAGCTACTCTCAGCTTTGCACTTCTTGATCGCGGGTTGCGCTTCTGCTCTTTGAAATCGGGAACAATGGGTTTTTTGGTCACCACTTCAAATGTTTTTTGGATGGCCCCAAAATCATCTTTGTCCAATTCGCCTTCAGTATTGCCTGTTTTGAAGATATTCTTCACCAAGCGATCTTCCAGCGAATGGTAACTCATCACCACAAATCTCCCACCTGGTCTGAGCAATTTTGCTCCATCGGTAAGAAATTGCGCAAGACCTGCTATTTCACCATTTACTTCGATCCTCAAAGCTTGATAGACTTGGGCAAAATATTTATTTGCAGGTCCCATCGAGTTTTGATCGAGGATTTGGTTGAGCTGACCAGTGGTTGTAATGCCACGATTGCGTCGTGATTCTACAATGGCTCTGGCCAGGGTTTTAGCATTGCGTACTTCTCCGTAAGTAGAAAGAATGTTTACAAGATCAGCTTCATTGTATTCATTGATGATTACTTGCGCGTCCAGAGGATTGGATTGATTCATCCTCATGTCAAGCGGTGCATCAAATCTGAATGAAAAGCCTCTCTCTGGCACATCAATCTGATGAGAAGAAATACCCAGGTCTGCAAGGATGCCGTCGACTTGATCCACTCCATACAAGCGCATAAATTTCTCTATGAATTTGTAATTTGATTGAATCAAAGTAAAATTGGCGGCATCTGGTGCGTTGTCCCAAGCGTCGTCGTCCATGTCAAAAGCGTACAAATGCCCGTTAGCATTTAGTTTTTCTAAAATAGCTTTGGAATGTCCACCAGCTCCGAATGTGACATCAATATAGATGCCGTCGGGTCTGATATTTAAGGACTCAATACATTCCGAGAGTAAGACGGGGATGTGGTAATCAGACATTTTTTTCAGGTTTGGTAATGGTTGCGAAAACCTCTTGTACCAAACTCGAAAAATCTTCAGGTTCGTCACTGATCATTTTTTCGTATGCATCCTTGGACCATACCTCAATGATGTTGTGATAAGCAAATAGAATTACGTCTTTGTCGATGCCAGCATACGACCGCAAATTGGCGGGTATGAGGATGCGATCAACATTGTCGTTTGTCACTTCTGTTGCCCCTCTGTAAAAATACCTGATAACGTCTCTTTGTCTTTTGTCGTAGATATTGAGTTGGTTTATCTCTTTCGTTTTGTCTTCCCAAACTTCTCTGGGGTAGATTATCAAATTATTTTCAAAACCACGGTTAAGAATAAAATCGAGATTTCTTTTATTACCTAAGGATTCTATGAGCTTTTGTGGCAGTTTTAGTCTGCCTCTGTCGTCTATTTTGCACTCATATTCACCTGTAAGTGAAATCATCTTTTTTGTTCTAACCGGTTGATAAAACAAACATATTAAACAATTTTACATTTTTTCCCATTTCCTCCCACAAAATTGCTGAATTACCTATTATTTGTCAAAATTCCATCAGGCTTCCTTATCAAAGCCTTAATTTGTCAACAATTCGTTGACAAAAATTAACAAATTAACCGAAAATATAAAACTCAATCTAAATATTAAATAAATTATTTATAAATTATTTTTATAATGTGTAAATTATCAATTTTAAGTGTTTTACATCTTAATTATTAATACATATAAGAAAACGAGATTTATTTTCTATAGAAATTCGCTAGTTTTATATGTTAAGAGATTTTTATATGTAAGAGAGCAGTGTGTTTGGGGAAAAAATGGGAGAAAAATTGACCATTTTTGGATTTTGGGTAGATTTTAGACAAATTCCAGCCAAATACGGAGTCGACTGCCCGGATAAATACAGCTATTTTGCAAGCTATTTTTATTTTGTTTATCTTTGGTTATCAGTTTTATGAATTAAAAGAACAATGATCAAACAAGAAGTTGCTTTTATTACACCAACGGCATATCTCGATTCAGAGCGGGTGGCTACTGATAAACATGAATATTATAGAGGAGAGGTATTTGCTATGAGTGGAGCTTCTATTGCACATAATCAGATATTTTCTAAACTGTTTGGTGAATTAGCTTATAGGTTGAAAAACAAAAGTTGTCAACCTTTTGGCAGCGATTTAAGGATACATATACCCACAAACACCTTATACACATATCCTGACATCACAATTGTGTGTGGGGAAATCGAAACGACAGATGATCATTTTGATACAGTCACCAACCCAAGCGTTATTATAGAAATATTATCTCCAACAACAAAGGATTACGATAGGGGTACAAAATTTACCCTCTACAGAGATATACCGAGTTTAAAGGAATATATTTTGATTGATTCTGAAATGGTCAGGGTGGAAAAATTTGAATTAAACTCCAATCAAAGTTGGAATTTTACAGAATATAAGGACGTTGAGCAAAGTTTTGCCATTAATGCAATCGGTGAACATTTAAAATTGACTGAAATTTATTCCGGTGTACTTTAGAGAGGAAAAGGGATGACCGGAAACGGGAAAATATGATTTCAATCCCTAGCAGAAGCAGGGACACGTGGGAGTTCAATGGGATCTTAAAGGGATTTTTATTTTATTTTGAAAAGCTCACTGCCCGTGGCTCGAAACTCGCAGCAATTGCCCTTATGATTTATGCCTCTTGTAATAAGACTTCTCTTTGATGTACTTGTATTTTTCTACCAAGGCTAAAGCTATGTGCTTTTGATCATAATACTCCATGACAAACTTTCTGGCATTTTCACCTATTTCCTTCCTTTTATCATGGTCATCGATCAAGGCTAAAATTTTGGCAGCAAAACTTTCTGCGTCATCAGCTAAGGCTATGTTTCCCCCATCAGTGACATCGATACCTTCTGCACCCAGTGAGGTTGATACAATACATTTCTCAAGTGCCATAGCTTCAATAATTTTGACACGCATACCACTTCCAGAAAATAATGGAACCACCATCAAATCATGGTTTCCTATAAATTCGATGGCATCGTCGACCTCACCATGTATGAAGACATTTTCTGACTTCAAAGCCAATAAGTCTGGCGGCGTATTTCTACCAGCGACATGAAACTGAGCCTCAGGATTGGATTTGTGAACCAAAGGCCAAACTTTTTCCAAAAACCAATTGAATCCTTCCGCATTGGGAATCCAATCCATGGCTCCAATAAAACAGATTGATTTATTAACGGTTTGGCGGTTTATTTTATAATTGTCTAATTGAAGTCCAATTGGCGTAGCCATTGCGCCATTTTTATAGCCAAGCTTTTTAAATTGATCTAGATCTCGTTGTGAAATGGCCAATAAATAGTCATAGTCATTCAATTTCTCGAGCTCATATTTTTTGAGCTTTTTGGTTAAATGATTGAGATACAACTTTTTGGGCAAAAAACCTGTACCCTGAGAAATCCGCTCCCATATCTCAAATTCTATGTTGTGAGATCTCATGGTAACTATGGCATCAGAATGTTGTTTGATCAAATCGATATATGGAGAAAGGTATAAAGTCTCCAACTGCACAACATCAAATGCTTCTGACTGCAGCGTTTCTATGAGTTTGTCTGCAAATTCTTTGGATTCAAAGCGAGAAACATGGTAACTTTTATCTGAAAACAAATTAGCAAATGCATCACCAACTTTGAGTCTATTGTCAACATCAACCGTATAAATTTGCTTATAGTGATTAAAATCTGATGGTAGATCATTTACATCAAGGTAGTGTTTAGATGTATTCATCGACAACAGGGTGACTTCGCAACCGAGATCAACCAAAGCCCTAGTCAAGTAAGTAACTGCTATAGATTCACCGTCCTTAAGTGGAAATGGAAACTTTTTACACAGCTGAAGTATCTTCATAAAAAATTCTAATCAAGCGTAATTGAGTAATCAAAAATAGGAATTTTTTCCTTCCTATTTCCATGTATAACGTTTTAAAAGTTTTCTTTATTTAAAAAGTTGTTTCCCAGCAAGCAATATCAACAAATTATTTTGTTTGGTGCTAATGCTTATTTTTCCAAACGATGTCACCGCCTTCAAAAAAACATAAGTGCAATTGACTTAAAATCAAGAGCCTCGCCGACATTAAATGTGACGAGGCTCTTGTTTATATTTGAAATTGAGAATATGCGGTTTTTTAGAAACCCATACCCATTCCGCCCATTTGCTTTCTGAATTCCTCCATGGTGTATTTTTTATACCCTGTTGTATTAGGTACTGCTTTACTCATGTCAACCTCATCTGAGATTGCTGTTGCTTGCATGGTAATGTTCATCATGGCATTCTTAATGGTAAATTCCAATGGAAAACCTGGCATTTCCACAGTCTGGAATCCTTGGATGAGACCTTGACCACCTTTGATTTCTTCAGTCACATATGCTTCAACTTCCATTTCTGCCAATTCTGGACTAGTCACAGAGATTTTATAACACTTATAACCCAAAATATCCTTGGTAGCTTTTTTATCAGGTGTGATCACTGCTGATTTTTTGATAGCGTCTTGTTGTGGGTCTTTCGCCATTTCTGAGATGGTAGAAGAAATCCACATTTTTTGACCCATCATGTCCATGAGCATATCGTACTTATCTTCTTTTGGATTGCTGTAGGTTTTCATTTTTACCATTCCACCCATCATATCTGCTGTAGTTGCCTGGACACCATCACCAAATTTGATTTCTGTAGAACTTCCTTTCATCATTTCCAACTGCATAGCCATCTGTGGGTCAGTAGCTGTGATTTCAGTAAGTTCCATTTTGATAGTTCCTTTGTCTAGGTTTTTCTGGGCAAAGGTCATGTTTACAATGGCAAGGATTGCCACAAGGCTCAAAACTAATTTTTTCATTTCTGTTGTTTAATTTTTTATAAAGGTAAAGTTTTTTTAATGTAAGTCTGCTATTCATAGACTAAAAACAGACTTACGACGACATATGGAGGACATTGTTACCAATCCTTGATTTATTAATGGTTTATTAACAATGGGAGTTCAATCCCTTGCAGAAGCAGGGACACGTGGGAGTTCAATGATTTCAATGGGAATTCAAAGAAATATATTTTAAATATCCGATCGTAGAGACGCAAGGCCTTGCGTTTTCACAAATTCGATTTCAATGGGAGTTCAATGCCTGTGGCGCAATGGGCAATGGGCAATGCCTGCGGCGCAAGGGGCAATGGTCTGCGACCGCAATGGGTAATGGTCTGCGACCGAAATGGATTTCAATGATAGTTCAAAGCTGCTTGCTGATAAGTTAAAACAAAAAGCTGGTGGCTCGCGGCTCGAAGCTCGCAGCATTCCGATTTCCGATTTCCGATTTCCGATTTCCGTCCTCCGATTTCCGATTAATACCCCCACTCATCAATGTACTTGATGAATATTTTGGCAAGATTTTCTGCGTCTGAAATAGCTCTGTGGTGGATTCCCGTAAATTCCAATCCTTCGTGTTTGATGGTATTTTTGAGACCAGATAATTTGTGCTCACCTTTCATGGCATGATAATTATCTTTCACATTCATATTGAAATCCAACCAATCGATGTCTATCTTATGAAGCTTACAATTGGTTTGCAACAATTGGACATCGAATTTACCCCAAGCACACAAAAGATAGTCTTCCTCCTGAATATTGATCCAGTCTTGAAAATCCTCAATAGTAGTAGGAAAATCCTTGGCTCTATCTACATCTTGTTGCGTAATGGAAGTGAGTGACTTACAAAAATCAGAAAGGATAGGGTTGACAGAAGGTTTGATAAATTTATTATAACTCCCCAAAATATCGCCTAGTGGATTTATTTTTACCGCACCAATTTCTATGATTTCATTGATACCGTGAGGTGGTCTACCCCTCCAACAAGTCGCTTCTAAATCGTATACTATAAAATTCACTATAGACTACTTATTTTTTCAACAAAACTAAATTCCTTTACTTTACTCCAGTCTAGCTCATCACTGAAGTTGTAACCTTCCATTCTGTTGTGATAGTAAAAAAGCAGTTTGAGATTTTGAGTACATAATTGATCATCCTGAATAAACATCACTTTGTCTCCATGATAAGTACCACACGCTTTCACTCCTTCTGCTATTATTTGATCCAGGCTGCCAACCTTTATAATTTCATCCAATTTAATTTTCTCCTTTAAATCCCACTCTTTTAGTACTTCTATCGCCGATATCATGACCGTTTTCAGTATGAACACCGGAATTTGTACTTCAGAAGGATGTAACTTCAAAATAGATAACATATCGAGGTCCTTTCTGTACCTCAAAATAATTTTGAATGCAACATGTGACAACAAATGTGAGGGTAAAACCACATTATTCTTCAAGAAAGACTCAACAATTTTCTGACCCAAAAGTTTAGTGTAGACATTTTCCCTTTGTGGATCTTCTGACATATCCTCTTCCAGTCTGAAGTAATCTACCAAGTCAATTTTTTGTCCATTTTTATCATAACTATGTCCATCTGCTGCGATGCGATTGCCCATCACATCCATTGGCTCTCCAAATGACAAATACATGTCTGAGTTTTTGGTGAAGAGTGCTTTGATAAATCGGATTCTGTCTCCAAAGGAAATAGAAGTATCTTTTGAGCGCATATATTTTTCCTTACCAATCACTCTAAGGAACTGATCCACCATACCTTTGGCTTCTAATACAAAATTGTACCCCAGCACCACCGGTACTATGATGATCTTTCTATCACTTTTATTGGCAATAAATAAACGT
>JAKQLF010000122.1 GCA_029567325.1 Bacteroidota bacterium | reverse complement strand
TCTTACTCGTTTGGGCCCAAATGCAAAATGCATCATTACAGGTGACCTTACCCAGATAGACCTGCCCTATAATCAGAAATCGGGGCTCAATAAAGCACTGCACATTTTGTCCAACATCAATGGCATTGCTCAGGTTTTTCTCAATGAAGAAGATGTGGTAAGACACAGACTGGTCAAGGAAATCATCAAAAGGTATAATAGTGATGATGTCCAGGAGAAGGAAAGGTATGAACAACGAAAGTTGGAAAAACAGCAAGAACAGGAATTAAAAAGAAATGAAATTCAAAACAGGCTGAGAGACGAATAAAGGTTTCGAGGTGAGTGACCAATATAATTAAATCACTTGACTCAAATATGAAATCAATTCTCAATCATAAAGATCATAAAAAATGAGCGATACTTACTGTGTGCGGGCAACGGATAAAAACATAAAAGGTAGCATTAAACTTACAGGATCAAAATCAATTGCCAATAGGGTTTTACTCATTAGAGCATTGTGCGGTGTAGATTTTGAAATCGAAAACATGTCTGAAAGTGATGATTCAAAAACCATGGCAGCCTTGCTCGACAGCAAAAATTATGAATTGGATGCGCATCACGCGGGCACTACTTTCAGATTTCTCACCGCATATTTAGCAAGTAGGAAGGGAGAAAATGTTCTTACGGGTTCAGATAGAATGAAACAAAGACCGATTGGTCCTTTGGTAGATGCTTTAAACGACTTGGGAGCGGACATTACCTATGTAGATAAAGTCGGCTACCCACCATTGAAGATCGGAAATCCAAAAGGATTTGATAGTCCAGAAGTCAGTGTGAGAGGTGATATTAGCTCTCAATATTTATCTGCTTTGTTGATGATCGGACCCACATTGCCCAAGGGAATTATCCTGAATATTACAGGGGAACTGGTATCTAGGCCGTATTTAGAAATGACACTTGCAATCATGACATATTTTGGTATTCACCATGAATGGGAAGGAAATACCATCATTGTGCCACCGCAAACATACCAGGCTAGATCCTATTTTGTTGAAGCAGATTGGTCTGCCGCAAGTTATTATTACAGTATAGCTGCATTGGCAGATGAAGCCGACATTACATTGATTGGCTTGCAGAAAGAAAGTCTTCAAGGCGACTCTGCTATTGCGGAAATTGGCAAAAAATTTGGAATTACTTCGACATTTGCTAACAATGAAGTAAATCTTAAAAAAGAAAAGGGACATTTAGCAACACCTTTTTTGGAATACGATTTTATCAAACAACCAGATATTGCCCAAACCGTATTTGCAATGTGTGCGGGAAAAGGAATACAAGGGCTTTTCACAGGATTACAGACCTTGTACATCAAAGAAACAGATCGCATTGCCGCATTCAAAACGGAACTTGCTAAAGTCTCTGTTTATCTCACCAAAGTCCCTGAACGATTTAAAAAAAATACGCCAGGTGAGTATTTTATGACTGAAGGACATGCAGATTTAACCATTACACCAACATTTGACACCTACCATGACCATCGTATGGCAATGGCATTGGCCCCGTTAGCACTGCTGGGAGAAATTATGGTAAATGATGCTGGTGTTGTTTCTAAATCATACCCAGGATTTTGGCAGGATTTGGAGAACCTGGGCTTTTTGGTAAAAAAAGTATAAAATGCAAAAGGGAAAAAAAGACGATGTTTTCATCAAGCAACCTTATTTTGAAGGTGGCCCAAAAGCACTCACGACTTTTATTCAATCTCAAATTGTCTATCCTCAAGACGCTCTGTCAAATAAAACAAAGGGCGTCGTAGAATTGAACATTACCATCAATCACCTTGGAGCTGTTACAGAGAGTGTCGTTTTGAAGAGCCTTGGAAATGGTTGTGATGAGGAAGCACAACGCATTGCCAAACTCATCAAATTTGTGGTGCCCAAAAACCCAAGAAAGTTGAAAGTTCTTTTTCACAAAAACCTCAGGGTTACTTTTAATCTGCCAAAAACTAAAACACAGCCAACTCCCAATAATGTAATACAATATAATTACACCATTACTCAAGCACCTTCAAAATCAATACCGCAAAGCAGTAAATACAGCTACAATATTGTGATAAAAAAAGGATAATACAGGCCATTCTTCTATTGGCCAGCCAGATTTAAGCTATTGATGTGAATTTTATATTTTAATATGTTTCAAAATCTTGGGAGCTTATCCCTTATAAAGTTAATTTTGCAGCACTGATAGAAAATCAGGATTCGCAGAAAAAGTAAGAAGGAATAATGGACATTTTTGATAAGATAGATCAGCTTGCCGGTGAAATTGATGCTTTTGTGATTGATGGTGCAGAATCATTAGAGCAGTTCAGAATTAAATACTTGGGAAGCAAAAGTGAAATCAAAGACATTTTTGGAGAGATAAAGCAAGTTCCAAACGAACAAAAGAAGGAATTTGGACTCAAGGTAAATGCGCTCAAAACCCAAGCCGAAGAGAAATTTGAGGCGGTAAAAGAGTCAATATCTGCCCAATCTGCAAAGGTTTCCTATGCCGGCGTAGATCTTACTGCTCCAACTGAAAGTATAACACTTGGTGGCAGACATCCCATCAGCATTGTGATGAATAGGATTACCGACATTTTCTCTAGAATAGGATTTGTGGTAGCAGAGGAGAGAGAAGTGGAAGATGATTGGCATAATTTTACCGCCATGAATACTCCAGAAAACCACCCTGCAAGGGACATGCAAGACACTTTTTACATCAAGGACAGTACCATAAATTTGTTGCGTACCCATACTTCTAGTGTGCAATCAAGGGTCATGACTTCGACCAAACCACCCATCAGAATCATAGCTCCAGGCAGAGTGTATAGAAATGAAACCATTTCTGCCAGATCCCACTGTCAATTTCATCAAGTAGAAGGCCTATACATTGATAAAAAAGTCAGTTTTGCAGACATGAAACAGACCTTGCTTTATTTCGCAAGAGAAATGTATGGTGCTCAAACCGACATCCGATTGAGGCCAAGCTTTTTCCCATTTACAGAACCTAGTGCAGAAATGGACGTGTGGTTGGGTACCGAAACAGAAAGCGCAAGAAGATTGACAAAAGGAACTGGATGGCTTGAAGTACTTGGTTGTGGAATGGTTGACCCCAATGTCCTTCAAAATTGTGGCATCGATCCCAATGAATATTCTGGATACGCTTTTGGAATCGGTATAGAGCGATCGGCCATGCAAATGTATAATATCAATGACATCAGACTTATTTTTGAAAATGATGTGAGATTTTTAAAACAATTCTCCTCTTTGATATAATCCACTTTTTATAATTTTTTAATAGATAAATCACTTTGAAACCTCAACTACTAAAGGGAACAAGAGATTTTTTGCCAGAGCAAATCAGCAAGAGAAAATACATTTTTAATACCATAGAAAAGGTTTTTAAAAAATACGCCTTTGCTCAAATTGAAACTCCGGCCATGGAAGCTTTGGCCACGTTGTCGGGAAAATATGGTGATGAAGGAGATAAATTACTATTCAAAATCCTCAATAACGGAGATTTTCTTGAGAAAGCTGATGAAAACGCCCTGGCATCTAGAAATTCATCTGCTTTGGCAGCAAGTATTGCAAAGAGAGGACTGCGATATGACCTCACCGTGCCTTTTGCAAGGTTTGTGGTTTTACACCAAAATGAAATAACTTTTCCATTCAAAAGATATCAAATTCAACCGGTTTGGAGAGCTGACAGACCTCAGAAGGGCAGATACCAAGAATTTTACCAATGCGATGCAGATGTTGTAGGCTCTGATTCTTTGATTTACGAAGCAGAATTGGCAAGTATTTATCACGAAGTATTTAAAACACTTGGAATCTCTGTAGACATCAAAATCAATAATAGAAAAATCCTTTTTGGCATTGCAGAAGCGGTTGGTATTGAGGATAAATTTATGGATATGACCGTAGCCATCGATAAGCTAGATAAGATTGGCGCGGATGGTGTAGAAAAAGAATTATTAGAAAGAGGCATTACGCCAGAACAGTCCAAATTGATTTTGGAAATGTTGGCAGTAAAAACACACCAAGAACTCAAAACGTATTTTAAAGAAGGTTCTCAGGGATTGAAGGGTGTAGCAGAAGTAGAAACCGTTTTTCAACTTACAAAAGCAAGTTTAGGACTAGACAATCTAAAATATGATGTGAAACTTGCCAGAGGACTTAGCTATTACACAGGCTGTATTTTTGAGGTTGCATTAGACAGGCAAGTGCATTCAGAGATTACAATGGGCTCTATTGGTGGTGGTGGAAGGTATGATAATCTTACTGGAAGTTTTGGAATGCCTGGTCTTTCCGGCGTAGGAATTTCTTTTGGAGCAGAGCGGATTTACGATGTTTTGGAAGAGCTCAACCTCTTTCCGAAAGATGTCATCGATCACACAGCTATTGTTATGATGGCTTTTGATGACGAATCCATGCAGTGGGCGTTTTATGTTGGCCAAATGTTGAGAAATGAAGGAATTGCCGTAGACGTTTATCCCGATGCTGGTAAATTGAAAAAACAGATCAAATATGCAGCAGACAAACAAGTGAGGTATGCAGGCATTATTGGAGAAGAAGAAGTAAGAACAAAAGCAATTTCTGTTAAAAATTTGATCTCGGGCGAACAAACAGCTTATAGTCTTGAAACATTGATAGAATTATTAAAACAAGAAAAGTGACCCATATTACGATTGAACAATTACACGAGGATGTAAAATCTGGTAAAACAAGCTTTGAGGCTCAGGTAAGAAACAATTTGGCTCAAATCAATCAAAATGGTCATCTAAACGCATTTGTGAATGTTTTTGGTGAGGAAGCGATCGAGAGCGCTCAAATGTTAGACAACAAAATTAAAAATGGCGAACCTCTGGGCGCTCTGGCAGGAGTAGTCGTTTCCATTAAAGACAATATTTGTTATAAAAACCACCTTGCTACCGCAGGATCAAAAATACTCACCGGGTATAGGTCCCCATTCTCAGCAACAGCGGTTGAGAAATTATTGGCTGCAGATGCCATCATCATAGGTACGACCAATTGCGATCAGTTTGGAATGGGCTCCATGAGCACCAACTCTCATTATGGTGCAGTGCGCAATGGCTTTGATTCAGACCTCATTGCTGGTGGATCAAGTGGCGGTGCAGCAGTATCTGTACAGGCTGGAATGTGTATGGTTGCTTTGGGTAGTGATACAGGTGGTAGTGTCCGCCAACCTGCAGCATTTACAGGAACGATTGGTTTTAAACCTACGTATGGGTCTGTATCTCGATATGGCTTGATTGCTTATGGATCTTCTTTTGATCAAATTGGTATCATTTCATCCAATTATGAAGATGCATCATTGGTTTATGATGTGATCGCTGGAAAAGACGTAAATGATGCTACTTCCATTGAGGTAAGTCAGGAAAGAGAGATTCCATCAGGAAGGTTGAAATTGGCCTATGTCCCAGAGATGTTTGCCGGACAAAGTGACTGGATGGAAGAAAATAGGCAATACTTGGAAGTCCTTGGCAGAGACCACGATTTGATGCCTGTGAGCTTTGATTATATGAAATACCTGGTTCCCTGCTATTATATACTGTGCACTGCAGAAGCATCCAGCAACCTTAGTCGATTTGATGGGGTGAGGTATGGCCACCGAAGTGAAAAGAAGGGCGATTTGCTGGAAATGTATAAAAATTCGAGATCAGAAGGCTTTGGCTCAGAGGTCAAAAAGCGAATCATGTTAGGCACTTTTGTGCTCAGCGAAGGTTATTTCGATGCATATTTCACAAAAGCTTTGAAGGTAAGAAGGCTACTTGCAGACAGAATAAACAACATTTTGAGCGAAGCAGACGGCTTCGTTTTACCCGTTTCTGCCGTCGGACCATGGCGATTGGATGAAAAAATTACCGATCCAACCCAACTTTACATGTCCGATATCTACACAGTTTTGGCAAATTTGGTCGGAAATCCGTGCATCACGGTCCCTATTTCTGACAAAAAACATAATTCCACATCAAACAATAGTCTCCAGTTGATCGTTAAGAGTACCGCTGACAGGACAATATTTAATTTGGCGAAATTAATTTCAATAAAATATTAGCGATTAATATACACCATAAAATATTGACAGTCAAGTATTAATAAAGATGTAAAAATCTTAATAAACTGTTAAAAAATTAGGATGCCAAATATTTGGCAGTAATTTTGCACCCTCTTATGTAATTCTGTAAACTAATATCCGAAATACCGACGGACTTGCATGAGAGTATAGTTTCTTTTTAAAAAGAATTATAATCCAGAACATAATCTATTAAGTTGATGAAACTTGAACTAGAAAAGTATTGTAGGTATTTTCTTGTATTATTGATTTTACTCCCCCAAGTAATTTCTGCCAAGCCAAGAAGATTCGATCCAGAAACCGACCAGATGATCAAAGACAGACTACTCTCTTTGGAATCTGTAATCGATGTCAGGTATTCTGATGAAGTAAGAGACAAATTGTTCCTTTACTTAAAAAAGCACAAAGAAGCAAGTGAGGTTACTTTAGGAAAACTGCCTATGTATCTGCCCATTTTTGCGGAATTGGTACGTGAGAAAAATCTTCCTAAAGAACTGGCATATTTGCCAATTGTGGAAACTGATTTATTTGCAAATGCGGTCTCACCTGTGGGTGCTACTGGTTTATGGCAAATTATGAAACCCACAGCAGAATCGCTAGGTTTGCGCATGAGCCGCCAGGTAGACGAAAGAAAAGATCCGATCAAAGCAACAGATGCTGCATTGGATTACCTGACATATCTCCATGCTATATATGATGATTGGGGCATTGCCCTAGCTGCCTATAACTGTGGAATGGGAAATGTAAACAAAGCCATTACTAGATCGGGAGGTGGCAAAACTTTTTGGCAGATAAAGCAATATTTGCCAAAAGAAACCCAGCAATATGTACCCAAATTGATTGCCATCATGTACATGGTCAAACACTATGCTGATCACGGTTTGAAGCCCAAATTTGAAGATGATAATCTCATCCACACTACGGTAGCAAAAGTGAGGTATAGAATTGACCTGAAGGAAATGGCTAAAAAAATGGATTTAGATTATGAGCTTTTATCTAGGCTAAATCCATCATACACCAAAGGAATCATTCCAATCAATGGCGACGACAACTATGTGATCTTACCATATTGCAAACTCAATATTTTTGTTGAGGAGTTTGGTGACATTGAAAATATTGTCATGACCAATTCTAGTTTTGCCCATGACAAAGATTCAGATCTGCTTTTTGCATATACTGCCAGTGATGACGCTCAGCGAGAAGAGATACTGATTGCAAATGTGGCGTATGCCAATAGAAGAAACAATGGTTTCCCATCTAAGGAAAATCCTACGGACTTTTATCTTAAAAATGCTTCTATCATCAATGACAGGACTTACAGATATGTGAAGCTTTCTTCTAGACAATCATTGCGCGAAATAGCCAATAGTTATGGCGTGGAATTGGCAACTATTTTGGTTGAAAACAATTATTCAGGTGAGAATTTACCACGTTTGGGAGATATGGTAAAAGTGCCTATGTAGTTGAGAAGATTATGATTATACATTAAGGAATAAAAGTACGTCTTAATTTAATCATAAAATAGAGCTAGTATTATAAGAAAGCTATATATTTGCAGACCTTAAAAAAGGATATGGTCTCGTGGCCGAGCGGCTAGGCAGAGGTCTGCAAAACCTTCCACAGCGGTTCGAATCCGCTCGAGACCTCCAAAATAAAGCCCTTTCCGTTGAGGTTAGGGCTTTTTTTATTGTATTACTTTTTGGAGAAAATACGTTTATTAGAAGAGTTGATTAAAACGGGAAGCACGAAATAGATGAGAATAAAGTTAGAATCTACCTTTGGGGAGCGCAATTATAAAGGCACGAACGAGCGCGGGCAGTCTGTACAATTTTCAGGAAATAAAGAATCCGTAAGTCCAATGGAAACGGTTCTTATGGCTGCTGCTGCTTGTAGTTCTATCGACGTAGATCTCATTCTCAAAAAAATGAGACAAGACTTTGTTTCTTTGGAAGTGGATGCTCAGGCAGATAGGGCCGATGATGAGGTGCCAGCGGTGTTTAAGAAAATCAATTTACATTACATCATCAAAGGAAATAATCTAAAGGAAGAAAAAGTACGCCAGGCTGTGCAAATGAGCTTGGAAACTTATTGTTCTGTTTCCAAAATGCTTGAAAAAACAGCATTGATAACACATACGGTGGAGGTAGTTGACCTTCAAAAAAATTCTTAATTTGATTTGAAATGATGAGTAATCATCAAAAGTAAATTTTTCTTTTATGAAGTTTGAAACGCTGGCAATACGAACCCAGACCCAAAGAGGGAAGCAAAGAGAACATTCTACTCCGATCTTTGCGACATCTAGTTATGTGTTTGATGATGCAGATGAGATGAGACAGATTTTCTCAGATGAAATTCCAGGTAATGTATACAGCAGATATACCAATCCTTCTGTCAAAGAATTTGAAACTAAAGTAGCATTATTAGAAGGTGCAGAAGCCGCAAGGGCAACCACCACAGGCATGGCAGCCATTTTTACAACATTTGCCTGTTTGCTTGCTCAAGGAGACCATGTATTGATGTCTCAGGCTGTTTTTGGTTCCACGATAAAAGTAATGGAAAATTATTTTCAGAAATGGGGCATTACATTTACTTTAGTCAATTCGCAAGATCCGGCTGAGTGGGAAAAGGCAATTTTACCAAACACAAAAATTGCTTATTTTGAAACACCATCAAACCCCGGCTTACAAATATTTGACTTAGATGCTTATGGGAAAATGTTTGCCAAAAATGGCATCATTTCTATCGTAGATAATTGTTTTGCAACTCCTTACCTACAACAACCGCTTAAGTTTGGGATAGATATCGTCATACACAGCGCTACCAAATACATGGATGGGCAAGGTAGAGTCATGGGGGGAGTCATTGTAGGTAAAAATAACCACATTGCTTTGATCGAACAGTTTATGCGTAATGCAGGTCCTTCATTATCTCCATTTAATGCTTGGGTTTTGAGTAAAAGTTTAGAAACCTTGGCTGTAAGAATGGACAGACATTGCGAGAATGCACTCCAACTGGCACAATGGTTGTCACAACACCAGAAAATCAAAAGTGTGAGTTATCCTTTTCTGGAAATCCACCCGGCGTATGAAATTGCAAAAAAACAAATGAAAGCAGGTGGTGGTATTGTCACATTTGAAGTGGATGGTGATTTGGAGAAAGGCAAAAAAGTACTCAATAACATTAAAATGATGTCCATGTCTGCCAATTTAGGCGATACAAGGAGCATCATTACGCATCCTGCTTCTACTACGCACTCAAAATTGAGCCCGGATCAGAGAAGTTTAGCAGGGATAACCAATTCCATGATCAGAGTTTCGACAGGATTGGAACATATTGACGACATTATTGCCGATTTAAATAAAGCCCTATCAACCATTTAGAGAACTATTAGTGCGCTTTTTACATTAATATGGGAAAGACACAAAATAAACTTCATCATTTAAGGGTGAAATTATACAAGGCACAATTATTTAAGAGCATTCATATTTTTGTTACAACATGTTACTGACAATATTTAAATCAAAGATCCACAGAGCAACCATTACAGAGGCAAACCTCAATTATGTGGGCTCCATTACTATTGACGAAGATTTGCTAGATGAAGCCAAACTCATGGAAGGTGAAAAGGTGCAAATAGTAAATAATAACAATGGTGAAAGGATAGAAACGTATATTATCAAGGGCGAAAGAGGTTCGGGTCAAGTTTGTCTCAATGGGGCCGCTGCCAGAAGAGCGGAAGTTGGTGACATCGTCATCATCATATCCTATGCGTTGATGACTCCCGAAGAAGCCAAAGACTTCAAGCCTGCTGTTGTGTTCCCTGACGAACATAACAGAATAGTATTGTGAGGTGAAAATTAAAAATCTACTTACCTTTTTTCTTTTTCTAAGCTTGGGATGCCTCATCCTCTATCTGGTTTATCATAAACAGCAAGTTGCTTACGAAGCTGAATGCGTCGCCAAAGGAATTACTTCAGAAAATTGTAGTCTGCTTACAAAAGTTTATAATGACATCAAAGGTGCCAATTGGGTATACCTCATTATCTCTATTGGTTTCTTTGTATTGAGCAACGTATTGAGAGCCGTAAGATGGAATTTATTGACAGAGCCCCTTGGCTATAAGATGAAGTTTATCAATGCCTTCGGCGCAGTCACCATCGCTTATTTCACCAACTTGGCATTGCCCAGAATCGGAGAATTGATTAGAGCTGGCGTCATTAGTAAATATGAAAACATCCCGTCTGAAAAAGCATTTGGAACCATCATCACAGAAAGAATCATAGATGTTGTGATTTTCTTCTTTGTCTCTATGCTCGCACTGATATTTGCTTATCAAAAAGTTTCAGAATACTTGTTTGAGAATGCGGTCATTGACTTCAAATCCATGGTTTTTCCGATGAGTTTATTGATCATTCTGTTGATAATGATGGGAGTCCTATACAAGTATTGGGGCAAAATTGAAACCACCAAAATAGGGGCAAAAGTTTCAGTATTTATAAAAGGGTTGATTGAGGGATTGTTGAGCATTAAAAAATTGGAAAAAAGGGGATTATTCATTACCTATAGCCTGGCCATTTGGGCATGTTATTTTATCATGACTTATGTTTCATTCAATGCGTTGACAGCTACAAGTAATTTGCCCCCCCAAGCTGCATTAGTGAGTCTGTTCCTTGGAAGTGTTGGTATGATAATCCCTTCACCAGGAGGAATGGGGACGTATCAGTTTATGATTTCAGAGGCTCTAAGTTTATATGGCGTTGCAGGTAGTGATGGATTTAGCTATGCAAATTTGAACTTTATTTTCATATCCATCATTGGCAATATTAGTTTGGGATTGGCAGCATATGTTTTACTTCCCATCATCAATAGAAAATCACAATCCTAATCGGTGGCATTTAAAGAAAAAATAATATTCAATTATTTGGAGTTGAAGGAAAGACTTCAAGAAAAAGCTGATCTTGGGCAAAAGATAGTTTTTACCAATGGCTGTTTTGACCTCCTTCATCCAGGACATACTGCATATTTGGAAGAAGCTAAATCATTGGGAGATATCTTGGTTGTAGCAATCAATAGTGATGAATCTGTCAAAAGGTTGAAAGGAAACTCCAGGCCTATTTTACCGCAGAATGACCGAGCGCTGATTCTTGCAGCTCTAGAGTCCACTGATTTTATAACCGTTTTTTCTGAGGACACCCCATATGAATTGATTGGCATTTTACTTCCAGACGTACTTGTCAAGGGAGGAGATTGGCAGCCACACGAAATTATTGGTAGTGATTTAGTCTTGGCAAAAGGAGGTAATGTACAATCACTTTCATTTATAGAAGGAAACTCCACTACCAACATAGAGCAGAAAATAATTCTCAGTTATTTAGCCCAGTTCTCAGAAAGTAAATCCAAATGATTTAATCCTCCTTCAGGATTTCTGCTCGAATGGATTCGAATGGAATGCCAAATGAATCTACCAAGCCTTCTACTTCGGTTCTTAGTTCTTGCGTCATCTTGTGTAGAAGCCTCCTGATAGCCTTGGTTTTACTCCCATCCATGTAATCATTTTCCAAATAGAAACCTTTGTTTTCGAAAATGATAGTCAAGGCATAGTATCTGCCAATTTTGTCTAACATGACCTTTTCAGCGCCGTCTTCCATTTTATGAATGGCAGCAAAAAAATCTCTATAAACCAAACGCTCTACGTAAGCTTTGGCAAGATCAACCATATGCAATTGACACTTGAGAAAGGCGTCATAAGGATTGATTCTTTTTTTAAGGTAATCCCGCATTCTTTCAGACAAACTGATGAGGGTTTTCTTTTCTCTGTATCTCAAAGCGTCAGAGAGAAAGTCATCGCTCATCAAATGCTCTAGACTGGTATTTCTGCGGAAATAAGGATTGTTTTCAGTGAGTGAAAAACTCAGCTTTCCAAATAAGTACCTCATAACAGAGGAGAAACCATCATCATGAAAAGACTGTTTGAATTCCGTCAACAAGCCCTTTGAAACGAGCTGTAAAAGCACGGTGTTGTCACCTTCAAAAGTGGTGAAAATGTCGGAGTTTGCCTTTAGCTCAGAAAGCCTGTTTTCGGTAAGATAACCCTTGCCACCACAAGCTTCCCGACATTCTTGAATGGTCTGAGTTGCTAGCCAAGTTGCCATAGCTTTGAGACCGGCAGCCTTGGTTTCTACTTTTCTTTTTTCAACTTCGTCGACTGCGTTTATATACAATTCTCGCAAAGTGCTCAATGAAAAATGAAAAGCATAGTTTTTGACAATCAAAGGTATGAGCCTTGCCTGATGAGTAGGATAATCCATGATGAGCTGCTCTTCATGGCCTTCAGGACCAAATTGTTTCCTTTTTAAAGCATATTTTACCGCAATGGTCAAAGCAGTTTTTGCTGCATTAAGGGCGCCGTGACCAACACAAATGCGACCTGCTACCAATGCTCCGAGCATCGTAAAAAATCGTCTGTTTTCATTTTGTATAGGACTGTGATATTTGCCAATTTCATCTACGCCACCATATTTATCCAATAGATTTTCTCTGGGCACCCGAACATGATCAAACCAAAGTCGACCATTATCGACACCATTTAGACCCATTTTATAGCCGCAATCTTTCACCGTTATACCAGGTAATGTGTTGCCTGCTTGATCTCTGTAGGGAACAATGATTGCATGAATACCTTGATTGCTTCCGCTGACAAACAATTGGGCAAAAACAACGGCCAAACTTCCATGTAGTGCATTCCCAATGTATTCTTTTCCAGCAGAAAAAGTAGGGGAATGTATTTCAATTTCACCAGTTTCAGGGAGATAAGTAGCTGTTGTTTCAAGGTCTTTGACATTGGATCCATGTCCTGTTTCTGTCATTGCAAAACAACCAAGGATTTCTGCTTTTCCAAGTGCCTCAATGTATTTTTTATGATGTTTCTCCGTTCCAAGCCCATGGATGGCACCTCCAAATAGACCAAATTGCACACCAAATTTTACGGTAAGGCTTAAGTCATGCATGGCCAAAATTTCAAACACAGCCATGTAATCGCCGATTTGATTTTTGCCTCCAAATTTTTCTTCAAAACCCATTGCACCCAAACCTTGTTCCGCCAAAATTTTGGTTAGTTCCAAAACTTTAGCTCTGTGCAAGTCTTTATCAATAATGTGACCGTAACTAAATACTGGATCCCGTAATAACTTGCGAACTTTTTTCTTGGTGTTTAGATATTTCCCATCAATCAATAATTGCATTTTGTCAGTTTCAAAACTGATTGATTTTGGTTTGACCTTGAGCTTTTCACCATCAAGCTGCAAAAGCATACCATTGAGACCTTCATCATTGTACACACCAAGTTCTGATTCAATTTCGAGTAAAGCAGTTACAACCTCCGGGGATTGCCAAAGCTGGTCATTTTTGTATGAAATAGATGCTTTGGCAATTTCAAGACCGAGCTCGGACAAACTCTGAATTTTACTTTTTGGCATGTTGGCGACAGCCTCTTTCATAGCTGACATCCACGATTTAAAGAGCTCCTCAGAGGGTGGAAACTGTGGATTGGTATATTGTATCAAATATTTTTTATCTGCCGGAGTCAGAAAATCAAAATCTTTGATCTTTTGATGAATAATTTTCATTTCGCTAGGACTCAATACACTGTCACTCCACCCTACATAAAATAGTGGTAACATGCTGAGTACACCAGGACTATAAGTTTGATGCGCAATGACGGACATTTAACGATGTTTATGATTACAAATATAACTCAAACAATCCTTGAAAGTTTTCATCCAACTCGGATGAAAACCCTAAGGTAGTTTGTGTATTTGTAAAAACTGATTAGACGGCCAAGTTATTTTAACTCTAAGTTAAAATAACTGAATCTTTGATCAAACTTATGCCTTTCATCACTTGAGGCATTAAATCTGGTGAAGCAGCTACAACGGATCCACCCATAGGATCGTCAAAATTGGAATAAGATCTTACCTCTCCACCGGCTTCTCTTACTAGAAGAATTCCAGCCGCGACGTCCCATACACTCAGTCTGTTTTCATAGTACGCACCATATCTTCCGCAAGCAACATAAGCTAAATCCAATGCTGCTGACCCAAATCTTCGTACGTCTCGGGTGTTTTTTAGAAAATAAGAAAGCGTTGGGAAGTAATTTTCAACATCCGAACGATCTGCATAAGGAAAACCTGTTGCTACAGCTACATTCGCAATGTTTGTTTCAGAAGTGACTCGGATAGGAAAACCATTCAGAAATGCACCACCACCTTTATAGCAAGTAAATTCATCTCCAGAATTGACTTCTATGACTACGCCCAAGATCAATTCATTATCTACTTTGAGAGCAACGCTCACGGCAAAATGTGGGATTCCAAGTAAAAAATTGGTGGTACCATCTAGCGGATCAATGATCCACATAGCAGACTTTTCTTCTTTTGCCACAGTGCCTTCTTCTGTCAAAAAACCTGCGTCAGGTATTATTTCTGCTAGACCAGCAACTAATATTTTCTCAGCACCTTCATCTACAAATGACACCAAAGAGTTTCTTTCTTTTTCTATGATTTGGGAGGATTGCACCTGGCCAATGTTGGTCTTGATAAATTTGGCTGCTTTTCTTGTGACCTGAAGGCATTCAGCCATTTTGACCATTAAGTTACCTAACGACATGTTTTCTACAATTTACATAAAATGAATAATATATAACATAGCTACGCTACGCCACAATGGCAATGATTAATTAAGTTGTTGGATTGACAACACATTATGAAACTAAGACACTATTTGATACTATAAATACTATACAATAATTACTACAACAGCGTTGTAATAAAGCCTATTTGGATTAATTGTTACAACAAAGATACACAATTTATTAATTTACCTATCAACCAATACTAATAATATACTGTCCAATTAAAATTGGAGTACTTTTAAGCTTATAGGTTTATTTTTAAGACGATTATTTTGTGAGTAGGTCACAAGCATTAGAAGGAATTATAAAAAAATAATTTTTATAGATTTAGATTTTATACCAAGATATTACTATTCTTAATACACAAAGAATTCAATCAAAATAAAATCAATTTTGGGAAATTATTGAGTTAAATAGGATATTAAATCATGTATTTAAACCAAAACCTGAGTCCCATCCTCAACGCTTTTGCAATAATTTCCTGAACCTTAATTTGAACCTGTTTGTTTTGATTACTTTTGCCAACCATTCACTATTAAAACAAGATATAAGATTGGTCAACCTTGATAAAATCCTTGAAGTCTATGATAAAGACCAAAGGATTGATGAACTTCATAAGAAATTATCCAATGATAAATCGAAGGTGGTCTTACTTGGCCATGCGGGAAGTCAGGATTGTTTTATTCTATCAGCATTTTACCAAAAATACAAGGGAAACCATATATACATTGCAAACACAAAAGAAGATGCAGCTTATGTATATAATTCGCTTAATAATATTGGAATTTCAAAACCACATTTTTTTCCAGATTCATTTAAAAGGCCACTATTTTATGAAGAAGTTGATGGCAATAATTCTGTGGAAAGAACAGAATGTGCACATTTTATAGGTGAAAATCAGGGAAAGGCTGTGGTAGTAACTTACCCCGAAGCATTTTTTGAAAGAGTGGTAGACCCCAAGTTATTGGACGCCAATAAAATAGACTTGAGGGTCAGCAATGACCTTGATTTGGATACATTGATAGAACTGTTGGTAAATTATGGTTTTACAAGAACGGATTTTGTCTACGAACCGGGAAATTTTTCCATCAGGGGAGGCATCATAGATATTTTTAATTTTGGGCATGAGTGGCCTTTTAGGTTAGAGCTTTTTGATGAAGAAATAGAAAGTATTCGAAAATTTAACCCAACCACGCAATTATCTATTGAACAGGTAGATCATCTTTCCATCATTCCAAATATCAATTCCAAGTTTAAACGAGAGCAAAAGATCAATTTTTTTGAATTGTTTACCAATCATGACACTCATTTATGGATGAGCGAAGAGCGGGATATTTTGGAAAAACTGCAAACTGCTTTTGATAGGGCACATGAATTTTCAAACAGTTTGGAGAGTAAAACAAACGAAAATATTCGAGAGATATTTGAAGAAATAGCCTTTGCTTATCCCCACGAAGTCATGGAAGAAATCGCAGCCATGAAGGGTGTTTTTTTACAGAGAAATACAGCGGGGAATGATTTATCTACTATTAATTTTTCGAGCAGGCCTCAACCCACCTTTAATAAAAACTTCACGCTGCTGATTGACGACCTCCAGAAAAACGCAAATCTCGGCTTCACTAATTTTATATTTACGGACAATACCAAACAAATAGAGCGGTTCTACAGCATCTTTGAAGATTTGGGAAAAACGGTCGCTTGGCACCCAGTGACTGTGCCAATCCATTCTGGCTTCATCGACGACAGGGCAAAAATTGCTTGTTATACCGATCATCAGATTTTTGAGCGCTTCCACAGGTATAAATTAAGGGCTGGTTTTACTAAAGATATGGCCATCAATCTCAAAATGTTGAGAGAATTGGAAGTAGGTGATTTTGTGGTACATATTGATCATGGTGTGGGTAAATACTCAGGTCTTGAGAAAATTGACATCAATGGCCACGTACAAGAAAGTGTAAGGTTGATTTACCTCAACAATGATATTTTATATGTAAGTATTAATTCCCTTCATAAGATATCTAAATATGTAGGTAAAGACGGTACAGCACCATCCTTGAGCAAAATTGGTGGGGAAGCATGGAAAAATCTCACCCGTAAGACAAAAGCCAAAGTAAAAGATATTGCCAAAGAGCTCATCAAACTTTATGCCATCAGGAAATCGAGTGAAGGTTATGCCTTTGCCCCAGATGGCTATATGCAAAACGAACTAGAGGCAAGCTTTTTGTTTGAAGATACACCCGACCAGGCAACTGTCACAGCAGATGTCAAGGAGGATATGATGAAACCATATCCTATGGATCGACTCATTTGTGGTGACGTAGGTTTTGGAAAAACTGAAATCGCCATCAGGGCTGCATTCAAATCTGTGGTCTGTGGCAAACAAGTAGCAGTATTGGTCCCAACTACTATTTTAGCACTCCAACACTTTCAGACATTCAATAAACGTTTGGGTGAATTTGGAGTGACTGTGGATTACCTCAACAGGTTCAGGTCAGCCAAAGAGAAAAAAGAAATTCTACAGAAAACCAATGAAGGGAAAATAGACATCATTATTGGTACGCACGCATTGCTTTCAAAAGAACTCAAATTTAAAGACTTGGGTCTATTGGTGATTGACGAAGAGCAAAAGTTTGGTGTTGCAGCCAAAGAAAAATTGAGGCACATCAAAGCCAATGTTGATACTTTGACGCTCACAGCTACACCGATACCAAGAACATTGCAATTCTCTTTGATGGCTGCAAGAGATTTATCTATCATACGCACTCCGCCACCAAACCGTCAACCAATCCACACCGAGCGTAGGATATTTAGCGAGGATTTGATCAAAGAAGCCATTTACTATGAAGTAAATCGTGGAGGTCAAGTATTTTTTGTGCACAACAGAGTCAAAACTTTGGCCGATGTGGCGGCAATGGTTCAAAGGATGTGCCCTGATGTGAAAGTGCGGGTAGCCCACGGCCAGTTGGAATCAGACTTACTTGAAAAAACACTTGTTGACTTCATTGAAGGAGAGTTTGACGTATTGATCAGTACCAATATCATAGAAACAGGTTTGGATATTCCAAATGCCAATACAATCATCATTAACAATGCCCATCAGTTTGGATTGGCGGATTTGCACCAATTGCGGGGCAGAGTGGGTCGCAGCAACACCAAAGCGTATTGTTATTTATTTGCTCCACCACTTTCGGTTTTGACCGACGACGCTAGAAAAAGAATCAAAACTCTAGAAGAATTTTCAGATTTGGGAAGTGGATTTAATATTGCCATGAAAGACATGGACATCAGAGGTGCTGGTAATTTACTAGGAGCCGAGCAAAGCGGTTTCATTGCAGACATTGGCTATGAAACCTTCCAAAAAATCCTGGAAGAAGCAGTAATCGAATTGAAGGAAACGGATTATAAAGAGCTTTTTAAAGAAGAGCTGGAAAAGAAAAGAGAATACGTACGAGACGTAGAAATTGATTCTGACATTGAAATGCTTATTCCTGATGGTTATGTTTCTAGTATACAAGAAAGATTGTCATTGTATACCGCACTTGATGCCATTCAAAATGAGACAGATGTAGAAATATTTAAAACAAACCTCAAAGACAGATTTGGTCCGATACCGCGAGTAGTAGAAGAATTGTTTAATGGTTTGAAACTGCGGTGGGATTGCAAACAATTGGGATTTGAAAAACTATCATTAAAAGGAGGAAAACTTCGTTGTTACTTTATTGGGAATGCACAATCGAGTTATTTTGAAAGTCGAAATTTCCAAAAAATACTCCAGTATGTTGCAGGGCCAGGAATGAAAAAAGGATTTTCAATGAAGCAAACGGCAAATTTTTTGATTCTGATCAAAGAACAAGTACCTACCTTTGAGAAAGCCCATATTTTATTGCAAGATTTGATCTCATTCATAAACAACAAAGATTAAAAGCGCAAAAGTTATTACTTTTGTGCAGCACAACAGTCACATCATTAACTAGAAATTTGCTGACTGCCAAAATTTTGAACGCGTCATGATTTGGAAATATTTATTTGTCATCATACTTGTTTTGTATTTATTCAGGAATTTCATCACGATCAATTTTTCGGGTAATAAACCTTTGCCCAAACAGCCAAGATCAAAGCCAAAACAAAAAGATGTAGATTACATCGATTATGAAGAGGTAGATTGATCAATAGATGGAAGGGGTACATATCGTTTTTGAAAATAAATATTTTTATATTTTAGCCAAAGATCATGGAGTGGCCTGCCAAAGTAAAACTCAAAATGACATTGAGACGGCATTTAATTCTGCACACTTCATCACAAGACTAGATCAGCCAGCAGCAGGTTTATTGGTGTTGGCAAAGGATAGCGAAAGTGCATCACTACTTTCTGAAATATTGGAAAAAGGTCTCATCCAAAAAAAATATGTCGCATTGGTTGAGGGAGTAGATGTGGCAAAATCTGGTCAATTAGCTCATCAGTTGACAAAGAAAGGGTCAAAAGCTACGGCAGAGCAAAACAAAATGGGCAAAAGTGTTTTAAGATATTTTGTAAATGAGGTTTTGGAGCGGTACACGATGCTTGATATCAAAATAGATACTGGAAAATTTCATCAAATAAGGGCACAGTTATCAAGTGCTGGAATGCCCATCAAAGGTGATCTCAAGTACGGTGCAAAGCGCAGTAATAAAGAGGGCGGTATTTATTTGTGTTGTAAAAGAATCACCCTGCCCGATCCAGAAACCGGACTTCCTTTGGAATGGAACATCGATATGTCTGATTTTTCACTGCCTTTGTGGAAATTTTATAAAGAGTAAACAATAAATTCCTTATTTTTGGCTTGCTAAGGATTATTGGAGGGCGATAGTTAATAATTTTTTAAAGTCCTCCTATTTTGAGTGGTTTTGCCCCTCAATTACGGTTTAGGTAATAATAGATTTTAAAATCTGAATGTTGCGAAAGAATATAATATACGTTATCGTTTTGCTGAGTTTTGTTGGCAATGCTCAGGATGTAGAAATTATCCAAATAAATAATGGCTCATTTGAGGATACTCCAAGAAGTGGGGGTGAAAAGAATGTAGACATTAAAGGATGGTATGATTGCGGAGTCTTGCGTTTTAGCAATGAAACTGCTCCAGACATACACCCTGGCGGTTTTTGGAAAAATGAAATAAAAGCTTCTGATGGTCGGACTTACCTAGGCCTCGTTGTACGGGACAATGACTCCTATGAGGGAGTTGCCCAAAGACTTTCATCACCATTGGTTTCTGGTAAATGTTATAGCATGAGTGTAAACCTGGCTAAATCACCTCAATATTTGAGTAGGTCTAGGTTGACATCACAAGAACAAAACTATACCAGGCCTGCTGTATTAAGAATTTGGGGAGGCACTGGATTTTGCAATGACAGAGAATTGCTGGCAGAATCTCCACCCGTAGATAACAATCAGTGGCAACAATACGATTTTACATTCAAGCCAAGATCTGATTATAGGTATATTTTGGTAGAAGCTTATTATAAAGTTCCTGTAATTCTCCCTTATAATGGACATCTTTTAGTTGATAAATTGTCTGATATAAAGCTCATACCTTGCCCGGACCAAGACCAGACAATAGCCAGCAATGCCAGTAAAACCAATGCACTTCCTCCTCACAAAAGAAACAGAGTAGAGGAAGCTGTAAATAAAACTACTACAGTACCTACCACAAAAGTTGTAGAAAAAGAAAATACTCCACCGCCAGCTAAGAAAAAAATTCTTGAGGAGTTAGACATCAAGAAGTTGAAAACCGGAAGTACGGTTGAGATCAAAAATTTATACTTCAAAGCAGATTCAACGGGTATCACCAAGGAATCTTATGAAGTGCTGGACGAGATTGTGCAGTTTCTCCAACAAAATAAAAATGTTTCTCTTGAAATTGGAGGTCATACCAATGGTATTCCACCTGCGAGTTACTGCGATAAATTATCTGAAGAAAGAGCAAAATCAGTATATAATTATCTTACAGATAAAGGAGTAGGTAGGAGCACATTGACCTATAAAGGATACGGCAAACGAAAACGCATCGCCAATGACGCTACAGCTGATGGCAGACGCAAAAACCAGCGCGTAGAACTCAAAGTTATTAGTCTTTAAAATTTTTGCTAGGTTATTTTCTTTTGGGTTTATAACCTGAATCATCCAGGATTTTTTGGGCATTTGTATTTTGTATCAACGCGTCTAGAGTAAGGGTTTCATTTTTTTCCATATATCTTCTTACAATCTGCAAACCAATAAAGTTGGCTGTTCTTCCTGGCGCTTCTACAGGCATGCCGGGAGCATTGGGACTGTCATTGAGGTATTTGGCAGTTTTTACTGGTGATGTCTCATAAAACAAGTTTTGATCTATGAAAAATCCCCATATTTCCAATTCATTTTCCTTACACCAATTCACTTGTTCTTGCGTGTATTCTAGGATGACACTATCTGGGGCATAAGGCAACAATTTTTCCAATAGATAAAGCTTTTTACCGTTCCTGATCATTTGATCAATCATTCTATTGCCCATAGGTGCACCCACCAATTCATCAACCACCAAGTCCAAACTTTTTTTCACGAGGTGATCTCTATTGAAAGAACGCGTGATGTAATCTGAGAATGCAGGATTTGAGGGATCTATCATTTTATAGTCATAGAAATCATTGATAAACATCTCCCCGCCAACGCCAATACCATCTCGACCATCCTCTTCCGCAAAAATGAATTTTTGATAATTAAAAAGCGTGTTGCATAAATACACATTGGGGGTCTTGTAATCAGGGAAATAGTACTTTAAATATTTAAACGCGGTTTTGTATTTTGTTTGAATATCTGTTAATTCCTCATCATAAGCCAGGTGTAAGGTGTCGGTGAGATTTTTGATGGTAGTATCTTTTGCCATTTGCTCGATGAGGCTCAAAAAATGAGCATCTTGTTCAGTGGTATCCCCTGGGAACAAAATATTATGCAGAAATATTTTTGCAAAAGCTTCATAATCGGAAGAGATCTTGGTAAAGTTTTTTGGTCCTAAAGTTGGATCAAAAATGAAAAGACCTTCAGAAGAAAAAGTACCATCTACGTCAATGCCAGAAATATCTGGAATGTCTTTTGAAGTATCATTGCATCCTGCAAGTACAAAAAGTGATGTCAAAACAATCAAAAATCGATGGTAAAAACGAATAGTAGTCATAAATTCATCATTCAAATAAAAACAAAACAATCTTTGGAAAACCAACTGCACAAAATTTTAGATCAAAGATAGCAATGTTACAATCCAAAAGAATAGTTCTTAATTGTACCTTTCCCATTAAAAAACGTAAGTTGAATCTGGTTTCATATCCACAGAAAGAAAATCAAATTTTAAAATAGCATGTTGAGGGGTAAAATAATTCGACCAAAAAATAGAAAACGTGAATTATAAATCAATTGCGGTAGAAAATTTTGTTGGTCTGCTTTCACAACATCTGGTAGTGGATGTGCGATCGCCAGGAGAGTTTCTCCATGCACATATTCCTGGAGCGATCTCAATGCCCCTTTTTGAAGACGAAGAAAGAGCAGTAGTTGGCACATTGTATAAGCAGGTAAGTCGTGAAAAAGCCATCAAAGCAGGCTTGGATTATTTTGGACCAAAAATGAAAAATATGGTCGAACAAATAGAAAAGTCTTTGGGCATGACATCGGAAGATAATCCGGGAAAATTTACCATTTTGATCTATTGTTGGCGTGGCGGCATGAGAAGTGGAGCTGTTTCTTGGTTACTCAGCATGTATGGATTTCAGGTTTTAACGCTCAAAGGAGGTTATAAGGCTTTTAGAAACTGGACGCTTGATCAATTTGAAAAGGAATATAATTTTAAAATTTTGAGTGGGTTTACTGGATCTGGTAAAACAGAACTTCTCCAAAAAATGCAACAAAATGGGGCAAAAGTTATAGACTTAGAATTACTCGCAAATCACAAAGGATCGGCATTTGGCCACATCGGCAAGGGACCTCAGTCAAGTCAAGAATATTTTGAAAATTCGTTGGCTCTGGCATTATTTTATGTAGATGATTCAAGTTCCATTTGGATAGAGGATGAAAGCAGAAGAATTGGACACTTAAATATTCCGCTTGCTTTGTGGCAGACCATGAGCAAATCACATGTTTTTTTAATTAATGCTCCATTTGATTTTCGCCTCAACAGAATCCTTGCAGAATATGGAGATCTTGAAAAGGAACAATTGATGCACGGTATCATGCGTATTCAAAAAAGATTGGGTGGCCTGGCAACCAAGCAAGCCATCAACTTTTTATTGGATGGAGAAATAAAATCTTGTTTTGAGATATTATTAGCTTATTACGACAAGTATTACCAAAAACATTTGGAAAAGAATAAACTCCAATCAAATATCAGACAGGTAATTCTTAAAGAAGATATCATCCAAGAATTGTTGGAAATAAATTAAAAATGAAAGCAAACGAAATAAAACTTACTCAATATTCTCATGGCGCTGGTTGTGGCTGTAAAATTGCTCCCAATGTGCTCGAAGAAATACTGTCCAATCAATTGGCTCAACCCAATGACAACCACTTATTGGTAGGAAATCACAGCCAAGATGATGCTGCCGTTTATGATCTGGGTGATGGCAAAGCGCTGGTAAGTACGACAGATTTTTTTATGCCGATTGTGGACGATCCTTATGATTTTGGTCGAATAGCGTCAGCAAATGCCATTAGTGATGTATATGCAATGGGTGGTAAGCCTATTTTAGCAATTGCCATACTTGGTTGGCCTATCAATCAATTGTCTACTGAGGTTGCAAGCAGGGTAATTGCTGGAAGCAGAAGTATTTGTACAGAAGCGGGTATTGTCTTGGCTGGTGGCCACAGCATCGATGCACCCGAACCGATATTTGGTCTGGCCGTCAATGGTCTGGTTGATATTGTCAATCTCAAGCAAAATAATACGGCTCAAACGGGGGATTATTTATTCCTCACCAAACCACTCGGAGTGGGAATATTGACTACTGCAGAGAAAAAAGGCCTGCTTCAAACGGAACACTTCGGACTTGCCGCCCAAAAAATGATGCAGCTCAATAAAATAGGCGAACATCTTGGTAAAATAAAAGGAGTTCATGCCATGACAGATGTAACTGGTTTTGGGCTTTTGGGCCATTTGACAGAAATGTGTGAAGGCAGTGGACTTACTGCTGAGCTGTTTTTTGATCGTATAAAATGGTTGTCAAGCAGTTTGAACGATTACGTGAAAGCCGGCGCTGTACCAGGAGGGACCAATAGAAACCTCAAAGCATATGGGCATAAGATTTTATTCAATCATGACACCGCCTTGGTCAAAAGCATATTAGCAGATCCCCAGACGAGCGGAGGTTTACTCATTTCCGCTGCTCCTGAATCCATTGATGAAGTTGTCTCATTGTTGAATGTTCATGGACTGCAGGAACACACAGAACCTATTGGCAAAATGTTGGGACAGCATGACTACAGCATCCACGTTTCATAATTAGAGATTAAAAAAGGCATTCTAATAAAAAATAGATATCAACAAATAAAGACTACAATCGCTGACAAGGGAATGAACAAAAAACTCAAAATATTCCTCCTCTTCCTAGGACTTATCCTCCTCAACTTGTGGTTGTTTACTTCTCCCGTAAAACATTTATTTTTTTATCCATCATTTCCGGAAACAGCGATTTTTAATGCGGTAGACCCATGGACATTACCAGAAAATCATCACTTAGGACTTTCTGAAAAAGAATATAATGAGGCAAAAAGTTTTGTAATAGACTCAGTCATATCAGGGCAGATGTTTGAAACAGATTCTGCAAAAATCAGACACATTTGTAAATTCATTGATGATCGCCTAACGCCAAACAAAGGATTCTCTGAGGACTATAATCACCACCTCAATAGCTGGCAGCAGTGGCAATTGTTGGATAGTGAAAATTTAGCGCCTTATTGTGTGGGATATGCGAGCGTTTATCACCTTTTTTCAACATTAGCAGGGCTTAAAACCAGGATGGTCGCGGTGAGTGGTAATCGCATCAACCATATATTTTGTGAAACGTACATTCAGGAGCGGAAGCAATGGGCTTTGACCGACATCATGTTTGACAATGTACTCAGGCTTGATGACCAACAAAACTACCTCCATTCAGGCAATTACCTCAATGACCAAGGGAAATGTGTACTGCTCAATGATCTTTGTAAAGAATACACCAACGCTACCAATTTCAAATATTACCAATCTTCGTTTTTTAATTTTGGGTATCCTTTTTCTTACAAATCGATGATGTTGAGGGTTATTTCGCCTCAAGCAGAAACCATCATAAAGGGTAAAGAATACGTTTTTTGGCGATATATTTTGATAATGGGATTGATTTATGTGACCATGGCCACCTTCCTCTTTTTGGTGTACAAAGCTTTAAAACATGGGTGAATTGCCTTTTTATAAATCAAAATATGTCATTCATGTGATTGTTTTGATAGCTCTTGCCATCAGGGCAATCTCCTATTTTTATTTTTCAAAAGAAATTTTACCGGATTCATTAGAATATTTGCAAAGTGGGCAGGAATTATGGTCAAATGGAAAGACGGGAGCAAATGACATGATGCCCTTATATCCCCTGTTTATAAGTCTATCTGATCATTTATTTGGGTGGCCATTATTAGATGTGCTGATTTCCAGTCTGACGGTATATTTTGTATATGGAATTGCAGATGAGATCGGCAAAAATCATACATTAAGCCTGATAGCAGCTTTATTTTATGCCTTCTGGCCCATGTCTATTTTTTATTCGGGGGCAATATTGACAGAAAGTCTTTTTGTTTTTCTATTTCTTGGAGGTTTTTATGCAGCCTATCGAAAACAGCTTTTGTGTTCTTGTATTTTTTGGGTTTTGTCTTTACTCACCAGACCCGTATTTGACCTTTTATATCCAATATTGATTGTGGTGTTTTTTTATGAAGAAGGTTGGATCAAATCATTGAAATCTCTGGCTATTTATTTCTTTGTTTTTGGTTTAATGTTGACTCCATGGTGGATACACAATTACCAAAAATATGGAAGTTTTGTAAAGCTAAATTTGGGTCTTGGATATGTGTTGTATGAAGGAAATCACCTTCAAAACCACGATGGCGGCCCAGCACCATTCAGTGGCAAAGAGCCATATGACGCATCAGAAACCAACCCTATTAAGATCGACAAAAAATTAAAATCAGCAGCTGTTGAAATCATTAAAAATGATCCAATCAGATTTTTAAAGATGGCGTGGAAAAAGTTTTTGAGACTTTGGAATCCATTTCCCAATCATGAATCTTATCAAGGATTTTTCACAGCGCTTGTTGTCGGAATCCCCGCAATATTGATTTATGTTGGCTCTTTTATATTTATGTTTAAAGCCAATAGAAAAATATGGTTTTTGATTCTACCAATAATACTTTGTGTTTTATACCTGACAGCATTGCACATGGTCACGGTAGCATCTATCAGGTACAGATATCCGGTAGAGCCACTTTTATTGATTTTGGCATGCATTGGAGTAGGTGGAATGGTCAAAGAAAAATACTTTAACCATAAAAGCGTTCTTAAACCAAATTAAAACAATGATGCAAATTTTAATTTAGGAACTGCCAAATCATTACCTTTGCAGCCCAATTGATTTAGATATTTAATTATTAGAAAAATAAAAGAGCAATGAAAAAAGCCCTTATCACTGGAGTAACAGGACAAGACGGTGCATACTTATCAGAACTTCTCCTCAAAAAAGGATATGAAGTCCATGGCATCAAAAGAAGAAGTTCATTATTCAATACAGATAGGATAGATCATTTGTACCAAGATCCACACGTGGATAATAAAAAATTCATTCTCCACCATGGAGATCTTTCTGATTCCACCAATCTAATCCGAATTGTACAAGAAGTACAACCAGATGAGATTTACAACTTGGGAGCCATGTCTCACGTGCGTGTAAGTTTTGAAGAACCAGAATACTCTGCAGATGTCGATGGTATAGGAACGCTGAGGATTTTGGAAGCTGTGAGAATCTTGGGATTGGTAGAGAAAACAAAAATTTATCAAGCGTCTACTTCAGAGTTGTATGGCTTGGTGCAGGAAGTGCCACAGTCTGAGACTACTCCATTTTATCCAAGATCTCCCTACGCCGTGGCTAAAATGTATGCTTACTGGATCACAGTAAACTACAGAGAAGCCTATAACATGTTTGCTTGCAATGGTATTTTATTCAACCACGAATCTCCTTTGAGGGGAGAAACTTTTGTGACTAGGAAAATCACTCGTGCGGTTGCTAAAATGGCTTTGGGTTTACAAGATAAGTTGTGGATGGGCAACATCAACAGCAAAAGAGATTGGGGTCATGCCAAAGATTATGTGGAAGGGATGTATCTTATTTTACAACAAGAAAAACCAGAAGATTTTGTACTTGCTACTGGAGTAACTACTGAAATAAGGTCGTTCATCAACAAAGCTTTTGAGGAAGTTGGTGTTGAATTGGAATACAAAGGCAGCGGTGTTGATGAAAAAGCATTCGTCAAATCTCATAACGGCGACTATGCATTCAAAACAGGTCAACAGGTCCTAGCTATTGATGAGCGTTACTTCAGACCAACAGAGGTAGAATTATTGATTGGCGATCCGACCAAAGCAATGACTAAGTTGGGATGGCAGCCAAAGTATACTTGGCAAACCATGTGTACGGAAATGGTAGCTCACGATTTGGAGTTGTTTAAGAAAACACAATTGCTTAAGGACGCAGGATTTGAGGTACACAATGAGTATGAATAGGAATTCACCATCCATTGATCGGTGTTGACAAATGAAAAGTGATACAAGTCGAATGGATATTGGAGCACTGATCAATAAGATGAACAGTCCAAAAGTCTGGCACGAAAAGCCGATCTTTTGTTTTACATCTGATATCGATTGGGCATCTGAGGCCGTTTTGAAAATATTTGCTGACAAGCTTCAGGCACTTCCGCTCAAATTGACGCTATTTATGACGCATCCATCGTCGGTGATTGATGAGTGGACAAAAAAATCAGCAATAAACTTGGGCATACATCCCAATTTTTTGCCAGACAGTTCACATGGATCATCGTACAAAGCGGTCATTGATACTTGTATGTCCATCGTACCGGAGGCACGAGGTTTTAGAAGCCATCGATTATTTGATGTGACAGACATTACCCATTTATTAAAAAATGAGTATGATATGTTGTATGTTTCCAATTTGGGAACGGTGATGCAATCCCATATTTATCCAATGTTGCACGAATCAGGTTTGGTCCATTTTCCCATATTTTTTGAGGATGGCACACACCTGAGCAATGAACTGGACCTCAATATTTTCAATTATGCACACTTATTAGATAGTCCGGGAATCAAAGTGATCAGTTTCCATCCCATGAATTTTGTCTTTAATTCTCCAAGTCTTAGTTACATGAGAAATATCAAAGACAGTCATAGCCGCTCAGAATACCAAAACCTGTCTGAAACACAAATTTCAGAACTAAGAAATAGCACACAGTCAGGTATTGGTGACACTGTATTACAAATCATTGATTATGTTTTAACCAATCAATACCCCATCATGAGCATGGAGGAAATGTATCAAATGATTGTGCAAGAATAATGGAAAAGCCACACCAAATGTTATCACTTTAACATCACATTAATGAGATTATCGTAACCAGGTCATAATTTTATCGTCATAAATAATGTTGATCATTCAATAACAGTTATACAAACATGCGATTCATCCTTTTCATATTGACTTTCATTTTCATAAACTCTGCGGTGTCAGGGCAAAACGATGTGATAAAGAAAAAAGATAACTTTGATGATGACTTGAAACCAACCAAGGTTTCTATAGACGGCAATATTTATACAGCCATCATTACAGAGGAAGGTGACACCCTCATTTTAGCAGATCTAGACGACATCAGTGTGACTTCTCTACGAGAATTTGCAAGTGATGAAGACTATCAAAAATACATGAAATTCAGAAGGTACGCTGCGACGGTATTTCCGTATGCCAAGGAAGCCATCAGAATTTTCAGAGAATATGAATATGCCCAAGAGCATATGTCAAAAAGGAAGGCAAAGAAAAAGCTCAAAGAACTAGAAAAAGAACTAGAGGTAGAATTTGAAGAACCGCTCAAAAAATTGACGAAACTTCAAGGTAAGATCATGATCAAGATGATTGAAAAGGAATTGAATACGCCGATGTATGAAGTCCTCAAAGGAATAAAAGGTTCGTTTTCTGCTTTTTATTGGAATCAGTTTTCGAAACTATATAGTTATGACCTCAAGGAGGGATATACCAGGGGAGATTACCCTATTCTAGACTTGGTTCTTGATGATTTTGATTTATCTCATAGGATCCAAAATGGTACTAATCTTAAGTATATTACGGTAGAGGAGCTCAGGAAGAAGAACTAAGGAGAAGTTTTGTGAAGAGCCAAATTGATTTGGTTATTTTTCTTACAGCGAACTGAAGTTCGCAGTCCACCGAGCTTTTGTCGTTGCGAAATGAAATTCGGAGAAGTTTTGTGGACAACCCAATGGATTTGGTTGTATGCTTTTTACTTCGAACTGAAGTTCGCAGTCCACCGGGCTTTTTCGTTTCTGGGTACTATATCTGCTTCTAACTAAAGTTAGTATTTCACTGGGTTTTTGAATGCAGATATCCTACCTTGGCCCCATGATTATAAATGCCAAGACCAAAGCTTTTTTGCAACTTCACGTAGCGGTGATGCTTTTTGGTTTTACTGCGATATTGGGTAAACTCATAGTTTTATCCGCCTTGGTTTTAGTTTGGTGGCGCGTATTGATTACAGCCTCCAGCATCTATTTGTTTTTGCGACTTAGAGGCAGGAATATTTCTTTAGACAGCAAAAGAATAAAAATTTATATGGCCATCGGTGGAGTGATCGCTATCCATTGGCTCACTTTTTATGGAGCAGTAAAGTTGAGCAACTCTTCCATCACCCTACTTTGTATGGCAACAACTTCGTTTTTTACCTCATTTATCGAACCAGTATTTTTCAAAAGGCCCTTGGAGAAAATAGACATTGCTATTGGCTGCATCATTGTTCCAGTCATGGCTTTGATTGCCAAAGACATACAAACCAGCTATTTAGTCGGTGCATTGGTTGGCTTACTGTCGGCCTTTCTAGCAGCCTATTTCAGCGTGTTGAATAAAAAATACATTGAAGATGTGCCTCCCATGGTCATGAGTTTTTGGGAAATTGTAGGCGTGTTGGGCGTTACTTCTGTGATGGTACCAATCTATTTATTCAAAGAACCAACAGCCATGTTTTTACCACCAGATATGGCAAACTGGGTGTATATTTTTGTATTAGCAATTGCTTGTACAACGGTGGCCTGGGTTTTATCCCTTTATGCCCTCCGACATCTTTCTGCGTTTGAAAACAACTTGGTGGTCAACCTCGAGCCCGTTTATGGCATTTTACTAGCTGCGGCTATTCTTCAAGAACACAAAGAGTTGAATACGGGATTTTATGTAGGAGGTAGCATTATACTCGTATTGGTATTGGCTTATCCTACTTTAAAAAGGAAGTTAGTCGCACAATCAATTTAGATCAGCTTTTTGGCAAGCTGTAAAAAGATTTGTAACTTCATTGCACATAAAAATAATACATGATTACCGATCCGGAAATTGACTTATACATAGATCAATATAAAACGCAATCCAGTTCCTTGTTGCTAGATTTGGAGCGGGCAACGCATTTGCAAGTACTTGCACCCCAAATGTTATCAGGGCAAACTCAAGGAAATTTGTTGAGCATTTTATCCACCATGATGAGGCCACAAAGAGTCTTAGAGATTGGAACTTATACTGGGTTTTCGGCCATTTGCCTGGCTGAAGGACTCTCACACCATGGCCTGCTTTACACCATTGATGTCAATAATGAAATAGAAGACATTGCCAGAAAATATATAGAACGTTCTCCGAAAGCAGCACAAATTCAATTTTTAGTTGGAGATGCCAAGACGATTATTCCTACCTTAAAGGAATCCTGGGACTTGGTTTTTATTGACGCAGATAAAGAATCCTATTCGTTATACTATGAGATGGTCATTGATCAAGTAAGACCCGGAGGCATCATCCTTGCCGATAATGTGCTTTGGTATGGAAAAGTGGTTCAAGAAGAAAAGGACAAAAAGACCAGACTGATCCATGAGTTTAATGTGATGGTGAGCAAAGATCATCGGGTGAAGAATGTGATTTTGCCATTGAGGGATGGCATCAATGTGATACAGAAATTGTGAAAATTGGGGAAATTGTGAAAAAATAAGATAAAATATATTGGAAGTTGAAATTTCTAGACTTGACATATAGGTTTTTACTTTTTGGAATGAGCTTTTTCTTTTTAAAATCCTGCATTCCTGAAACCAAGGAGCCTTTGCGGGTAGAAGAGGCTTTCATCTATGATTATGCGGGATACTGTTCGGTTTATCAAAATTCAAAATTCATCAAACCTTACATTTATGCGCAGGTAGACTCAAACGATAGTGGATATATCCACATAGCTATAGACCAATATTGGACCGAAGATTCACCCTATAGAAATGTGAGTTTAGGGCTGCTGCGCATTCCTGCCAAAGTGGGTTATTATAAATTTAGTGATTCTACGCCCTTAGCCTTACTAAACACATTTATTCATGGATTCGACATCATTGAGGCAAATTTCAAAATAAAAAAAGACGCAAGTAATTATGTGAATCTTACAGAAATAACTAATAATTCTATCAAAGGATTTTTTCATGTTTCTTTTGAGCAGGACACTACGAGAAGGAAAAATATGCCCTTACTTGGAGAAACGGTGATTTATGAAGATGGGTTTTTTCAATGCGTTTTGCATTAAATAGTTTATTTTCATGCTGTTTCCTCAAATCACCTTATGATTTTAAATCATATAAAATTCTCAAATTATGATGAGATTGATTTTACTTTTTATTCTGATTCTGTTTTTTAGAATAATAAATGTGAAAGCCCAAGTCTTTGATCCTGGGACAGAATGGTATTATTGTAGTATATATTTTCCACCTTATCCTGAGAGTTGTTTTATTGAAAAGCTTCAAAACACCCGGTGGGAGAAAGACACTCTAAAAGCTGAATATTTTGGTGGTTCTCTTTCACAATATGGGAGACAAGTATGGTTTGAAGGATACAAATGGTACGATTTTGATTTGAAAGTTGGCGATACCTTATTTTGGAGTGAATATTCTGAAATGATAATTGATTCTTTAAAAACGATAGACATATTTGATAAAAATAGGCGTGTTCAATTTGGCCATATGAGTTCAAATTGGTTTCCAATTGTTCTGGTTGAAGGTATTGGAGCATTGGAATTTTATTTTAATGCGGAATCTTTTCATAAGTATTCCTATTTCATTGATCCAAATTTGGCTTATACTTTTATTGTGGATCCAAAACCCATACTAAATTACTTGAAGGTTGATCAAACATTATATAGACTACTCGGAGATGTAAATTGTGAAACCTGTGACAAGCTTGTTCCAAACCAAGAAATTTCTCATCAAGAGTCATCCTATGATGTTGAATTTTCGAATGATTTGCTTTCCATTTCAGGATTGACAAGCCCAAGTATAATACAACTTTATAATACCTCAGGACAACTTTTACAAAACATTGAGAAAGTTGATGCAGAGGTTGAGATCAGTTTAAGCAATCAAAGTGCAGGAGTGTATTTTTTGAAGATTGTAAATATGCAAAATGGAAAGGTCAGTACTTTGAGGTTTGTGAAAGGTGATTGATAAAAGAATTGGGATAAAATGCATACGTCGATAGCAGCTAAAACATTCTGCTATGATCGGTAGATAACCAAATTTATTTGGTCGTCAAAGAATGTTTAAATCTTATTTACAGCGAAATGAATTTCGCAGTCCACCGAGACTCAAGTTTATATTCCAAGAAGTATATTTTGGAAAATGTCGAAATCTATCCAAAGATTGAAAGGATTTTTACAATGCAGGTTAAATGATAAACTAACCTACCACAATTCCTTCACCCGATGTTTCAACAACTGCTTTACCTCCTTATACGCCAATTCTGGTGTCTTTCGTTGCCATAAAACATCATTGAACTGCGGGCCAAAATTGACATAATGTTGGAGTCTGGTACGTTTTAATTCTTGCGAAACATGGTCAAAAGTATTGATCATCACGATCCAGCCTTCATCATCTTTGATGTCGTCCCACCACTCTTCATAATAGCAATCATCAGAACCGTGGAAATTGAGGACATTGTCACAAAACAGCACAAACTTATGAACACCTTGTTTGGTCATGTGGTTGATCAACTCGTTTTTGAGGTACATGATATCATTGTATAAACAATCATTCCATTCACCAATCAACTCAATCAAAGCATAACCTTTGAAGTAATCCACATACAAAACCTTGAGGTATAAAGTAGCAGATCCTATGCTGTCCCAATATGGATGGATGTAATAATTATAAATCATATTGGTGTACTCAAACTCATTGTAAGTTTGGCCAAAAAAGGGCGACTGGCTGTCTTCCTCGGCTGTATATTCATCCCTCCACCTGAAAAATGGTTCTATATCGTGCATGGCAAATAGCCTTTTATTATTTATACCATTTGGAAATACATTTGACCATTTTCTGCGCAATAATTCTGGTCAACCCATTTTCCGAATGGTATACAAATATTCATAATTTTTGTAAACATTCTCAAGAGCATTTCAGTTTTTCTCGAATTAAATTATCCGAAGATTTCCTGAAAAATGTCTTCTAGTTTAGAAATAAGTTTGACATGAATGCCGGGTACTTTGATAGAGGGACTGTACTTGGAAATATACATGGTATCAAAACCAAGTCTGGCAGCTTCCTGGACGCGCTGTTCGATACGCGGAACTCCTCTGATTTCGCCCGTGAGGCCAATCTCGGCTGCAAAACAAATATTTTTACCGATAGAAATATCTTGCAAAGAAGAAATGAGGGCAATCACCACGGCTAAGTCAATGGCAGGGTCTGAGATTTTGATTCCTCCCACCAGATTGAGAAATACATCGCGACTTCCAAAAGGCAGACCACATCTTTTTTCCAAAACGGCAAGAATCATTGACAACCTGCGAGCATCATAACCAGTGGCAGATCTTTGCGGAGTACCATAAACCGTCGGCGTCACCAAAGCTTGCGTTTCCAAAAGTAAAGGCCGCAGTCCTTCCACTGCACAGGCTACCGCAGTACCAGAGAGGTCTTCATCGCTTTGTGAAATCAACATTTCTGAAGGATTGAGAATTTCTCGCAAACCTCCCGCGTCCATAGAATAGATGGCTAATTCGTCTGTGGAACCAAACCTGTTTTTGGTGGTGCGCAAAACGCGGTAAATGTTATTTTGGTCTCCCTCAAATTGCAAGACAACGTCCACAATATGTTCCAAAACTTTGGGTCCTGCCAAGCCACCTTCTTTGGTAATATGGCCAATCAAAACGACGGGAATATTGGTTTCTTTGGCAAACTTCTGAAACTGAGCCGTACATTCTCTGATTTGAGTAATAGACCCAGGCGCACTTTCTATATTTCCATTTCCTACCGTTTGGATGGAGTCGATGATGATGAGCGCTGGTTTCATTTTGAGCGCTTGACTCAAAATTTCTGTAAGATCAGTCTCAGTATAAATAAAACATTGGCTACCATCTCCAGTGATGCGCTGAGCCCGCATTTGTATTTGTTCTTCGCTTTCTTCCCCGGAAACATACAATACTGTTTTGCCATAACGCATGGCCAACTGTAACAATAAGGTCGACTTTCCAATTCCTGGCTGACCCCCGATCAAAACCAAACTGCCACTGACCAAACCTCCTCCCAATACCCGATTGAGTTCTCCGTCCTTTGTGTCGCTGCGACTGTTCTGCCCGGGTACAATGTCCTGAAGTAACTGAGGAAAAGTTTTCTTTCTGCCTGAATCTCTGTGCACGAGGTCGTCAATCAAGTCCTTGGTACCGCTTGATTTTTGCACCAATTCCTCAACTAAAGTATTCCACTCCCCGCACGATGGACACTTACCCATCCATTTTGGAGATTCGTGACCACAGGCCGTGCAGAAGAATGCAATTTTTGTTTTAGCCAAAGTATAAATTATGCGACGCCAAAGGCACGTTTCATGAGATCTTCTTGCTGTTGATCATGTACCTTTTTAAATCCGGTTGCTGGTGAAGCTGATGGTTTTCTAGCCACCAATTCTATGTTGTCTTTTCTGAAATATTGCATCAAATACAACCATGGTCCATAATTGGATGATTCTTCCTGTACCCAGAACACTTCTGCTTTTCCGTGTTCCTTGATGATTGATCTGATCTGCTCTTCGTCCAACGGATACAATTGCTCTACACGGTAGATAGCTGTATCAGTGATCTTATTGGCTGTACGGTATTCATCTAGTTCATAGTACACTTTACCAGAACAGAACAAAAGTCTCTTGGCATCTTTGGGTTTTACTTGCTTTTCAGCAATAATAGGAAGAAACTCATTGCCACTTTCCAACTCGCTGATCGGACTCATACAATTGGGATGTCTTAACATAGATTTTGGAGACATGACAATCAATGGTTTTCTATATGGCATAGCAAGTTGTCGTCTCAATAAATGGAAATAATTGGACGGTGAAGTAACATTGGCTATGATCATATTGAAGTTGGCGCAAAGTTGTAAATATCGCTCTAGTCTTGCACTCGAGTGTTCAGGGCCCTGACCTTCCATACCATGAGGCAACAACATCACCAGACCGCTCATGCGCTGCCACTTACTTTCTGCAGCAGAAATAAACTGGTCAATGATGGTCTGTGCCCCATTGGAAAAGTCACCAAATTGTGCCTCCCACAAAACCAAAGAATCCGGAGTTGACAATGAATATCCATACTCAAATCCCAAAACAGCGAATTCTGAAAGCAAGGAGTTGAAAATCATAAATCGACCATTTCCGGCTCCATTCAACCTATTGTATTGTTCGTAAGTTTTCTCGTCAGTATATACAGCGTGCCTGTGAGAGAAGGTACCTCTCTTTACATCCTGACCACTCATACGGACATTCTTTCCGTCTTTGAGGATAGAACCATAAGCAATCAATTCCGCCCAACCCCAGTCGATCTCACCCTTATCAATCATTTCTTTTTTGGATTTTTCCAATCTTTTGATCTTGGACATCGGGGTGAATCCCTTGGGCACAGTTTGTAGGTGTTTTACAACTGCATTTACATCTTCTTTTGAAATACCGGTGTTGAATTTCTTTCCAAAAATGCTTTTTGGATCTGAAGTTCTCTCCAATTGTCTCCATGCCAACTCAGGTTCCTGATACTTATATGGTAAGGATTGTTGTTTTACTTCATCCAAACGTTCCTGCAAAACATTCCAAAACTTGCTTTCCAATTCTTCTGCAAGTTTTGCATCCGCTTCCCCTCTATCAGCTAATATCTTACCATATATTTCACGTGGATTTGGATGCTCAGCAATCAGATCATACATCCTAGGTTGGGTGAATTTTGGATCGTCGCCTTCGTTGTGACCATGTCTTCTATAACAAACCATGTCAATAAACACGTCATTGTTAAACAATTGACGGTACTCAGTAGCTAATTCGGCAGCAAAAACAACCGCCTCTGGATCATCACCATTTACGTGAAAAACTGGTGCTTGAACCAAAGAAGCCGCAGCTGTACAATAAGTAGATGATCTTGCGTCATCAAAATCAGTGGTAAAACCAATCTGATTGTTGGTTATAAAGTGAATAGTACCTCCTGTGTAATAACCGGCAAGTTGACTCATTTGTACAACCTCGTAAACCACTCCTTGACCTGCTATCGCAGCATCGCCGTGGATGATGATGGGCAATATTTTGTCATAATCACTTTGATATAATAAATCTGCTTTCGCTCTAGAAAAACCTTCTACTACAGGATTGACTGCCTCGAGGTGAGAAGGATTGGGAGCCATTTTGAGGTGAATAGTTTTGCCACTTGGGGTTTCAACCATGGAAGAAAAGCCTAGGTGGTATTTTACATCTCCATCTCCAAAACTTTGGTCCAAAAGTGTATTACCCTCAAATTCGTTGAAGACCATGTCATAGGTTTTTCCCAATATATTGACCAATACATTGAGACGACCTCTGTGGGCCATACCCATGATTACTTCTTCGACTTTGTCCTCAGCTGCAATGTTGATGATTGCATCCAAAGCAGCGATGGTAGTTTCTCCACCTTCAAGTGAAAATCTTTTTTGACCAACATATTTGGTGTGTAAGAATTTTTCAAAAACTACTGCGCCATTAAGTTTTTCAAGAATTCGTTTTTTCTTATTGGTGGGAAGGCCATAGTCAGCACTCAGATTGCGACCTTCCATTTTATTGCGGAGCCACATGCGCTTTTCTCTGTTTTCGATGTGTGCGTATTCGACACCAATCTGTCCACAGTAGATGGTTTTGAGTCTATTGATGATTTCCTGAAGGGTTGCATTGTGCATGCCAATTTCTTCACCAGCACTAAAAACCTTGGTAAGATCAGATTCTTCCAAACCATAATCGTTGAGGTCTAAGTGTGGGGCACGGTCTCTACGAGCCATGATTGGGTTGGTGGTAGATAGTAAATGCCCTCTAGACCTGAAACCGTGGATGATGGAGAGCACGCCAAATTCTTTGGTAGAAAAAGAAGTATCAAAACTTGCTTCTGAAGGAGCTGCATGTCCATTACTTTGCGAAGCAAAATCAAAACCTTCAAAAAACAAGCGCCATTCTTGGTCTACTTCCGCTGGGTTTTTTTGATAATTCTTATAAATTGATTCAATGTAACTGGGGTGTGCATTGAAAACATGAGAAAAGTCCTTCATGGTATTTTTAATGTTTTAGTCAACTTTCAGAAGTAAAAACCATATTACTCCTTATAATGTCAACAGTTTTTAAGTGATGTAGTTTCTATGATTAATATAAAAAAGAAACGTAGTTTCTGATTTCGGAGTGCAAATATCGCACACTTTTTCAAATTATGTCTGACTAAATTGCTTGAAAACAGTCATATGATGTTAAATAAAACCTACTTTTTATTCATTCAGAATCTGATAAAAACAGAATGGAAACATGAATATCAATAAAACTATATTTTGAATCAGCACACTATGAATGATTTATGAAGAAAACTGTTCAAAAAACTCACATACAGAATTTCACAAAAGCAATTATATTTTCACAAATAAATGTGTTTGGCTATGATAAATCACTTTTGCAATTATATATTATTTTAAAAAAATATATGAAATATTACTAATCTGATAATCAGACATTTATTGCGTGAAAACCCTGATTATTATGTTCCGAATAGAGATTTAACAAAATCTTTCGATTAGTGAAAACAATAATGTGCTATATTTGTAATGAATGTATAAAGAGAGTTTGCATGATGAGACTTTTTACCCGATTATTATCTATAGTTTTTTGCTTATCGTTTTTACAAATAAACGCTCAGGTCACCATTGATCCACAGAGCTTGGACGTGGTAGTTAATGAGAATACCATGTACACTTACAATCTGGTCATTTCCAATAAAGGAGCCAGTGATGTGGAGGTTTACTGGGTGATAGAAAAAGGAAGTGATTTTCCAAATTCATGGAAGACAACCATGTGTGATGCTGAATTGTGTTACAACGAAAATTTTGATAAAATCGACGTCCGAAGACCCAACATCCTAAAAGCAAATACAAACCTTTTATTTAAAATATATTTTGATCCTTCAGGTCTTAAAGCTAGTACTACTTTACAGCTCAAGTTGTATGGTGACAAAGATTTCAAAAATTTGCTAGCTCAGACAAAAGCGAATGCTGCTGTAATTGCTGACAATACGGTTTCTAGCAATAACATCAAAGGTCAGGAGGATTTATTGATTTATCCAAACCCGACAGAACAACTGTATTTCATCAAGAACGACGCTAGTGTCAATAGAGTTTCTTTATACAATGTATTAGGAAAAGAAATTAAAACAGAAAATCACTTCAGAGGCGCATCTCATGATGTTTCAGGACTCAATAATGGACTATATTTTGTGAGACTTTATGACTCTAAAAATAAAGTGTTGAAAACATTGAGACTCAATAAAAAGTAATCTGTATTTCTACAACGCATGTCTACACGTAAAACTACCACCGAGAAAGGTAAGTTTACAGAGCACATTGCATTTACTTTTTTGCAACAATCTGGTTATGAAATCGAAGCTGTCAATTGGCGTACAGGCAAGTTGGAAATTGACATCATTGCAAAGAAAAACAAAGACTTAGTTTTCATTGAAGTAAAAAGCCGAGCCATCGACACTTGGGGCGATCCGGCAGTGGCTGTCAATCACCAGAAAAAGAGATTGTTGGTAAGAGCAGCGACCGCTTACATGGAAAAGATGGACTATGATGGGAATTTTCGTTTTGACATCATTACCTTAATTGGTTATGAAGTGGATAAGCTGACGATAGAACACTATGAAGATGCCTTCTTTCCAGGTCTTGATTTTTAATCAGAAAACCATATATTTCTCTTTTTTGGTAACTCTTATGCACAGGAAAACGTTGTAAATTTTGAATACCAAAGAGTTAATGATCAAATAAAAATATAATAATGAAAAGGGCAATTACCATTTTTATAGTGTTATTTATGTTTTCCCAATTGGGCGCTCAAGAATCTCCAAATTATCCATATAGAAATGCCATCAAATTAGGCATTCCCGAGTTGGGCAATTCACAATTTCAGTTTGGTTACGAACGATTTTTTGGGGACAGAAAGTCATCCATCATCATCATGCCATCGTTTATTTTGAAAAAAAATTCCGATGAAGAATTGGGTGGTTTTGAATTGGCAGCTCAGTATAGATTCATGTTGTCCAACCACAAAGGCGCTTGGTTTTTAAACAACATCAGTTTTTATGGAGCTCCTTATGCTCAATATCTTTCATTATCTTCAGAAAACGCCTTTTATAAATACGTAAATGGGGTACCCGAACCGTTAAGGAACATAGCAAAGAGGGAAATAAATGCCATTGAAGGTGGTTTACTGATAGGAACACACATAGACCTTACTTCCAGAATAAATCTTGATTTTTTTGTTGGTGGAGGAGTGAGGTATAGTGATGTGACGGACTCAGGCGACCAAATGGAGGGCTTTCCATATACTTACTACTATAGTGTTTTCGACAGAGAGTATACCGGTATAAAACCAAGAATAGGATTGATGATGGGGATAAGCTTCTAAAGCTTAGAGTATATTTGCCTACACTCATCGATCTGTTCTATTATAAATTTCGATGGTTGATTAATTTTTGGTGATAGGCAACAGAAAAAATAAGTTCAGAAACATTTATGCTTCAGTGATAAAGTATGGCATCATACTTTTATTACTACAATCATGCTTACCCCTATTTTCGCAAAGTTTTCTGGCAAGATATGATATGGTCATTGATTCAAGTTGTGCCATAACACTTGTCGAAGAACATTTGATTTTGCCATCTTCTATCACATTGCAAAATCGTGGCCAATCCATCTTTTTTACTTCTTTTGATGCCGAGGCTCATAAACTCTACTTACCATGTGACACAGCCAATATCGGAGATACGATTGCGATTTCTTACCGATATTTGGAATCTCGTTCGCGTCTTGTGAGTGCATTTGACACCTCCCTGATCAAAGTCGAAGAATATAAATACGATGTCATATATAATTTAGACGCGGTCAACACTAAAGGAATTGGGCTGATCCAAGGTGAAGATTTGGTTTATAACGGGAGTTTTACTCGTGGTTTTTCTGTTGGGAATAGCCAAAGTTTGGTTCTGAATTCCAATTTTGACATGCAAATGAGTGGGGAATTGGGCAACGGTTTGAAAGTCGTTGCAGCAATATCAGACGATAATATTCCCATTCAACCAGAAGGGAACACCCAAGTTTTGCAGGAGTTTGACAAAGTTTTTATAGAGGTTTCTAAAGACAAAACGTCTTTGGTAGCCGGAGATTTTGAACTGCGCCGACCGGATTCCTATTTTATGAATTTCCAAAAAAAGCTCAAAGGCATCAATCTCAATCACGATCAATACATCGGTGGAGGTGCAGAGGTCAATACCAAGGTGAATGTTGCCAGTTCGCGGGGTAAATTTGCCAGGCAAACAATTCCAACCAAAGAAGGTAATCAGGGACCTTATCGCTTAGTCGGAAATAACAATGAAAGATTCATCATCATCCTTTCTGGTCAGGAGAAGGTGTATTTCAATGGTGAACTGCTGAGGCGTGGCTTGGAATATGATTATGTTATTGACTACAACAGCGCAGAGATCATCTTTTCGCCCAATCGTTTAATTGCCAGAGAAACCAGGATCATCATAGAATTTGAATACACAGACCTCAATTATTTCAGAACTTTATATCACTTGAGGAATGATGTAGTAGGCAAAAACTACAAAATCAATGTCAATTTTTATACAGAACAGGACAGTAAAAACTCTACTAGCCAGATAGAACTGGATAGTGTCGACATCAGCACCTTGGAGGCCAGTGGAGATAGTCGGACGCTTGCTTACAGGTCAGGAGTAAGGCCTCTTGCTGAAAGAGAATCTGTGACGGCTCAGATCACGTATGAATTACTGACCAACCCCAATTTTCCACAAGAGCCAAATCCTACCTATCTCAGGTTTTCGGCAGACGAAACAAAAGGTTTATACTTTGCCAGTTTTTCGGAAGTAGGTGTTGGAAAAGGAAGTTATGAGATAGATGTGAGTTTGGGCGTTAACGGTCGAGTCTACAAATATGTAGGTTTTGGTCAAGGAAAGTATGAACCGGTAATTGAATTGGTACCTCCAGAAAAGAAACAAATGGCAACGCTTGGTGGAACAGTAAACCTAGGTGCAACTAGCAAGTTATCTAGCGAACTTGCAATGAGTAATATAGACATGAACCGTTTTTCGACTTTGGATGATGGAAATAATGCAGGCTTTGCAGGATTTCTTGAATTTGAAAACATTACTCCTGTGGCGGATTCTAATAAGGTAACCTTGATCAATAAGGCTAAAATTGAACGGACAGATAAAACATTCAACCCATTGAACCCCTATCGCACAGCAGAATTTATCAGGGATTGGAATACAGATTCTATCAGCAGAATTGGTGAAACGATCATCCAAATGGAGTCGGTACTGAAACGCCAAAATCAATGGTCGATCGGGTATCGATTTTCTACATACGGCATTCAAGGTTTTTATAGAGGTGTCAGGAACCAAATATTGGGAGAATATCGCATTCACGGGTGGGACATCAAGGCTGACCTGGGCATTACAAGTAGCAAAACATTGTTGAAAGAAATCCAGTTTTTGAGACCAAATTTCAATATTTCAAGATCATTTAAACGGTTGGATGACGCGACATTTGGTGTTGCCTTAGAATCAGAAAGAAACACCTCCAATCTGATAAAAACAGACAGTATATTGGCTCAGAGTTATGCTTTTAACTATACTCGATACTATTTTGCCAGCAACACTAGTCGGCCATTTTTTGCTAAATTCTCATTCAACAAAAGAAATGATGATTTTGCCAAGTTGGGTGATTTGGAAAAGGCCCTGGACATCAATGAATGGGAATTGAATTTGAATTGGAATAAAAACGCTGGTAACCGGTTTATCCTCAGCTTTAAAAACAGAGATTACGAAGTGGTTGATCAAATATTGGTGCCCAACGAACGGTCCAAGAAAACAACCCTTGGTAGTTTAGACCACGTGCTCACCAGTTTTAACCAAGGGATGCAGCTCACGACCAACTATCAATTGGCTTCTGGTCAAGAACCCAAAGTAGAGTACATCTTTCAAAAAGTAGAAAATAACCTCGGAGATTATGTTTATGTGGGTAATGCAACAGACACCATTCAAAATGTGACAGATTTCAGGTATGATCCATCCAATCCATACGCAACCTATATCCGGATTGCCCTACCCAATAATGAATTTATTACGACCAACAATTTATCATTCAACCATAGTTTCAGAATAGATCCAGCAAAGTTTTGGAGCATAGATTCCACCGATGTGAAATGGAAAAAATTCTTGGGCAGATTCAATAACTTTCTGAGCATCAGGATTAATACAAAGACACAGGCGAATGGGACGGACCGCCCGCTCAATCCATTTATGGAGTTTGGCTTGGATCAATTGGTTACGACCAATGCAGCGTATGTCAATAACTTTTATTTCAATAGGGGAAATCCATCCTTTGACGTCATTTTGATCAGCAGATATCTCAACTTCAAAAACAATTTGCTCAATGGTTTTGAAGCCCGTGCTACCAATGAAGATGAGTTGCGCATCAGAAAACAAATTTATCAAAACACGGATTTTATCATGACCTCCACATTGGGATTAAAAACATATGACTCCCAATTGTTTGATGATAGAGACCATCGGATCAAGTATGCTGCCATCAATGGAGAGGTAAGTTTTAGGCCAAGTACTTCCTTCAGAATCAATACCAAATACAAATACAACAACAGAAAGCAGTTAATCAATCAGAACGAAAAGGCCAATATCAATGAATGGTCGATAGCATTCAACCAAAGAAATTCAAATAAATCTGCACTAGATCTTACATTTAGCTTTGTGAATATCAATTATGAAGGGAAAGCAAATACGCCATTGGAATATGACATCTTGGACGGCCTCAAAAATGGTAAAAACATCTTGTGGAATCTTTTGTATACCAGACGATTGAATGGTGTGCTGGATCTTACGATCAATTATGAAGGGCGCAAAACGGGAGATTTAAACCCCATCCATGTAGGACGGGCACAAATTAAGGCCACCTTTTAACGCATAATATACCTTTCGGAAATAGATTTGACCATTTTCTTGCTGCAAATTTATTCGATATCTTCATCGTTCAATTTCGCCAGAACTTAGGCTATGCCTCAATTTCTCTTTTCGATCTCGATCAAATTTTCTACACAATAATTCTGGTCAATCCATATTCCGAAAGGTATTATTTTTGCTAACAAATTCACAATAAACACTAATTTTACAACTAAGTCATTATTTTTAGCTTAATAAGATAAGCGAATTTCTTGCCTAACCAATAAAATATTTTATGCAAAAGTTTTTATTTTTTTCCTTGCTGTTGTTGTTTGCTATTAATCTGAATGCCCAGAAATTATTTGAAAGGATAACTGCAATTCCAGCAGAAGTCATGATAGAATCAAACGTAGAAGAGCGACCGTTCAATTATCAAGCCGTTCAAATTGATTTTCCAGAATTTTTATTGAAGTTAAATCAAGTAACAGATAGAAGTGCAAAGGAAATAAGTTTGCCAACGCCAGAGGGCGATATGCTTTTTGTTGTGCAAGAATATAGCATGATGCAAGAGGGCTTGGCTAGAAAATATCCCAACATCAAGACCTACAAAGGTAGAAGCAAAGATGGCAAAGCTTCCGTGAGATTTGATGTTGGCGCTTACGGACTTCATGCAAGTATCGAAGGAAAAGATAAGGAGATGTACATTTCACCTGTTTCCAGGAATAATAAAGACTATTATTATGCTTATTATATGAAAGATCTTCCCAATCAGCAAGAACCAATAAAATGTGGCTTGGAGCAGGAAGGGGTCAGAAATCCGTCCACGGACTCCAAACATACAACAGCTAGAAGCAAAACGAGTGTGCTGCAAGAATATAGAGTGGCGATTGCTTGTACAGGTGAATGGGGTGCAGTGAGAGGTACAAAAGAAAAGGCACTTTCAGATATTGTTTCAACGATCAATCGTTTGAATCAGATATTTGAAAAAGATTTGGGTATTGCGCTCAAATTGATTGATCGCAATGATGAGATTGTCTTTTTGGATGCTGGAACTGACCCATATACTGTGGCTAATGTGGGAGGAACAATTCTAGGACAAAACACAGGGATTATGAATACATTGATAGGTTTAAACACGTATGATTTTGCACATGTTTATACAAACCAATGTACAGATGTAGGTGGAGTTGCTTTTTTAAGAGCTGCTTGTGCAGGTAACAAAGGTGGTGGAGTGAGTTGTTTTAGTGGAGGAAATATTATAGCAATTACAAATACCCTTGTTGCGCATGAAATGGGACACCAATTTGGAGCCAACCACACTTTTAATAATTGTGGTGAAAATATTGCAGCAGGTAATGATTTTGAACCTGGAAGTGGAAGTACCATTATGTCCTATGGTGGTCTTTGTGGAAGTAACAATGTGGTGACTCAAAGTGATGCTTATTATCACAATGCATCATTAATAGAAATTTACAATTACATGCGAGACCCTGCGTCAACTGGTTTTAGCTGTGCAAATGCAATAGTCAGTAATAATGAACCGCCAAAGATTACTAAAATGCCAGAATCTGGGCGCACAATACCCTTTAAAACACCGTTTATTTTACAGGGAACAGCCATAGATGCGAAAGAGGATACACTTACATATTGTTGGGAACAGAAAGACGCCAATCTGAAATCGACACCCTTAGGAAGCCCAACAGATAACGCACCAATATTTAGATCTTTTCCACCCAATGGTAATAACTATAGGGTTTTTCCAAGTGCTAGTAATGTGATTTCAAACGTAAACTCGATTAATGAGATATTACCAACATATAAAAGGTCTCTAAACTTTGCTTTAAGTGTAAGAGACAATAATTCAGAAACAGGACTTGCAACTTGGGAGTTTGTAAAGATGGATGTGACAGATCAAGCAGGTCCGTTTACTGTTTTATCTCCAAACGCACCAATGACAATAAAAGCAGGTGAGCCTTTAATTATTTCGTGGGATGTTGCTAACACTAATTTAAGCCCAGTTAGCTGTAAAAACGTTGACATCTATCTATCTTTAGATGGCGTTTTGGACCCTGAAAATGAAAAGATGATTTTGATTTCATCAAAAACGGCTAATGATGGTGAAGCAACAATTTTTCTTCCCGACGTAACTACCTCCAATGCAAGAATTATGGTGAAGGCTTCTGACAATTTCTTTTTTGATATTAACAATGTCAATTTAACAATTACACCTACTGAGAAACAAGGAGCTCTTTTATTGGCGACAGTAAATGAAACTAAATTATGTTTACCTAATACTTCAAATATTGGACTGTCAACAAAGAGTGTAGGTGCTTATTCTGGTGATGTTAGTTTTGCCATAAAAGCTCTTCCTGAAGGTATACAATCTAATTTTTTGAAATCTACAGAAAAAGTTGGAATTGACAATGTTCTACAGCTTACATTTAGTAATGATGTTTCATCTGGGCTTTACGAAATTGTATTATATGCGATTGATTCTGAAAATGATACAACTTTCCAAACGATCACATATGAAGTAACATCTACCAATTTTGATGACTTAAGTTTGGTTGGTCCAGAAACTGGAACCAAAAACTTTGAAGGACTGCCAACATTTACTTGGACTTCTGCTTTCAATGCGGACACTTATACTTTGGAAGTAAGCAAAGATCCGCGCTTTTTGCAAGACCAAATTGAGATTTCTATCGCTACACCCGATACGGTCAAACTAGCCAATAAAACTTTGGATAAAGCTGAAATATATTATTGGAGAGTCAAAGCGAGTAATAGCTGTGGCTCAGTAAATAGTGAAGTTTTTGCTTTTGGTACGGAGGTATTGGCTTGTAAAACCTACGCGGCTTCTGATCTTCCTCAAAACCTTTCTCAATCGGGAAGACCAACGATAGAGTCCAAAATCTTGATTGGTGATAATTTCAATATTACAGACCTGAATGTCAAAAGTGTGAATATAGATCATGACAATTTCAAAGATTTGAAAGGAACCTTAATTTCGCCAACCAATATAGCAGTCATTCTTTGGAACAATCAGTGTCCGCGCAGAATGAATATCAATTTTGGTTTTGATAATGATGCACCCTCAATTTTCACATGTGCGACCACTGCAAATGCGCAGTATAAGGCTGTAGAATCATTGGATACATTCAACAATACTGCTTCAAATGGAACTTGGACATTGAAGGTTGAAGATCTTGTTGCGGGTAATGGTGGTTCATTGAAAGGTCTGGAAATAGAGCTTTGTGGAAACTTGGAAGTTGACAATCCAACTGTCAGTACGAATACTTTAAAAGTAGAATATCAAAAAACCGGGTCGATTTCCAAAAGTTTTCTTGAAGCTTTGAATGGCAATACTACGCCAGAAAATCTGGTTTATAAAATTGTAAATGATGTAAGTTTTGGTATGATCACCAAAAGTGGAAATTTACTTTCTGTGGGAGAAACCTTTAGTCAAGCGGATGTCAACGCAGGAATAATTGTGTATCAAAACGTAGGACCAGAACTTGGGCCATCAGAAAATGCCACCGATGTTTTGAAAATCATCGTTGAAAATGGTGTTGGTGGTTGGGCAGGAGTCATAGACTTCAATATTTTGATAGAAAATACAACTGTAAGCACCAAAGATGACTTGTTCCAGTCAAGATTGACCGTTTATCCTGTTCCTGCTGATGAAGAAATTACCTTCGTTGTGCCAGATGTTATCTCTGCAAAGGGCAGATATATCATTTATGACTTGAATGGTAAAATGGTAATGAAGGGCAATAGCGTTGACGGTCTCAATAAAGTCAATGTGAGTCAAATAGCTACCGGACAATATTTTATCCAAGTAGCAATCGAACAAAATATTTTAACAGGAAGATTTACGAAAGTCGATAACTAAATTCTTTTGCTGCCAATTTCCTCAGGAGTTTTCCCATGATGACATTGGCAGCATATTCTATATTTTTGAGTCTGTCCTTTGAGGCGGTGATTTTATAAGCTTTGGTATTTTCTCCAGGATAAGCAATGGCAAACCATACGGTACCAACGGGTTTTTCTGGACTTCCTCCATCTGGACCTGCAATTCCAGAAATAGAAATAGCGATATCTACATTGAGTCTATTTTTACAACCTTCAGCCATCTCAAGTACTGTTTCTTCGCTGACGGCACCAAAAGTTGCCAGTGTTTCAGCCTTTACACCAAGTAAGTTTTGCTTTACGGTATTACTATAAGAAACGATGCTGCCTTGGAAGTAAGAACTACTTCCTGGAATAGAGGTCAAGCGGTGAGCCAAATAACCACCTGTACAACTTTCGGCTGTAGCCAAAGTCCATTTTTTTTGATCAATCATTCTTTTTACGGCTGCTTCCAATGTCTCGTTGTCATAACCGTATACATAATAATCTACTTCTTTTTCAACCAAAGCAGCATAATGTTCTACTTCTTCTTTGATGGAAGGAGACGTACTTTTACCCGTAATTCGCAAACGCACGCTGCCGAGTGAAGGCAAATAGGCCATAGAAATTTGCGGAGGAAAAGTGTCGACAATGTATTGAATTTTATCAGCCAATGCAGTTTCGCCTTGACCAACTGTCATCAAAGTGCGGTGGTGAATGAAAGCACTATTACCCGTTTTTTGAATGAGGATTTCCTTGATATTGTCTTCAAAAATTGCTTTCATCTCAAAAGGTACACCTGGCATGGAAAACAACATTTTTTCGCCTTGGTGAAACAACATTCCCGGAGCAGTTCCCATGTTATTGGGCAAAATGACCGCATTATCTGGCATATAACATTGTTCCATGTGCGATTCAGACATCGAGCGGTTAAATCTGATAAACATGGCTTTGATGACTTCGAATGTGGCTTCGTGAAAAACCATGGATGCATTGAAATACTTCGCAATAGCTTTTTTTGTGATGTCGTCCTTGGTTGGGCCCAATCCTCCTGTCATGAATACAAGATCTGATTGTTGAAAGGCGGTGCCAATAGCTTCTAATATGGGCTCCTCTTTGTCGCTGATGGACCGAATTTCAGCAACGTCAATACCCAAACTCACCAATTGGCTTCCCAACCATGCAGAATTTGTATCGACAACTTGCCCGATTAGGATTTCATCACCTACTGTAACGATTGTTGCATTCATAATTATCTATTGTTATTCACAAGGCCACACAAACTTTTCTAAATTAAAATACCTTTTGGTAAACGCAAAATGCCACCATTCGGTTCTGATGCCTTCAAATCCATAGGCTTTCATTTTCTCTTGAAGAAATTGCCTGTTGGCCAAAACCTGCTCAGGTAAATCTTTGTGGTCTATGTGTGCTTCCTTTCCAAAGTAATCATATTCTGTGCCCATGTCCAACTCGTTGCCCAAACTATCTACCAAAGTGAGGTCCACCGCCATTCCCCTTGAATGCATGGAACCTTTTGTAGGAGGAGTCACATAAGAAGCATTTGGGACAGCATCCCATAGACGTTGTTGATAAGGCGCAGGCCGATAACAATCAAACATTTTGATGCGCAGATTGAAGTTTGCCTTGAGATGGTCTTGTAACAATTGGAGTGCTTCTGCTACGTCGGCTCTGAGCAGGCATTTAGGACAATCGTAAATTTGCTTTTTGGTGAAATTATCTTCCGTGGCGTACTTGATGTCAATGATGAAACCATTTTCAACGGAAAGTTCCGACCACCCTTTTGGTGCTTCGTATGGACTCTTGGAAACTTTGTTGTTTACTGCCGTATCTTCTTCTACCACAACCGTGGTGTTTTCCAAATTTTCAAGGGCTTTGTCATTGTCCACTTTGCATGCCCAGAATTGTAAACTTGCAAAGATCAATAGTAAAAGAAACTGGAAGAAGTTTTTCATACAACGACCTGTTGAGGTAATTTAAAAAAGTATTTTTAAAATAAAAAAGCCTCCATTAGTTACTAATGAAGGCTTAGAATATATTTTTAAATACTTCTTCTATCTATTAGAAAAGAATATCTGTGCGAATTTTTTAAAGCCATGCCTGTGCCTCTTACAACTGCCCTCAATGGATCGTCAGCTACGTGAACGGCCAATTTAGTTTTTGCGGCTATCCTTTTTGCAAGGCCTCTCAACAAAGCTCCACCGCCTGTGAGGTAAATACCTGTACGGTAAATATCAGATGCCAATTCAGGTGGTGTATCTTCCAACGCTTTGAGTACGGCTTCTTCTATTTTGGAAATGGATTTATCTATTGCTTCGGCAACTTCTGAGTGATTGGTAAAAACTTGTTTTGGAATACCAGTCAACATGTCTCTACCATTCACTGCGTATTTGGGTGGTGCATCATCCAAATCAACGATAGCAGAACCCACATTGATTTTGATTTGCTCAGCAGTTCTTTCACCAATGAGGATGTTGTGTTTTCTTTTCATGTAGTCGATGATGTCGTTGGTAAACTCATCTCCTGCTACTCTGATTGATTGGTCAGTTACAATTCCAGAAAGGGCAATCACAGCAATTTCTGTGGTACCACCTCCTATGTCAATGATCATGTTGCCAATAGGCTCTTCTACATCAAGGCCAATACCCAAGGCAGCAGCCATTGGTTCATGTATCAAATAAGTTTCTTTTGAATCGACGTGATCTGCAGAATCAAAAACGGCTCTTTTTTCTACCTCAGTGATGCCACTTGGAATACAAATAACCATTTTGAGGTGCGTAAAAAATCTTCTTTTTTCACCGATCATATTGATCAAACCTTGTATCAGCGCTTCAGCAGCTTGAAAATCAGCGATAACACCATCTTTTAGAGGTCTGATGGTTTTGATATTTTCGTGAGTCTTTTCATGCATTTGCATGGCTCTATAACCCACAGCCATGATTTCGTTGGTAGATCTGTTGATGGCAACTATGGAAGGTTCGTCTATGACAACTTTGTCGTTTTGGATGATGAGGGTATTTGCCGTACCTAAGTCAACGGCCAGTTCTTGGGTGAAAAGGTTGAAAAATTTCATTGTTAGTTTACTATCCTCTTATTTTAAAAAACTTTCAAAAAGCCAGCTTTTCTGACTTCCTAAAATGGTAATGTTAAATGTTTTATTTCCAATTTTTCAATTGGACTGCAAAAATAGACAATGCAATGATTATAAATCACTTTAGATCTCTAATATTTACTCTTCTTCCTGTTTTTCAGACGAATCGGAGTGTTTATTGAGAAAATCATTCAATTGTTCTATGCTATAACTCGTTTCTATCTCTCCAAAAGAGTTGATTTCTACAGAAAAACCTTTCAACTCCTTATGCACTTCTGCAATTTCTGTCTTTTTAACCTTTTTTACCATCTAGATATTGTTTAATGCATCAATTATTCTTGTTGCACTTTCCTTTTTCCCAAGGAAGCTCATTGTATCAAACAGATCTGGTCCTTGCATGGTTCCTGTAAGTGCCAATCTCAGGATGGGCATGACCTCTCCCATCTTCAAACCATTGCTGTTGATGTAATCTTTTACAATAAAATCCAGGTGTTCTTTGGCATCAGATCCTGTATTCTCGATCACCTGAGCCAATTGGATAAAATGATCTTTATTTTCTGGTTTGTATTTTTTGGTCCAGGTTTCTTTATCAAAAGTTTTTGGCTTTTCGAATAAAAAAGCAGCGTCAACCAAAATTTGTGGCAAAGTAGTAACTCTTTCCTTCATCATCAAAGCGCAGTGCGTCAACTTATCTGTATCAGTGGTATAACCCAATGCTTCCGCTTGTGGGCAAATCATCGCTGCAATTTCCGTTGCTGGCATTTGAATGATGTATTGCTGATTGAACCATTGAGCTTTTTCAAAATCAAAACGAGCACCAGATTTTACAATTTTATCGAGGTAGAAATGTTCGACCATATCATTTACGGTCATGACCTCGAGATCATTGCCTGGGCTCCAACCCAAAAGAGAAAGGAAGTTGAGTAATGGTTCGGGTAAAAAACCAGCTTCTTTAAAACCTGGAAATTTCCCTTCTTCATCTTGCCAATCCAATGGAAAAACGGGGAAGCCAAACTTGGCACCATCTCTTTTGCTGAGTTTTCCCTGACCGGTAGGCTTGAGGATGAGTGGGAGATGTGCAAATTTTGGAGCATGCCAGCCAAAATAATCGTACAATAAAACGTGGTGAGCCGTGCTGCTGAGCCACTCTTCTCCTCTGATTACGTGGGTAATTTCCATAAGGTGATCATCCACAATATTTGCCAGATGGTAAGTCGGCATGCCATCGCCTTTGAGCATGATTTTGTCATCCAGTTCATTGGAGTCAAAAGTGACCAAGCCCCTGATCTCATCTTCTATTTCTATTTTTTGATCAGCAGGAATCAACAATCGGATGGTGTATTCACCAGAAGCGATGTATTTAGCTGTTTCCTCCGCAGAAACACTCAAGCTGTTTTTGAGTGATAATCTGGTAGCTGGCCCATATTTAAAAGAGTCATTTTCCGATTCTGCCCTTTTCGCATCTAGTTCCTCTGCAGTATCAAAAGCATAATAAGCCAAACCTTTATCTATCAATTCTTGTGCGTATCCCGCAAAAATAGCCTTGCGCTCAGATTGCCTGTATGGGCCGTAATTTCCACCCATACCTGGTCCTTCCTCTGGTGTAAGCCCCAGCCATTGGAGGGAATCAATGATGTATTGTTCTGCACCCGGTACGTATCTGGTTTGGTCGGTATCTTCTATCCTGAGGATAAAAGTACCCCCATGTTTTTTGGCGTATAAATAATTGTATAAAGCCGTACGCACACCGCCAATGTGGAGTGGCCCTGTAGGACTAGGTGCAAATCTTACCCTTATATTGCTCATAAATTTATTTTAGAAAGTGGTAGTACTTAAAAACCGCAAAAGTAATGAAGTAAAACGCTAATAGAGAAAAAATAGTGGAGAGGAGAAGAAAAATAGGGATTCCAGGAAAGGGAAGGTAACAACATAGATTCAGTTTTTTCGAAAGTTTACTCCTGCGTAAACATTTTGTGGTTTATTTACAACATTAGGAAACATTTTACGTATATTTATTGTATGGTTATTGTCGAAACTTCAACTGGAAATAGGCATCGGGTAGAAATATCCCTTGTTGATAGCGAAGACTATAAAGCATTAGGCAAAAAGCGATATTTCTTTAATTGGAAAGAAGAGCAGGATTTTGAAGTTTATAAATTATATATAGTAGGTTCAAGTGAAATCTTAGGTCTTATTTCTTTAGAAAGAATTCCTGACGAATGGAGAGTACACATCAGATTACTTACAGTTTCTTTCGAAAATCATGGAAAGAATAAAGTTTACGACAACATAGCAGGAAACCTCATTGCACATGCTTCCAAAATTGCAGTGTCCGATTATGCCGAACTAGCTTGCGTTTCTTTAAGACCAAAAACAGCATTGGCAAGCCATTATATCGAAAAATACAATATGACAGCGACAGGATTGACTTTAAGCATAGAAGTGCCTGAAATATTATTTTTAATAAATCAATTTGACCATGACTAGCAAGAAAAATATAGAAGAAATTATTGATTCGGAGTTTGGTTTAGATTCTAGGTATCAATCAAAAAAAGAATATCAATCAGAAGCTACAGCCTTGATGGAAGCACGCTTGAAGAGGATGAAAAATTTATCCAAGGAACAAATCATCCACGCTAAGCTCATGCAGTTAAAATTAAAGATGGAAGATTATCTTAAACAGACTATTTATGATAATCGCAATTACTTTTCAGGATTTCTGGAGTCATATGTAGACGCGATCTATTCTAAGAGAAGCATCTTTGCAAAAGATATTGACATTACTCCAGCCAAACTAAGTCAAGTTATAAATAACCACAGAGATCCACCCGATGAATTTATATTGAAGTTAATGATTCATTCTGAAAAAGTTTATGAAAATATATGTGATTTTCAAAAGAAAACATGGTATCAAGTGTACTTTCATGAAAAAATATGCGATACAATGTCAAGACAGGCAGAGTGGAGACCAGAGATTGAAAGGCATGTTAAATTGAGTGAAACAATTGAAAAATAAACGATACGTAATCTCGATTATAGAATTTGCCACCGATGCATTTTTTACTTTATATGCTTTAATAGCTCTTTTTTCATTATAGCCTAGTAGCCCCAGATTAGGACACATCTAAAAATAGAATATGTGTTGTTAATAAAAATTGGAGCAAGAAAAGATATTTCTTCTACTTTTTTGTTCCTACACTGTGTAGGAACAAAAAGTAGCAAAAAAAATCATGGCTGAATTTTTTCTTAACGCTCCCTCACTTCAAAAGTACTATGCAAAAAAAACTCACTTTTGGCTTTGCTTCAATGTTTTTTTGCTGCATCTGCACCGATTCATTGGTTTGAGGTCACTTATAGTTCGAACAGTTTTTTGCACTTAACGTATTTTTGAAGATCGCGAGCTAAAAAAAATAAGGCCGATACAAAACTGATCGAGTAACTCAGGACCCAAAAACGATGAATAGTGCCCTTTTTCAAATGAATTGCCTCATTATGCTTTTTTGGTGTGTTTTATTAAAGGTATTTCGCCAAAGTAAATTAAGACCGCAGATTATAAAAAAGATGAGTCCTAGCAATAGGTAAATTGTAGGGTCAAGCCCTTTTTAAACTAGCGGTTCTCAAATCATTCAGCTCACATCTTTCAAAAAACTAAGCTCAAAAAACTTAAAGCCCAAAGAATATTTACTATTTTTACTATTGAAAAATCGCATGTCATGCACCCTAAATACACAGCTTTCATAACAATCTTTTTTTCCTTGTTTAATGCCAATTTTATTATAGGTCAATGCGCCAACACTACAACCATTACTCTCAATACTCAAACAGAAGTCAATAATTTATTGACAGCCACTTTAAACGGATGTACGACCTATGCCGGATCACTGAGGTTAAATGATGGTGCTACGGTAGGTGACAAGATTGTTGACTTACAACCCTTATCTACATTGACGGCACTTGGTAGAGACCTCATCATTCAGAATTGTGATAGCTTGGTCAGTTTTCTAGGAATGCAGAACATGACCAACGTTGGTAGAAATTTTTTGATTAGTGGAAATGATTTGCTGACAGATATCAATTATTTCGATGCCATGACCAATGTTGGGGGCAATTTGAGCATTACCCTCAATGATAAACTCGCAAGTTTAAATCACTTCAACAATTTAATCAACATTAATGGCTCATTAGATATATCCAGAAATGACTCTTTAATTCTATTAGAAGGTTTTTCAAGTTTGACAAAAATTGCTGGTAATGTTACTGTGGATTACAACGCGGTATTAAAAAAGATCAATGCTTTCCAGTCTGTAGATTCCATTGGTGGAGCGACGGATATTTCCAATAATCCGAAACTTGACAGCCTTTTTGGTTTTGACAATTTGGATACCTTATTTGGCAATTTGACAATCAGTCTGAATGATGCTTTAAAGGCGCAACTTGCTTTTGGTCAGATATCGATTGCAAATAATAGCATCAGCATCAGCAACAACGACAGTTTGAATAATATTTCGGGGTTTTCAAATTTAAAAACAGCCAATTTACTTTCAATCTTTAACAACTTGGCATTGACTTCGCTCGATGGCTTGGAAGCATTAACAAAAGTGAATACAAACTTAACCATTAGGAGTAATGAGGCATTGGTAAACTTAAATGGATTAAATGCATTGGATACGGTAGGTGGAACATTTTTGCTGAGGTCCAACTTTGAATTATTACAAATTGAAGCGTTGTCTCAATTGGAATTTATTGGTGCTACCCTGGATATCGACAACAATGACAAGTTGGTCAATGTAAACGGACTACAAAATCTAAATATAGTGGCCAACGACCTAATCATAGAAAACAATGCTTTGCTGAGTAATGTGGATAGCCTTTATAGTTCTTTATACATAACCAACAACCCTCAACTCAGTGAATGCTGCGGGTTGTTTTTTCTTGTTTTTGTACCCAAAGTTGGCAATACCATCAGCATTTCTAACAATAATACAGGCTGTAATACGGTAGATGAAATCATAGACGGAAATGACTGCTTTTCCTTGTGTAGTTTCAGAGCATTAACGACCAACACCAGCCAAACCGTTACTTGTCTCAATTCAATAGCACCCATCAAGTATAAACTCAGAGGGGGAGGCACTCCCGAAGTTACTGGTTTGCCCAGTGGAATCTCTACTATATTTTTGAATGATACACTCATCATATTTGGAAGCGCCAGCCATTACGGAAATTATTCATACACGGTGACACCCACAGCTCCGTGTGATTATGAATTACCGAAAATGGGCGTACTAAACATACCTACCAGTGCAGTGGCCATTGGCACAACCTGTTATTCCACTTTGACAGCCGCCATGGAAGTGGTAAATCCCGGACAAACCATTGATATTTTTGGACATGTTACAACCATGTCTCCATTGGAAATACCATCGGCGATTACGATACAGATTAATACGGGCGGGAGTTGGACTGGGCAGTAATGCTATCAATAATTATTGATTTAGCGAAGAAGGATTGAGTACCAATGTATTTTTTACTTTATGGGCTTCGAGAGCTCTTTTTTCATTGTTATTTTCAATTTCAAAAGCTTGCTTTTTTGTTACGAGTTTCCACCAAATAAGGGCTTGAATTGTTTCACAAACAAACCCTTTTTGGATTTGCACAGTCCCTGCAAATAACTAAAACTTCCTTATGGCAAGAATATTCAAGGTTGTTGATGTCGGAAGTCCTTGCGGCACCCCAGTAAACATATTAAATGCAAAAGCTTGGCCGGAGCCGTCTAGGGTGCTCGTCCAAAAAGTAAATAAAGGTACCTGTGTGGCACCGATCATACTGATTGTTTTGCTTACATTAAAATAATTTACCCATAATAAATTCATTTCTGCAAAACTAGGTAAATACCAATCGCTTTGACCATTGGAAACAAATGATAATGCTTGCGCTGCGGCACTTTGTGTATGCCCAGCTTGAGCAACTATATTTTGACAATTGGTGAGACCGTCCCAGTAACTAGAGGCATTAGCATTCGCACTTACATTACTCCATATTCCACCATTACCTACAAGGCCTGTTTGGCATACAATGAGTCCATGTTCCACAGTACCTTCTTTCCAAAGATGAAAAATAACACCACCTCCAAAAGCCTCGCCAATATAATGATCAAAGCTACCTGGAGTATTGCCATTACAAACGTATTTTGTTAAAGCTGCATTGATTTCAGATACGTCTAAGGTGTTATTACCATTGGCATCAATACCAAATTCGAGTTTTACACCTCCTTTAGCACAATTGGCCCCGGCAGGTTCTGTAGTTGTTTTGGCAACTGTATTTCGCCCATTTGTACCATTGCAAATGTATCTTGTAAGTGAATTATTTATTTCGTTTGATTCGAGTATATTATTGCCATTTGCATCTACACCTACCTGCAATCTGGTACCACCGTTTGCACAATTGGCTCCCATACTTTCTACAGAAGTTAAAGCCATTGAATTTCTACCATTAGCGCCGGCTGGCCCTTGAGGTCCTGTTGAGTTGATATAAATCCAACCATTGTTATAATAATAAAAACCAGAAGTTTGATCAGTTTGAAAAACGATTAAACCCTGTGCTGGACTTCCTATGGCACTTCTTTCAGACTGTAACATCCTTGGTACGAGCATTCCTTTGTTGTTACTATTTATATCTAATGCAGCAGAAAGTTCTGGTGATGTGGTATTTATACCTACTTGCCCTTGTAAAAATTGACAATAGCTCATCAATAAAATAAAAAGTATAAAATAGGTAGATGATCGTTGAATTAAGTGCAACTTTTTATGGACAATGCCTTGCCAATAGATGTGGATGTAAATCTTTCGCATGTTAAAAAGGAATATGTATAAAACGTATAAAATAATAGCATAATTCTCAATTATTCAAATTTTGGAACCAATAATTCTATACATAATCATCTGACAATTTCCGATTGAGTCGGATTATCTCTTTTGTTTATTTAATCTGATTATTAAAACTTTCTAAGAATTTATCCTTTTATTGAAAAACAATTGATTCAAATTTTACTTGGTTAATCGTAGAATGCATCTAGTCAGCCGCACACTCATCTACATAAATTATAAGTTTAATTTTCCTGGGCCTATCCTCCGATTTTGGGATAAAACTTGTTATACATTTATCATTGTATTCACCAGATTTTTGACGAGAAATAAACTGAGCATAAGGGATAATTTTATCGTCATCTATTACCAAATATTGGTCTGTCCTATTTCCATCAAGTTCTAAATTTATGGACTTTTCAAAAGATGCACTTGAACTTTGAGAAACATCGAGGATTATAGGATCTATCCAAATATCCTCAAAGCCTTGTTGTTGCCTATATGAAGACTGAATTATAAAAAGGAGAAGTAGGATAATTAAGTTTACTTTAGACATGGTGTGATTTTTTTGGTTTAATTATTTAGAAAATAATAATTGTCGAGGACTAAAAAACATCATCATAAAATATAGTATCCGTTTGCACACTATATCCCCCAAAAACGCCATAACTATCTTTTATATTTCCTTCCAGGAAGAAAAACGGCGTATAAGAGCTTTCTGCACTTGCTCCATTTTTTCTTGCATTGATACTGTAATTGTAAATATTGGCATCTATGTTGGAAAAATAAAGAATGATGTGGGCATCTTTTGCCTTAATATTTTCATTTAGTTCTGGAAAGCGATATCTAAAATTAATTATACCATTATTTGCAATGATGTCTTTTTTATTGATAATTTGATCAAAAATGGTTCCTGGAATCTGGTGTATTTTTTCTTCAAAATTTGTATAAAATTCTTGGATGGTATAAAATGAATTTCCACTTACCCTAACCCCAATCAACGGTTTATCAAGAAGACCAATACCCCAAGCTACATTTATGTCCTCATAATTATTGATTTTTACCTCTATTTCTATGTCTTTCGTTTGAGCATCGATGGATATAATTTTATAAGATTGCTGGATTTTTACAGGAATGCGGCAGGAGGCAATTTTATTTTTATGGACATCCATTAAATAAATACTATCCAGTGGTTGTGCAATAAAATCAGCAGCACTATTGAAAAGACGGTAGTAAGGGTCCTCGGATTGTACATCAACAGGAAAATTTTCAATACCATTTTGCAAACTTATCCCAACAGTGGGTTGAAATGCAAAGTCTACCGGTTCACTAATGCTCCTAGAGGTAGTATGATAAATTATGGGTGATATGAAGTCACTCACAAATGCGTAATAAACTTCCTTATTGTTAATATCAAAATCGCCCTCAATTGGTTCAAAGTCACTACAAGACCAAAAGCAAGTCAATAAGCAAGTTAAAATGATGTGATTTTTAGAAACTTCTTTCATATTGCACAAAAGGTATAAAATTAAACAAAGAAACAGTTTGTTTATAAATTCTATCTGACCGATTTCCACTATTGTCTATGCGGTCGGTGATCGCTGTAATGAAAGGATTTTTTCTCCACAACAGATTATAAACACCAAAGGATAGTTCACTTTTCTGCATCACTTTTCTCAAACTCAAGTCAATCCTAAAGTGTGATTTTGATTGGTAATTGTTAACTGTGTTGAGGTCGTAAACCAAAGAACTCAATACATCGCCACCAGTAAAGTCCAGTAAAAATGAGTTTTCTGGGCTGAAGTTTGACCCATTGATGGGAAAATTATTAAAACTGGCTGAGGGATAAACGTTTTCTGGAATGGTGATGGGATAAGCGGTAGCATAACTTACCAATAGAAAGGATGTCCATTTTGGAGTTATGGGTTTTGATACTTGTAAATTGATGGCATGCGTCCTATTGGTATTTTGTAAAAATGATTTACCCCTATTTAAAGTTGCAAATTGGATTCTAGAATTTGATAAGGTGTAGGATAGTTTCAAATCTATCCAAGGCATATTTTTATTAAAAATGAACTCAATACCTTTTGATTTTGCTGTTCCGCCTCTTGCGACTGAAGAGCTTTCGGGGTTGACAATCCTCAAATCTGCACCTTGACTTGCGTAAACTAAATTTTGTGTGGTTTTATAATATCCTTCTATGGAAAAATAACCACCACGTATATTTTTTAGAAATCCCAGGGATATTTGATCAGAAGCAACAATGGTTGGTTGCGAAAATGAGGGCAACCAAATTTGAATGGGTAAACCAAGGTTTTCCGGCGTGATTAAATTGGCATTTTGATGAATTTTATGATAGGTGCCGATGACAGAAAAGTCTGTAATCTGGAAAGAGGCATTGATCCTAGGCTCTAAAAAAATAGCTTTGAGCGTCAAATTATTGGACACATTAATTCCTGCATCATACCTCAGGAATTTTCCAAAAAGCAGACCATTTAATGACACAAAGGAGTTCAACAGATTTTGTTGTTTGCGATAGTTTTCTTTTTCATTTTGAATCATTTTACCTTGAACAATTTCCTCAATAAAAGATGCATTATTGAATTTTTGTACCTTATAACTTACGCCCGCTTTGACGCTGGTGGAAGATGTCATAAAGTAGTTAAAGACCTGGTTTATAGCAAATTCATCAATCTCATTTTGATAATCATACAAGGATCTTGCATTTTTTACATTATTAATGATTCCGTCATTATTACTTAAGGAATAACGGGAATAATAAGCGTTGAATTTGGAATTATATTTTAATCCCGATTTATGATGGAGGCTCATGGAATAAAAAGTTGAAAGCCACTTGAGCTTTGTAGAGTCTGCCATGATGGTGTTTTGTTGCTCAGAATCCAGAGTTTTATTCCGCAAATTTATGGCATCATAACTGTTGAAGTATGAACATTGTAAGTCCAGATTTTTATGGAGGGCCACATTCACTTTACTATAAACATCATAAAACCAAACGTTACTGCCATTTCTTACCACCTGATTGATGTTTTGAAAGCGATCATAAGCGCCTTTGAGCAGTGATAGTGGTGTGGATCTTACTGCAAACTGTACATTTACTTTTTTGCTCAGGAAATTTCTAGAAAGTGAAATATTGCTCGAAAGGATTCCGATTCCTATTTTGGTTGTATCGTTTAAATAATTGTGTGTACTGATATCAATCACGGAGGAAACCTTGTCATTGTATTGAGCTGGAAAGCCACCTTTGTAGAAGTTGATGTTGGAAATGATATTGGGGTTGATGGTTGAAATCAGGCCAAAAAAATGGTTTGAATTATGAATGGGAACGCCATCCAAAAGCACCAAATTTTCTCCAGGATTACCACCGCGTACGAATATGGAGGCAGTCCCTTCCTGTGCAGCTTGTACGCCGGGCAAAAGCTGTAAGGTTTTCATCGGATCTTTTTCTCCCAATAAGGGGAACGTGTTTTTAATATCTTTTTGTGTAAGGGTGTGTAAAGAAAGGTTGATAATGGTAGGCTTTGCGACGACCTGCACTTCATCCAAAAAGTTGTTGAAAGTCATTTTCAAAAGCACAAAGGAGTTATTGGCGGTCAATACAGTGTCAATGCTCTCATATCCCAAGCTATTTACGCTGATCTGTAATTTTTTATCTCTAAAATCTTTTCCATTGATGAGTATCTCGCCCTCTTCATTGGTAACATAATAGGATGGTAAGGTGGTTGTGATAGTGGCATTTTCTATAGGTGTGTTCGAGCTAACATCGATAATTTTAATTTTTACAGCTTGAGACCACAAAGTTGGGCAAATTGCCAAAAGACTAAAAAGGCAGAAATTTTTAAGATGGTTTTTTGTGGATATAATTTTCATGGAATTACATTCGTAGAGTTCTGAACTAACCAGAAGAAGTGATCTGGGAATGCTTAAATAAATAAGTCAGCGGAAGCAATTGCGAAGATATATATATATTTTACTAGTCAAACATTTTAAACAAACTTTTTTGTCAATAGTAGCTAAGGGTATTTATTTTTTTCAATGACTTAGCTCGGAGGTTGCAATACCAAACTTTAGCCACCTCTTTTTATCAAAAACTGCGTCTAGTGATTTCTTCTCCTCAACTTTTCGCATTAAAGTATTATAACTTCACCCCTCATCCACAATAAAAAACCCTTCATTCCCCTTTTGCTGATAAAGCGGCATTAATATCCTACCATCCATTGGAGCCCGCACTTCTACGCCATCATCATAGGCGAGTAATTGACCGGCAGTTATTTTTTGAAAGCCCTCAAAGCCGGGTAACATTTGGTATTTACTGGCATCTTGGATGTGGTGTTTATAAATGATGCGACACTTGGAAGGAAGGCCGTTGGCGTAAGCTTTGAGGACATCATCGTGTTTGCCCTCCACGTCGTCTTCATGAACGCAACCAATGGATCGCAGACAATTGACCAAAGCAGCTACAGACATGGTGATAGAAAGTGGGTCATCGTGTTGACCGGACTCAAATGCCAAAGAACTGATGGTGGAGCCGCCGATGATTCTACCAGCATAATAGCCAACCATCGTGCCTTTGAGTTCGTCCATCATGTTGATGATTACAGGGCAATGGAGGCTTTCTGCAAAATAAAGACTGCCTTCCAAGTCGGTGGGAACGGCAAAAATTCCTCGAGGCGCAGAGGTGGTGTGCAAGTCCAGGAGCACCACTTGTGTGTGGGCGTAGGTGGTAATAGATTGCTCAATGATGGCCATGATGGTTTGCATCTGACCATATTCCTCAGCGGATTCCTGATTACCAACTGTCCCCCAAATTCTGTTGAGGTCTTTGTCTATGAAACGCACCTTATTTTCCAAGGCCATTTTATTGCCGGCAATGCCTATAAATTCCCCTTTAAAAACAAATCCCGGGTTGATGATTTCTTCCCGATTGAGCAAAAATAATAACCGTTTGATGCCTTCAACACCTGCGTGTTCATTGCCATGCAATCCCCCGACAGCTATGAGCAAAGGACCTTTTTCACTCCCTGTATATTGGCCAATGATGCGATCCATCAGCCCGTTTTATGATTTATAAAATATCCATTTGCCCAATTCCTTGAAAGATACCTTTTTGCCATACATAAATATTCCTACTCGGTAAATTCTGGCAGCCACCCATGTAAAGGCAACCACACTAGCAAATAAAAATACTAAGGAAACCAACACTTGCCAGACTGGCGGATCAAAAGGCAGCCTCGCGGGCATGATGATGGGTGAAAATAAGGGGAATAACGAGCCGAAGACGGCCACTGGCCCATTAGGGTCCTGTAATACTGACGGAATCATGATGAAGGCAAGTATTACAGGCACAATGATGGGCAACATCATTTGCTGACCCTCGGCTAAATCATCACCAATTGAAGCCCCAATGGCAGCAAAAAGTGAAGAATATAGGAAGTAACCGCCAAAGAAAAAGAGTGCAAAAGCAGGTAAAATCACCCACCAATTAAACGACTTGATCTCTTTGATTACATTCATGATCTGTGAACCAGATTCTGTATTTATTTGGTCATAAAGTTCTTTGGCTTGTTGTGCTTGTGGTCCCGAAACCATACTCGCGGAGTCTGGGGCATATATTTGTGCAACCAAAAACATCACAGCTGGAATCAAAATCATCCAGATGAGCAACTGGGTCAAGCCCACCAAACCCACACCAATCACTTTTCCCAAAAGCAGCTGAAATGGTTTTACAGAAGAAATCATCACTTCCACAATACGGCTGATTTTTTCTTCCATGACGCTCCGCATGACCATTCCACCAAAGATAAATATGACCATGTACATCATGAAGCCCATTGCGTAAGCCAGAGCAGTTGCAATGATGCTCGACAATTTGCTGGAAGTATTACCTTTTACTGCACCGTTATCTCCTGAAGGAGCATCACTAGAAAGGGCATTTTCCATGTTTACTTTGATCTTTAGGCGCTCTATCGATCCTGGATCAATGCCAGAATTGGCAAGTTTATAAGCTTCCAGACCATTTTTGATGTCGTTTTCAATTTTGGAAATATTGGAGATGCTCAGTTTGTCTTTGCTAAAATATTTCAGAGGTAATTTTGCTTGGCCCAAGCTGTCCATTTTTGGAATTTGCACAAGAACACCAAATCCCTTATCAATATAATTGAGCTTGAGATCGGCTACATTTCCATCCAAGATGGTGTACTTGATATTTCCATCTGGCAAAGCATAGTTTTTTAAAACCGTCGCTTCATCTACAATGGCTACATTGGTTGTACCACTAGAACTGGAGGCAAAATATCCACCTACCACTGCGATCACAGCAATGCTCAGCGGTGCCAAAATGGTCACGAGTAAAAAGCTTTTTTTCATTACTCTGGAGAGGTATTCTCTCTTGATGATGATCCAGATTTTATCCATGTTGATTCTTTCTTATGTTGGTTTGGTTAGATGTTTAAAGGCTTTCTTTGGTGGTTACTTGTTTGATGAAGATTTCATTGAGACCGGGCAAAATTTCCCGATACTCCTTGATATCTGTACCCTGATTGATGAATGCCCTCAATAAAGCAGAAGCATTGTCACCATTTTTTGATTTCACGATCATAGAATTGTCATGATGCTCCAGGACATCAAATTGGTCTGGAAGTGGGTTTTGGATGTTCTCACCCGCAATTTTAAACAAGTATTTATTTTCCTTGAATGACTCTTTTACCTGATCTACATTGCCATTGAGGATGACTTTGCCTTTATTGACCAAAACGATTTCTTCGCAGATTTCTTCGACCTGCTCCATTCTGTGAGTACTGAAAATGATGGTCGTGCCTTGTTTGTTGAGGTTGTAAATTTCATCTTTGATCAGATTGGCGTTGACAGGATCCAGGCCTGAGAATGGTTCGTCGAGAATCAGTAAACCTGGTTTGTGCAAAACGGTGGCTATAAACTGCACCTTTTGTTGCATACCTTTTGACAATTCCTCCACATTTTTATTGCGCCAGTCTGCAATTTCAAACTTATCAAACCAATATTTGATATTTGCAACGACTTCGTTTTTCTTTAAACCTTTGAGTTGGCCGAGGTAGATGAGATGGTCAGCAATTTTCATCTTTTTGTAAAGACCTCTTTCTTCGGGCATATATCCTATAGATCCCGCCAAATCATCATTGATTAATTTTCCCCCTAGCTTAACCGTTCCGGAATCTGGCCGGGTGATGGCGGTAATGATCCTGATGAGAGTGGTTTTACCTGCACCATTGGGCCCAAGTAAGCCGAATAACTTTCCAGCTCCCACATCAAAAGTAATATGGTCGTTGGCAAAGTAATCACCATATTGTTTGACGACATTGTTGATTTCAAGATAGCTCATAGTAATAGATCAATTATTTTTCTTCAATTGAAAACAAATATGGTCAAAAAAAGATCGAAATCCTTCATTTCTTCGACAGACAGTATCCTTAATTCGTTGAAGGGCTGGCAAATCAAGTAAAAACTTATATTTGCAAATATAAAACCACGACCATGTACAAAGGCATCATTTTTTTATTTTTAGTGCTAATCTTGGCTAGCTGCAAAAAGCAGTCAGATCCAACTATAGCCGATGTGCCTGAGGATAATTCCAAGTTGGCCGCGGATTTTGATGAAGCCTTGGAAGATTATTATGAAGAGCGTTTTGATTTTTTTCCTTTCGAAGCGACTTTTGTTGGAATAGAAGGATATAATGATCAATTGCCAAATACGCTATCGGTTGAATACAGGAATGATGTAAAGGCTTTTTTCACAAGAACTAAAGACAAACTGGCTTCCATAGATAAAAGTAAATTATCAGCCAATGCACAAACGAGTTATGATGTGCTAAACTGGGAGTGCGACATCGCTTTGTCGGAGTTGAATTTCAGGACAGATTTGATGCCCCTCAACCAATTTGAATCGCTCCATTTGATCATGGCCACTCAAGCAAGTGGTGAAAGTGCACAACCATTCAAAAATAAAGCGGACTATGAAAACTGGCACAAACGTTTGGATGCATACGCAACCTGGCTGGATACTGCAAAAGTGAGAATGATGGAAGGCATAGATTCAGGTTATGTTTTACCCAAAGCATTGACCTTAAAAATGATTCCTCAATTTGAGCAAATGGCTCAACAAGACGTTGAAAAACACCTTTTCTTCAAGCCTATTTTGAATACGCCAGAGGATATGAGCAGTGAGGACAGCAGTGCACTAGCACTTTCATATGGCCTGATCATCAAGGATAAATTGTTACCGCGGTTTCTGGACATAGTAGAATTCCTAAAAAATGATTACCTCACTGCCTCCAGAGAAACTTCAGGCATCAGCGAAATTCCAAATGGTGCTGCTTATTATCAACACCAAATCAAGGAATTTACGACAACGCAAATGACGGCAGAAGAAATCCATCAACTCGGACTCAATGAAGTAGCCAGATTGAGGAAAGAGATGGAGACCGTAAAAAGTCAAGTAGGTTTCAAAGGCAACTTGAATCAATTTTTCTTGCATGTGCGCAATAATAAAAAGTTGATGCCATTCACGGAGCCAGAACAAGTAGTAGAAAATTTCAATAAGATTCATGAAAAAATGAAGCCCAATCTGGACAAGCTTTTTGATCTCAAGCCCAAAATTCCTTTCGAAGTAAGGCGAACAGAAGCCTTCAGGGAAGCATCGGCTGCTGCCGAATATCAACAAGGCGCTATTGATGGATCTCGTCCAGGAGTATTTTATGTGCCGATTCCCAATGTAAAAAAATACAATACCCTCAGTGATGAAGACTTGTTTTTGCATGAGGCTATACCGGGACATCATTATCAAATTTCTCTGCAGATGGAGAACGACTCCCTTCCTGCATTCAGAAAATTGTTGTGGTACAGTGCTTATGGCGAAGGATGGGCGTTGTACACAGAATCATTGGGCAAAGAATTGGGATTATATACAGATCCTTATCAATACTTTGGCATGTTGAGCGCAGAAATCCATCGCGCCATCAGATTGGTGGTTGATACTGGAATTCATGCAAAAGGATGGTCCAGAGAAAAGGCAATCAAATATTCTCTTGACAATGAGGCGAAATCTGAGGAGGAAATCATTTCTGAAATCGAGCGATACATGGCTTGGCCAGGGCAGGCTCTTTCCTATAAAATCGGGCAATTGAAAATCATCGAATTGCGGAATAAAAAAAGTAAAATGCCAGGTTTTGACATCAAACAATTTCACAATGCGGTTTTACAGCCGGGTTGTATACCTTTGAGTGTACTTGAAGACATTATTTTATAAAAAATCAATTGCTAAATTTATGAGAAACTATGCTTACTCTGCTTTTTTGATGTGCCTTTTATGCTTGGCTGCTTGTCAGGATAAGAAAAGCACAGACCCTGTCGTAGAAACAGAAACGGAGCAAATTACTTCAGAAGAAAATAAAGAAATGGAAGAGATGGAAGAAATGGAATCTGACTCTGTGTTTGTTCACACCGTATTTTTTTGGTTTAATGAAGGAGTCACAGCAGAACAAAGAACTAAATTTGAAGAAGAATTGGGTAAGTTGGCAAAGTGTGAAAGTATCGACGAGGTGTGGTATGGAAAGGCGGCTATGACACCAAGAGATGTGGTAGACAACAGTTATGACTACGCATGGATTTGCCATTTTAAAAACAGAGCGGATCAAGATATTTATCAAGTAGATCCTATACACCTTGCATTTATTGAACAATGCAAAGCATATTGGAAGAAGGTTCAGGTGTATGATTCTATGGTTCAAAAGCTATAGAAATGAAGCAAGAAATTTGCTTTGACCAATGGATTCAATAACACAGATTGTACTAGCAGCGGGAGTTGGAGAACTTATTTTAGGTCGAAAGCTTGGAAACAGGGCCATGGTTTGGGGCGGAATTGCTGGCACCATTCCTGATTTGGATGTGTTGAGCAGCCCTTTTATGACGGCGGCGGAATCATTACATGCTCATAGGGGTTTTAGCCACTCCATATTTTTTGCAATGCTCGCACCTTTGGCGTACAGCTATGTCCTGACCAAGTTATACAAAAATGACTTTTATCTCAGCCGGTCATGGAAAAATCTGGTATTGATTTGTGGCATATTGGGTTGTGTTTTGGTAGGATTTCTTCCCACCATGATCGCTGTTTTTTCGATGGATAGTTTTTGGAAATGGCCAATTTCTTTGTTGGGTTTGGGTTTAGGATTTGTCTTGTTCAAAAGATTTTGGCAGCATTATTATAAGGATGAGACGCCTATAAGCCATGTGACATTCAAACAATGGTATATCTTTTTCTTTTGGACAACCATTACGCATCCAATTCTGGACTGTTTCACAGTGTATGGCACCCAACTCTTTGCGCCAATAAGCGACATTCGCATTTCATGGGATAATATTTCTGTGGCTGATCCCTTGTATACTTTATTGTTTGGTATACCCTTGGTTGTGGGGGCTTTTTACAAAAGAAGTGATAAGAAACGAATGGTGTTTACTATGTTGGGAATCGCCTTGTCCACCATGTATATGAATGCCACTTTTTTCAATAAAAATCATGTCAAAAAAGTCATGACATCTTCTCTCAAAGCCCAACAAACAACCTATACTCGAGTGATGAATAACCCTTCGATTCTCAATAATATTTTATGGTCAGGGACAGTTGAAACACAAGATCATTTTTTATTAGGGCAATATTCATTGTTTGATAAAGAAGCAAAAATGTTGTTTCAGGAAATTCCAAAAAACCACCACTTACTGAGCGAGGTTAAAGCAGATGACTTCGATGTAAATACGATCAAATGGTTTAGCAAAGGTTATTATGCTGCCATGTATAGAAAAGATGGCAGACTACAAGTCAATGACATGCGTTATGGCACATTTGGTGGTGATGGCATGGGCGAAGACGATTACATATTCAAATTCGTATTGGAGAAGGACTCTAGCGGGTATTATCACATTGATCCAGCATCACAAAGACCTGCAGGAAACAATATGCAAAGTGCCTTCAAAGCATTGTTTGAAAGACTGAAAGGCATATAAGGCATAACTTTAATAACGATTTATTCAGCGGTAAGAATTTTTATTCAAAAGCAAATGTGATTGGTATATTTGCTGCTTAAAATTTTAGATAAGATGCAGTTTGTTTCAGAAGATGTGATCATGGACATTGTCGAGCGATTTGACAACAATGAAAAACAGTTTTTCAAATTGCAGGACAAAATCTCCAATGAGCAACCTGCTTTAGCTGCGTTACTTACAGATGAAAACCTGGACTTGTTGAATGATGAGGAATATGAGTTATTGTGGTTTGTGGTTGTTGTTATTTATGCAGCCATTGAAAAAGTGAATGGTGCAATTTTGCCTTGTAGCCTTCCAGCGGTTGAAGCGATGGAAGAACTCAATTGGGAAAAATTGGGAGAAAACAACAACATTCCTTTCAGAGGGAGATTGGACGTTTTTTATGCATCGACCAAACAAGAAGACATGCTTTCTTTTATTGAGGACAGTTTTGAGTCCGATGAAGACCTTAGGATTTCACCAGCTAGTAGAGAAGTGTTGTTTATCACAGCCAAAACCTGCATGGATGCCCTTTTGGATGGCGTAGTGGGATAATCAATACACCCAATACATCGTGCTTTTATATAATATTTATACATTTGCAAAATATACAACTATTGATCACGTTACCATCGGATAAATCTTTTTCGGATGTTAATGCACATAATTAAGTTTTAATACCACTTGTCAATCAAAAAATATGTCTTTTAAACGAGCGAGCAACATTGTAGGTGTGATTGTTTTTCTCACAGCACTTTGTGTCTATTTTCTCTCTGCTGAGCGTACAGGAAGTCTCTGGGACTGCGGAGAATTTGTCTTAGGCGCCTATAAACTGGAAGTTGTTCACCCGCCGGGTGCTGCTTTGTTTATGCTGGTAGGCAGAATGTTTACTTGGGTTGCGACGATTTTATCGAATAATCCATCGGACATAGCTTTCTCGGTGAATTTAATGTCAGGATTATTTTCTGCGCTTGCAGCCATGTGTATTGCATGGGTGACGATGATCCTTGGAAAGATTTCTCTTGTTGGAAGAAAAGAAGAAACAGATCTAGGACAGAACGTTGCATTGAGTTTTGCGGGGTTAGTCGGTGGTCTTACAGCCGCATTTTGTACTTCCGTATGGTTTTCGGCAGTAGAAGGTGAAGTTTACGCAATGTCGACTTTTTTCAACGCACTGACAATATGGACGGCCATCAAGTGGTACAACCTTCCAGATGACACAGAAAATGACCGTTGGTTGGTTTTATGTTTGTTTGGCGCAGGTATGTCAATAGGGGTGCACTTATTGAGTTTACTTACATTGCCAGCAGTAGCTTTGTTGTACTATTTCAAAAAATATGAAAAACACAATATCAAAGGATATGCAGTGGCTTTACTAGCAGGTCTTTTGTTTATATGGTTTGTGATGAAGTTGGTCATTGTGGGAATACCTACTTTGTGGTCAAAGATGGAATTATTTACGGTAAACTCTTTGGGAATGCCATTCCATTCTGGTTTGATTCCAACTGTATTGATCGTAGGAGGCATTTGTTATTATGCTTTGAGGTACACCCACAGAAAAAAGTATCAGTTATTACAGACGATCTTTATGTCAATGACATTGATTGTCATCGCTTCAGCGACTATTGGTGTTATTGTCATCAGGGCCAATGCGGACACTCCTGTAAACATGAACACCCCTTCTGATGCCATCAGATTGATACCTTACCTCAACAGAGAGCAATACGGTGAAAGACCGTTGATCTCTGGCCCACACTTCAACGCCAAACCCATTGGTGTGAAAAGAGAAGCACGTTATGGAAGAGTTGGTAACAGCTACAAAGAAGTAGATGAAAAATTGGACTATGAATGGAATAAAAGAGACAATGTCTTCCTTCCTAGGATAGGCCACCAAGATCGAACTGAAATGCACAACATTTGGCGGGAAGCTTTGGGTTATCCTGTCGATAAAGACCCGGGTATGGGTTATAACATGGCCTTCTTATTTAAGTACCAAATAGGCTGGATGTATTGGAGATATTTTATGTGGAACTTTGTAGGCAGACAAAATGCTGACCAAGGATTTTTCCCATGGAATGTTAAAGATGGTCATTGGTTGAGTGGTGTCAAAGCGATTGATGAGGCCAATTTGTATAATATGGATAAATTGCCAGATGCGATCAAAGAAGAGCAATCAAGAAATACGTATTATTTCTTACCGCTACTTTTTGGAATATTTGGGCTCATTTACCATTTTTCTAAATCCAAAAAGGAGTTTTTCGTCAATCTATTGTTATTTCTTATTACGGGCTTGGGTATCATAATATATTCCAACCAGCCACCAAACGAACCTCGTGAACGGGATTATGTATTAGTTGGCTCTATGATGACATTTGCCACATGGGTAGGATTGGGAGTTTTGGCATTGTTTGATGTGTTTACCAATCGACTGAAAACGGGTGCAATACCTGGAGCTGTGATCGCTGGCGTACTGGCATTATCAGCTCCTGTAATCATGGGCTTCCAGAATTACGATGATCTGAGTAGAAAGGAAATAACTGCAGCGAGAGATTATGCATCAAACTTCCTCAATTCTTTGGCAAAAAATGCCATCATATTTACATATGGTGACAATGATACTTACCCATTGTGGTATGCACAGGAAGTGGAAGGTATCCGAACAGATGTAAGGGTGGTAAACTTGAGTTTGATTGCCGTAGATTGGTACATCAATAAACTTCGTACCAAGGTGAATGATTCTCCTGGTATAAAATTGACCATTCCAGAAGATTTGTACAAATACAAAAGTATGAATCAAATACTGTTACCAGAGCCGGGAAAGGATCAAGTAGCCTCGATGAGTTTACCTGATGCGTTGAAATTGGCAGCATCTGGCCAGAAGTCATCCAATGGTTATGCTTATTGGCCAACACGTAACATCTATTTACCGATAGACAAGCAGAAGTTTGCAGCAACAGGTATGATCAAGGATAGTGTTTCTCAAATGGTAGATTTTATTCCGATTGCGCTACCTGCCAATAATTACATTACCAAAGATGATATCTCTGTTCTTGACTTGATCGCATCCAATTATTATGATCGTCCAATTTACTTCTCGGTTACTGCTAAGGAAGAAAAGATGATGGGCATGAAGGATTATACGCAGCTAGAAGGATTAGCCTTGAGGCTTATTCCGATAAGATCTCAGAGCGATCCGCAATTGGGCATTTATGGAAGTGGAAGAATGGCCAATGATCTTGCTTATGATAATATCATGACCAAGTGGAAATGGGGTAATTTTGACAAGGAACATTTATTTGTTGATAGAAGTTACATGGCTGAAATTCAAGCAATGAAGTTCACCATGTTGCGATCAGCTTTCAACTTCATCAATGTAGGCGATTCTACCAAAGCAGTTGCAATAGTCAATAAATACTTTGAAGCATTTCCAAACATGAATTTCCGATACGATGCAGGAATTACTTCATACATCAATGTTTTGGTGACAGCTGGTGCATTTGAGGATGCCAAAAAGCATTTGAAAATATTGGCTGAGGAAACCAGACAACACATGGAATTTTATTTGTCTTTGGACGAAGATGACCTCCAATCATTTCAATCAGATATGAGTTATTCTTCTCGGGCGGTGAATGATATCATTTCGATGTCCCAACGGCTTAGTGATCCGGCCTTTGAAAAAGAAATGAAGGATGCTGTCGGTAAATTTGCCCAACAAAATGCTTTGCCTCAATAAGGTAAGGATTTATATAAACGAATATTGAAGGAAGAGGCTGTCTAACAAGATGGCCTCTTCCATTTTATACTGTCTTGCTTTAAACTTTTGTTGAATGGAGGAAAAAGGGACAAATCTATTTCAATTAACTAGGTGTAGGATATTACAATCAAGTTCTTACTTTTGTACAGATTAAAAAAATGAATTTATGTCGCAAAGAGTAGCTATTGGCTCTGATCATGCAGGATTTGAATACAAAACATATTTGATCAAAAAATTGAAAAAACTGGGATTACAGGTGATGGACATGGGGACTAATGGTGATCAATCTGTTGATTATCCAGACTTTGCACATCCTGTTGCCGAAAAGGTTGCAAATAAAGAAGTAGATTTTGGTGTACTGGTTTGTGGAAGTGGAAATGGCGTGTGTATTACTGCCAATAAACATGAAGGTGTGAGAGCAGCACTTTGTTGGACTGTTGAGGTTGCAAAAGTGGTAAGAATGCACAATGACGCTAATATCATTTGTATGCCTGCGAGATTTGTCAGTAAAGTCACAGCCGGAAAAATGTTGGATGCTTTTCTTGAAACCAAATTTGAAGGTGGAAGGCACCAAAATAGAATAGATAAAATAACTTGTTGATTCAGCGTAGAAAAATCTAAAAAAATGAAAGAAATCGATGAAAGGACATTGGATAGATTTATCCAAGAGGCACTTTTTGAAGATGTGAGAGATGGAGATCATACATCCTTGGCTTGTATACCAGCAAATAGTCGAAAAAGGGCAAAACTCTTGGTAAAGGATGAAGGAGTGATTGCAGGTGTTAAGGTTGCTGAAAAAATATTCAAAATGCTTGATGCAGATTGTTTATTTACAAAATACATTGACGATGGGCAAGATGTAAAATACGGAGATATCGTATTTGAAGTGGAGGCCAATGCTCAATCTTTATTGAAAGGTGAAAGATTGGTCCTCAATACCATGCAGCGCATGAGTGGAATTTCTACGATGAGTAGTCGCTTTGCTGTAGAGGTAGAAGGCTTACCCGTTCAAGTTTTGGACACCAGAAAAACTACTCCAAGATTGAGATTTTTGGAAAAATGGGCTGTCCGTATTGGAGGTTGTCACAATTATAGGGCGGGACTTTATGATTGGATCATGATCAAAGACAATCACGTGGATGCATGTGGAAGTCATACCAAAGCAATTGAAAAAGTACACCAATACCTCAAAGAGAAAAACCTCAATTTAGGTATTACGGTTGAGGTGAGAAACTTGGTTGAATTGCACGAAGTGTTGAAAGTAGGAGGCATTACGCGTATCATGCTGGATAATTTTGAATTGCCTCTTTTAGCTGAGGCTGTGGCAACCATCAATGGCCAGTATGAGTCAGAAGCTTCCGGCGGGGTGACTTTGAAAACGGTGAGAAAAATTGCAAAAACAGGCGTAAACTATATTTCAGTTGGTGCACTTACACACAGTGCAGGATGCTTAGATTTGAGTTTAAAGATTCAAAAATAAATGTGAACATTTGGACCACGCAATAGAGTCGCCGATAGCCTTGTTCTTCAAAGGACTGCGAAGCAATCGAGTCGCCTTCTATAGTTGTGTGGTCATATTGATTATGACATTACTATCATTGTCAGCCTACTTGGTCATAGCTGACGATAGTCCGAATGCCAATAATCAAATTCCAGAGATTGCCCTTAGAAAACCAATGTCTGATATCAAATTATTGAAAGTAAAAACCAGCAATGAAAGTAAAACTGGTTTTGTAAGTGGGATGATCTTTGGCTTCCCAAGAAACTATCGACAATTGGCTTTTGATTCCCTTCACTGTGCCGCCAATGACGTTTCTTTGTTTTATGCAGGAAAGCAAAAATTTATCACTTATGACCAAATACTTTCAGAAGAAAAGTTGAGTTTATCAGTTGAAGAGAAGGCCAAATACATAACAGACAAGCTCACCACTGTTCAAACATTTTTGTTGGGTACAGATAAATATGGGCGCTCAGTTTTGAGTCGTCTTATTTTGGGGATAAGAGTTTCTTTATTAGTTGGATTATTGGCGGTGATTGTTTCTCTGTTTGTAGGTGTCACACTTGGGGCTGCTGGAGGTTATTATGGAGGTTGGATCGACCAGGTTTTATTGTATTTCATCAACGTCGTTTGGGCAATTCCTACCTTGTTATTGGTTTTTGCAATTGTTCTTGCCTTGGGCAGGGGAATGGGCATCATCTTTTTCGCTATTGGACTCACCATGTGGGTTGATGTTGCAAGGATTGTAAGAGGACAAGTTATGGAGGTCAAAAATCAGCTGTATGTACAAGCTGCCAAAAGTTTGGGACAAAAAAGCCATCTCATTCTTTTTAAACACATACTTCCCAATATCATGGGGCCTATATTAGTGGTCACCGCAGCAAACTTTGCCACGGCTATTTTGGTTGAAGCTGGACTGAGTTATCTAGGCTTTGGCATCAATCCTCCGACACCATCCTTGGGAAACATGCTCAATGAAAATTATGGATATGCATTGAGTGGATATTATACTTTAGCCTTGGCACCTGCTTTGGTTGTTTCCATACTCGTTCTTTGTTTTAATTTGCTTGGTACGGGTTTGCGGGATGTATTTGATGTAAGGAAAGAATAGAAAAGTTATTTCTACGGCAAAGATCGATTATGTTAAATGTTCGATCTTCGGTTTGGAGTTCTACCACGACTGATTGAATATGTTAAATCATAAATCAAATGCTTAGATGGGTTTGCAAAGATCGAATATGTAGATTGTTCGATCTTCGGTTTTGGAGCTTTACCATGACTAATTGCAGATTTTAAATTATAAACCAATTGTATGGATCTGTTTGCAAAGATCGAATATGTTAAATGTTCGATCTTCGGTTTGGAGTTCTACCACGACTGATTGAATATGTTAAATCATTAATCAATTGCCTAGGTGGGATTGCAAAGATCGAATATGTTGAATGTTCGATCTTCGGTTTCATGGCTCCGCCACGACTGATTGAATATGTTAAATCATTAATCAATTGAATGGGTGGGTTTGCAAAGATCGAATATGTTAAATGTTCGATCTTCGGTTTTGGAGCTGTGGCACGACTGATTGAATATGTTAAATCATAAATCAAATGCATAGTTGGGTTTGCAAAGATCGAATATGTTAAATGTTCGATCTTCAGTTTTACACCCTTCTTGCAAATAATGGCAAAAGATGAAGAGACCAAATCCATTTTGTGTGTATGAATTACCTTTATTAAATCACTGATGTTTTATTATTTTTGTAGCATCTCTTCTCAATACCAAAAAATCACACGATGGACACCAAATATGGATTTACTAAAATGTCAATCGCTGAATTTGAAACCTGGATTTCCAATCAGCAAGTAGCACGTACCATTTTATATTTACAGCAACATCATACTTTCAACCCAGACTATTCTTCTTTTGATGGGAATAATCATTTTGAATTGCAACTAGGCATGAGAAATTACCATGTACATTCCAATGGATGGATTGACATAGGCCAACACATCACCATTTTTCCAGACGGTGCTATAGTGACCGGTCGATCTTTTGAGAATAGTCCTGCTTGTATTTTTGGGAACAATGCCAACGCATTTTGTATTGAAAATTTGGGATATTTTGATACAGGTAAGGACCAAATGGAAACAGCGCAAACAAACGCTATTGTAAGGGCTAGCGCAGCAATTTGCAAACGTTTTGCCATTGAAGTCAACACGCACAAAATTGTATATCATCATTGGTTTGATTTGGGCACTGGCGAAAGAAACAATGGTATATCATCGGAAGGCAGTAGTAATAAATCTTGTCCGGGAACCAATTTTTTTGGTGGCAACAAAGTCAGTGATTGTGAAAATAACTTTTTGCCGCTGGTGAGGAACATTTTATCGACATTACCTGGAGCCATGGTTCTCAAGTATGTATTCGTAACAGCCGAATTTCTAAACATCAGAACTGGTCCCGGTTCAGGTTTTGCTAAGGCTGATGATAGGACACCAGCTCAGCAAGGTTCTGTCCTTAGAGTGTACCAAGTTGAAAATAATTGGTATAAAATCTCCAACTCACAAAACCATTGGGTTTACAGCAGATACACGGATGAAGTCAAAAGAGCAACCGTCAATGCAAATACACTGAATGTAAGAAATGGTCCAAGTGCACAAAACACGGTCGTTGGTTCTTTTTTGAAAGGTCAGGAAGTGTTTATCTTCGAAGAAAGCAATGCCTGGAGTAAGGTAAGTCTGGAGGCCAAATGGGTAAAATCCAGTTTTCTTACACCATCTTGATTTCTAATTGACAGCCCTTAGTAACAGGATAAGTGATAATACCGCTGTAGCTTGTGCCACCGCACTTGATAAGACCTTGCCCCAATCTACATCTTCATCTTCTGAGCCTTCTTTGACCGGTTTTTCAACCTTATATGGAACGTAAATTTTGGAACCTTCCATAACTTTTGGATATTTCTTAAAAAACAAAAACTTACTTGTTTTTTTGATCTTACCATTTTGATACTCTACGATGAGGTCGTCTGTTTTGGCATTTTCCTTAAAACCACCTGCGTATTCTTGTACGTAATATTTAGCACTCTTTTTTCCTAAGAATGACACATATAATTTTCCTTGGTCACGAGCTATGTCCGACGCTACTTCATCTATATGTACTGCGCCCTCTATAGAAACCAAGGAGTTTCTCTTTGGTACAGTAATCAAATCACCATCTTCCAATATGAAATCTTGAGGCCCTCCTATTTGATTCATAGCTGCTTGTAAATCAACAACAATAAATCCCACACCTGATCTGAATAATTTTGCACCGGCATTATAAGCTTGATTGGTGAGTCCACCTGCTTGTTTGATCACAGAGCTCAACCTTGTATTTTCCTGTATAGCGGCATAAATACCCGGATAAACTACTTCTCCTTCAATAGTCACAGATGTTTGCAACCTAAATTCTGGAGCCTGTCTTACTACCACAATGTCAAAAGGTTGCAATGGAAAGTCCAATTCTGTGTTAAAAATATTGGAGTTCTTTAAGTCAAGACTCTTTGCTATGGTTTTAGTGGTTTTATTCTGATCATAATCTAGCCTGAAAACATCTACTCTATTTGGTGCTGCGTCAATGCGAAGTCCGCCAGCAAGGATGATCAAATCCTTGAGGGTAAGACTTGGATTATAGACATAATCGCTCGGAGCTCTTACAGCACCCGCAATTGTAACTTTTGAAAGATCTGTATAGGCTTCTTTGCTGTAAATCACAATACTATCACCACTATTAATCTTTTGATTCAGGATTTCTGCATTTTCTAAATCAATGTATTGATACTCCCTAACAGTCGGTGTTTTTGGATTATTTTTGAATAGATATCCAAAATTGGTTGCATTTTCTTTAAGACCACCACTGATGTAAATCGCGTCTTTCAAAGACAGATTACCATCTACGTTGACTTGGAATGAACCAGGTCTATTGACTGCACCCAAAATCACCGCACTCCCGGCATTGGCAAAATCACCAGACGATCTGATGATGAGCGCATCACCATTTGTCAAAAGTAAATCTGCAGCGGTACCTGGACTGGCAATTGCTGCACTTGCATTGACCAATTCATACCTTACCGTTGTTTTATCATCATTGACCCTACGCAAGTAAACTAAGTCCGTATTTGCATTTTCGCGCAATTGAGCCCTTTTCAATATTTCACTGATGCGTGTACCCTGACTCACGGCATATTGATCTGGATAATAAACAGCACCTTCTACAGTAACGATATTTTCCACCGGAAAATCAATAAATTTCACCATGATTTCGTCACCATTCAAAAGGGTGAGGTCTCCCTTGTTTTTCAATAATTCATCATAGTTGATGTCCACAATTTTTTGCGCATTGTTTTCAAACCTTTTCAATTGCACACTTGACATCAAAGCATTCGCTCTTGGTCCGCCTGCAAACTTTAAAAGGTCACTCAATTTTTCTTCACCAATCAATTCATAGGTTGCTGGCCTCACAATAGCTCCTGTAATCCGAACTAATTTCTCCGCAGCAGGTACGTGTATAAAATCATTTTCTTGCAAATAAAACTCATTTGCTATGATAGGATTGTTGATGAATTCGTATACATCCAATCGTTTTGGTTTACTCCCAGCTCTTTGTAAAGTAATCTTTCTTACAGAACCCAAAGTTGTCAATCCTCCCGCAGCAACCAATGCGTTGAAAGCCGAGTTGAGCGCAGATAGGTAAAAGGTACCATTGACCTTCACCTCACCATAAATATTGACATTGAGGTTACGTGGAGAAATCACGCTGAATGAAAAGTCATTCGTGTTGAATATAGCTCTCCTGCTGTAGGCAGCGCGTACCAATTTTTCAGCTTCGTTAACCGAAAGTCCAGAAAGGAAAAGTCTGGGCATGCCTTCAGGTTGTATATAACCTTCTTTACCGATCGTTTGGCTGGTGTTGATCACGGAAGCGCCCCAAATAGAAACAGAAACTGCATCTCCAGGTCCTAGTATATAAGAACCAGTTGCCCGACCATCTTCGACCTTATTAAATACCTTCATATTTCCACCGGTAAAAATACCTTGACCATATATAGGGGTGGTTTCATTTGCATTGTTATCTGCTGGAGGTGGCGAAACCACAGGAACAACCGGAGTTGCAACCGTGCTATTTACAGGTTGTACAGGAACTTCTAAACCACCCTCTTTTGCAACAGCTTCGTTGCTTCCACTTGCCGGCGTGCCAGTATTTGGTTTATCTTTTTTTTGTTCAAGTTCCGTAACAGTCTCTTCTATGATGCGTTGTACTCTTTGAAATTCTGATGCATTGGTTGGGTCAATTTTATCCAAATCAATGCCTTTGGCTAATAAAGCTGTACGTAATTCAGACTCTGAAATGCCTCTTTTTTGTAATTCTGCCCTTGCTTGTGTTTCAGAAACTACTTGAGCTGAAGTATAACTCAAACTGATAAAACTAAATAAAATAACAAAAAGCAAAATTTTATTGCTCATAACTTTCGTGTCTTGTATGTTTTAATAAACCAAATTTGGTGCCAACCATTTTTCAGCGCTTTCCAAGCTAACGCTCTTCTGCTTAGAATATGATTCCACTTGGTCTTTTTCTATTTTTCCCAAACCAAAATATTTGCTTTGGGGGTGACTGAAATAAAAACCGCTCACAGAAGAAGGTGGTGACATGGCTAGACTTTCTGTCAAAACAGATCCAATGGCTTCTTCTGCGTCCAACAACCTGAACAAGTCAATTTTTAAGGTATGGTCGGGACAAGCCGGATAACCTGGCGCTGGTCTTATGCCTACATACTTTTCTCTAATAAGCGACTCTGTATCTAGCGTTTCATCCGATGCGTATCCCCAGTATTCCTTTCTCACTCTTTCGTGAAGCAATTCTGTAAAGGCTTCTGCGAAACGGTCTGCCAACGATTTTACCATGATAGAATTATAATCATCATGATCTGCCTCAAATGATTTGGCTTTTTCTTCAGCTCCAAATATGGAAACAGCAAAACCTCCCAAATAATCATTGATTCCACTTTCAACAGGAGCAATAAAATCAGCAAGGCTTAAATTTGGAATACCTTCTCCTTTTTTACCTTGTTGACGCAATTGTGGAAAATAGGCCTGAGTGGTTTGTCTATTTTCAATAAAATAAGAATGGTCATGAACCTGGTCTGTACATGAAGACCCACACTCAGTATTTACTTTTTCAAAATCAAAAGTTTGTATGATGTCGTCATCAACGGTATTTGCAGGCCAAAAACCAATTACTCCTCTAGCCTCAAACCATTTTTCAGTGATGATTTTTCTCAGCATTTCTTGAGCATCCTTGTATAATACTTTCGCTTGTTCCCCTACGACGTCATCCTCCAAAATTTTTGGAAAACGGCCATGCAAATCCCATGACTGGAAGAATGGTGTCCAGTCAATGAAGTTAGCGATTTCAGAAAGGGAATACTTTCTAAAAGTTTTAGTGCCCAGAAATTGTGGTTTCTTCACTTCAGAATCTTCCCAATTGATTTGAAGTTTATTTTTTCGGGCCGCTTCTATTGTTATGTAGTTTTTCTCTCCTTGTCTATTCGCATACTCTTCTCTAAATCGAGCATAGTCCGCTTTGAAGGTGGCTGTAAATGCTTCTTTCTGCTCAAGGCTGATCAAACTCGTAGCAACCGGAACTGACTTTGATGCGTCCAAAACATGTACAACTGCTCCTGGATAATGTGGGTCAATTTTTACTGCAGTGTGGACTCTAGAAGTAGTTGCACCTCCAATCAATAGAGGAATGGTCATATTTCTTTTGGTCATCTCTTTGGCAACGGTCACCATTTCATCGAGTGAAGGCGTGATGAGGCCGCTCAAACCAATGATGTCAACATTTTGTTTTTGTGCTTCGTCTAAGATGCGATCAGCAGGAACCATTACACCAAGGTCAATGATTTCAAAATTATTACAAGCCAGCACGACACCTACAATATTTTTACCGATATCATGGACGTCACCTTTTACGGTAGCCAACAAGATTTTTCCATTATTCTTAGCAGTGTTTCCAGTCAATTTTTTCTCTGCTTCAAGAAATGGCAGCAAATAAGCAACTGCTTTTTTCATTACTCGAGCAGATTTTACAACTTGGGGCAAGAACATTTTACCAGCACCAAAAAGGTCACCAACGACATTCATACCATCCATCAATGGTCCTTCAATGACTTTGAGGGGTGATTCCAGTTCTAGCCTAGCTTCTTCAACGTCTTCATCAATATATTCGACAATGCCTTTAACCAGTGCGTGTTCAATGCGTTTGCTGACTACATCGGTCCTCCATTGTTGCTCAGCTTTTTCAGTAGCTGCGTCCACAGATTTAAAACTTTCTGCCAAATCCAATAGGCGCTCTGTTGCATCTTCCCTGCGATTGAGCAAAACATCTTCAACCCTTTCCAATAAATCCTTTGGAATGTCATCGTAGATTTCCAACATGGTCGGGTTTACAATTCCCATGTCCATTCCAGCTTTTCTACCATGGTACAAAAAGGCACTGTGAATGGCTTCACGTACTTTATTATTTCCGCGGAATGAAAACGAAACATTACTGACCCCGCCGCTGATGTGTGCGTGTGGCAAGTTTGCTCTTACCCACTTTGTGCCTTCGAAGAAAGAAATCGCATTGATTTTATGTTCTTCGATGCCAGTAGCAACAGGAAAAATATTCAAATCAAAAATGATGTCTTGAGGGGGAAAACCCACTTGATCGACCAAAATATCGTAACTGCGTTTTGCAATTGAAATTCTTCTTTCGGTGCTATCAGCCTGACCATCTTCATCAAATGCCATCACAATTACAGCAGCTCCGTATTGTTTTACCAAAGATGCTTGTCTGATAAATTCAGCCTCACCACCTTTCAAACTGATGGAATTGACTACGCCTTTGCCTTGTATACATTTTAGACCTGCTTCGATGATTTCCCATTTTGAGGAATCAATCATCACTGGAACCTTTGAAATATCGGGTTCAGAAGCAATCAGATTTAAGAACTTTTTCATGCTTTCAACACCGTCAAGCATGCCTTCATCCATGTTGATGTCTATCACATTGGCGCCACCTTCTACTTGATCAGCAGCTACAGCAAGAGCCTCCTCAAATCTTTCCTCTTTGATGAGTTTCAGAAATTTAGCCGACCCGGTGACATTAGTACGTTCTCCCACGTTTACAAAAGCCATTTCTTCGGTCAGCACCATAGGCTCTAACCCGCTTAAGCGCAATTGATTTGATTTTTGAGCAGGAATTCTCGGGCTGTAATTTTTTGCAATTTCTGCGAATGCTCTGATGTGGTCTGGTGTTGTACCACAACAGCCGCCCAAAATATTTACAAATCCATCTTCCAGGAATTCACGCAATTGTGAAGCCATATATTCAGGACTTTCGTCGTACTGGCCCATTTCATTGGGAAGTCCTGCGTTGGGATAAACACTGACAAAACAGCTCGCTATTTTAGCCAAAGCGCCTACATAAGGTTTCATGGCTTTTGCGCCCAATGCGCAGTTAAATCCAATGGATAATAGATCACCGTGTTCCAGAGAATAGTAAAATCCCTCTGCCGTTTGGCCTGTGAGGGTTCTTCCCGACTGATCGGTAATGGTTCCTGAAATTAATATTGGAATGTCTAAATCCGGATCGTTGGTTTTTCGCTTTTCTATTTCGAGATTGGCAGCAAAGATGGCGGCTTTGGCATTGAGCGTATCAGTAATCGTTTCAATGAGAATTAAATCAGCTCCGCCGTCCAACAAAGCTCCTACTTGAAGACTAAACGCTTCTACCAATTCATCAAAATCAGTTGCTCGGTAACCTGGGTTATTTACATCAGGAGACATCGAAGCCAATTTGTTGGTAGGTCCCACAGAACCAGCGACAAACCTAGGTTTATTTGGATTTCTGGAAGTAAACTGGTCAGCAACTTTTCTGGCAATTTTGGCACTTTCAAAATTCATCTCATAGACAAATTCCTGCATGTGGTAATCCGCCATGGCAATGGTAGTACCGCTGAATGTATTGGTTTCTATGATGTCTGCACCAGCTTCCAGATAGGCTGCGTGTATTTCAGCAATTACTTGCGGTTTAGTAATGGAAAGCAAATCATTGTTGCCCTTGATATCATGAGGCCAATCTTTAAAGCGGTCGCCCCGATAGTCTGAGTCTTCCAATCTATACCGTTGTATCATGGTACCCATGGCACCGTCGAGAATCAAAATTCTCTTTGCTAGTTCTTGTCTAATTATGTGTTTTCTCATACGCCCGGCAAAAATAACAATAAAGGCCCTTTTTCTGGGGGTTTTTGATACTTAATTTGCTTATTTCCAATATCTACAATCAGTAAATACCTTAGAGACCGCTATTGTTTTGTAAACGATGGTGCATGAATGTAAATATTTAGCGGGTTCCACAATAGAAAAATAGGGGCGAAAGGCCTTTTGTCCCTACACAGTTTTTTATCAATTGAGGTATTTCGCAACGATGGGCATTCTTCTACCCATGCCAAAAGCCTTTGGACTTACCCTCAATACCGGAGCTGTTTGATGTCTTTTAAATTCGTTGATGTTGATCATTTTCAACACGCGACGAACTAATTTTTCATCAAATCCTGCCGCAATGATATCACTTGGATCTGTTCTTTTTTCTACGTACAGGTACAAAATTTTATCCAAAATGTCGTAGTCAGGAAGACTATCAGAATCTTTTTGATTTGGTCGTAATTCTGCAGAAGGTGGTTTACTGATGGAATTTTGTGGTATGACTTCTCCATCTTTGTTGATGAAATTTGCCAATTCATAAACTTCGGTCTTATAAACATCGCCCAAAACACTCAACCCACCACAAAGGTCTCCGTAAAGCGTCCCATAACCAACCGCCATTTCACTTTTGTTGGTTGTGTTGAGCAAAATATTTCCAAACTTATTGGATATGGCCATGTTGAGCATTCCTCTGATTCTAGCTTGTAGATTTTCTTCTGTCACATTGAAGGGAAGATTATCAAACAAGGGATCTAGCTTTTCCATAAAGCTGTCAAACATATCTTTGATGGCAATGATGTCGTATTGTATGCCCAATGTTTTAGCAAGAGACACTGCATCGTCTACGCTATGGTCTGAAGAATATTGTGAGGGCATGAGGAGGACGCGGACATTTTCAGCACCCAATGCTCTTACAGCGAGTACTACGGTAACTGCGGAATCAATACCACCTGAAAGACCAAGAATGGCTTTTTTAAAGCCAAGTTTTCCAAAATAATCCTTGAGGCCCATCACCAATGCATCGTGAATCAATTTTATTTTGTTTTTCTCTTGAGCCTCGGATGGAAAATGTCCATGCAGTATTTTTTCTAAATCAAAATGTTGCGTACAATTTTCGAAATAAGGCATTTCTATGAAACTGCCATCTGCAGCCATTACAACGCTGCCACCATCAAAAAGCAACTCTGTTTGAGCGCCACAGTGATTGATGTAAAACATGGGAACCTTGTAGCGGTCTATGTTTGCTTTTATCACCTTGAGTCTATCCGCCGCTTTGTCATAAGTAAATGGCGAGGCGGAGACATTGATCATAAATTCAGGACCAAATTCCATCATCTTGTCCATCGGATTGAGATTGTATAAGGGATTATCTGTTCCAACATCCCAAATGTCTTCACAAACAGTCAAGGCTATTTTTTTGCCCTTATAGGTGACAATATCCCATTCCTTTGCAGGCTCAAAATATCTGTATTCGTCAAAGACATCATAAGTGGGCAACAAGGTTTTATGCTGGATGAATTTGATTTCGCCCTCAGCTAGAAAATAGGCAGAATTAAACAAATCTTTGCCTTCAGGTTTTGGATTTCTGGTAGGACTACCTACAACGATTGCAATATCCTTGGAGGCTTCACACAACCTTGCAATAGTGTATTCTGCACTTTTTATGAAATCGTCAAATTCTAGAAAATCTCTGGCAGGATAGCCAACTGTAGCCAATTCACTGAAACAAACGATATCGGATCCGGCATCTTTGGCTTCTTGAATGGCATGCAACATTTTGTCAAGGGTGCCTTCAAAATTGCCAATGTGATAGTTGATCTGAGCTACAGATATTTTCATACTTCTTTATACTTTTTCTTTATTTTACCCTTTTCCAGTACTGGGTTTTTCCCATAATGGATATGCCCATAAAACCTCTGAGTTTGATGGTATTTTCATCTTTCAGGGTCATCGTACAATCGTAAGTTTTACCGTTTTTGGGATTCAATATTTCACCACCGGTATATACTTTATCACTTTCCTTTTTCATATTTTTGACCAAAACCATGCCTTCGATGGGCTTGTTTTTTAGGTCACCAGTACATGCAGTACAGACTTTGACGGTAGCTGCGGGCAGGAGTTTGATGACTTTCGCTTTGAGTTCGCCATTTTCCTCGTAGATCTGTATGTGAGATTTTGGCTTTCCATCTTCATCGTCGATATTTTGCCAAACACCTGCAAATTTACCCTGTCCAGAAAGCGAAATTAAAACAATAAAAAAAGCAAAGCACGTGGTCAATAATTTCATATTATTCGTTCAATATTTTAAATGATAAAATTTACAACAGGAATTGGAAAAATCCATTTCCGCTTGATTTTAGCCTCTTTTTTCGAAGGCCAAAAGTAATTACTTGTCATATAACGACGTAAATATGTCTGAAATGTTTTCACATACAATTTGGATTGGGATAGTTCATTAAAGTGTGTCTGAGTTAAAAAATATTTCATTGAACAGCCAGGATAGAGTTCGGATGCTTCAACTTGTAAACGCCAATCATTCTTTGTGTAGAATCTGTCAAGGCTGGCGACGCAGGAGCCATTCAT
>JAKQLF010000119.1 GCA_029567325.1 Bacteroidota bacterium | reverse complement strand
AGTTAAACCTATTGACCTTGATTCGATCTAAAACAAAAAACCTTTACAAAATGAATTTCAAAGTACTCGCTTATTCTGTTGCTTTAGTATTTCTTGCTGGCTGTATGAAAGAAGACCCAGTTCAAACCGAAGATAAATCTTATTATTTTCCGCCAGTTGGAAAACCTGATTGGGATACTTTATCTTTTGAAAGTCAAGGTTGGAATAAAGTTGCTTTTGATGAATTAAAGAAATATTTAGGTGAAAAAAGAACAAAGTCTTTTATGATTTTGGTGAATGGCAGAATCGTTGTTGAAGAATATTTTGATGGGCATACACCTACAAGCACTTGGCAATGGAACAGTGCAGGTAAAACATTAGTGAGTTCTTTGACAGGCATTGCACAAGAAGAAGGCTTGATCAACATCAATAATAGCGTGAGTGATTACATTGGTAAAAAGTGGACCTCTGCTCCAGAAGCTAAAGAAAACCTGATCAAAGTAAAACACTTGCTCACTATGACATCAGGCATAGATGATGAAGAAAGTCAATTGACACTGCCTTCAAAATTGGTGTATAAAGCTGATGCAGGTAGTAGATGGGCTTATCACAATATATTTCAAAAATTGATGGATGTCGTCGCTGAAACCTCAAACAAATCTTATGATGATTATTTCAATCAAAAGATAAAGGATAAAATAGGAATGGATGGATTTTGGAAGCATGGGGTCATTTTCAGATTGTATCACAGCAGTGCAAGAAGTATGGCACGTTTTGGAATTTTAGCACAGAATAAAGGTAAATGGGAAGAAACTCAAATCATTCCAGAAGCTTTCCTTTTTGATGCAACTAAGACTTCCCAAGACATCAATCCATCATACGGATACCTTTGGTGGCTCAATGGAAAAAGCAATTTTATGTTACCTGGTGGACAGGAAGTTTACAATTCTACATTGATCCCTGCAGCTCCTAGTGATTTGTATGCTGCAATGGGGGCAGAAGACCAAAGACTTTATCTCATTCCAAGTAAAAATATGATCATTGTAAGAATGGGTGAAGCTGCTTTTCCTCTCAAACCAAATTTTGCCGCCTCAGATTTTGATAATGAATTGTGGGTGAAAATCAATAAAGTGATTAAATAATTACTTTATTGAAAGTTGAAGAAAGTTGCCTGCGGATAAGCGTTGTATTCTATGAAATACTTCGGAAATTAGTCAAATCATCATCAAAAGCAAGGAAGTTGGCAGGGTAGTTCAAAGCAATTTTTCCCATATTTTGATCTAAACCCATTGCCCTTGCAGGTCTCAAACTGGCCATTTCAATAGCTATTTCTAGTGGAATATTTAAATAGTTAACTGCATTAACAATGGCTTCTGGAAGAGAAATGGATGAACCTGCCAGGTTACCTTCTGAATTAATGTATTCATCGTTTATTAATTCAGCATCAAATTCCTCCCATTGAAAACTTTGCTTTTTCCTACCCAAAAACAGGGCATCTGAGATCAAGAAAAGTCTATCGGGCTTTGTCATATAAGCCAATTGAGCAGCTCCAAAATGACAGTGTTTTCCGTCTAAAATAATGGGCGCCCAAACTCGTGGATGTAATAAAGCTGCTCCGACCAAACCTGGATTCCGATGGTGGAATGCAGACATTGCATTATAGAGATGAGTAGCCAATGATATACCCATGTCAAAAGCATGATTTGCCTGCTCATAACTTGCATTGGAGTGACCCACGGATAAGGTAATACCACTTTCCATGATGGTTTTTAATTGCCGATCTGTAAAAAGTTCTGGCGCTATTGTCCATATTTTGATTACCTCTTTGCCGACTTCCAATATTTGAGCAATTTCTGCATCATCAGGTTTCCTGATGTACTTTTCAAGATGTGCTCCTCTTTTACTCGGGTGTAAATAAGGCCCTTCCAAGTGAATCCCTAAAATTCCACTATTAGGATTTTGAGTGATAAAATCTGCTGTCGTTGATAATGCATGTAAGATGTTCTCAATAGAAGATGTTATTAATGCAGGTAACAAATAATATGTTCCTGTTTGGTGAGATGCAGCAGACATATCACGCAATGTTTCGAAATCAGGCTTTGATGTAAAGTAAAAATTTGCTCCTCCATTGATGTGCGTGTCGAATAGAGCAGGAGCTATATTTTCAAACTCAAAATCACCATTCCAATTTTCTAACCTTGAAATTTTGCCACTATCAAAGTGAATGGCTTGATTGTGTAAAACTCCATCGTTGGTAAAAACCTTGCGAGCTGTTATAAATGGCATATTCAAATTTGTGGCTAAAAATAAGGAATGTCAAAAGAGAAAAAAATAAAACTCACAATTTGCAACCGTATTTTATTTAGCTTCGTCTATCCACTACAACAATATAAACTGAATGCTCTCGCAGCTCGACCTTATTGCCGGTTTAAAGAAAAACAACCCCAATGCCATCAGGCAAATGGTGGACGAGTATACAGATTATGTTTATAGTTTGTCTTTAAAAACATTGAGAAATGTAGCTGACGCAGAGGAAGTTGTCAATGATGTTTTGATGAAAGTTATCCAGAAAATCAATGACCTGAATGAGGGGACTAGCATCAAGTCTTGGATCTATGCCATAACCTATCGTTCATGTATTGATAAAATCAGGGCGAGAAAAACATTTGATGAAATAAACCAAAATCACGAAAGCATCAGTCATGATGATTTAAATGCACGCATGGAAGCTAAAGAAAATCAACTTGTTGTCGAAAAATTGCTTTCTTATTTAGCTCCAGACGATGCCCTTCTGATGCGATTATATTACCTTGAGGAGTGTAAAATCAAAGAAGTTTCAGAAATTACAGGTCTCAATGAAGAAAATATAAAAACAAGATTATTCAGAGCGAGAAAACTTTTGAGTCAAAAAACAAGTTTACAAACATGATGAAAGAAGAAAAACAAGAATTGGTATTGCGTCTGATTGACGGTTTTCTATCTTCTGAAGAACGTAGAGAAGTAGAATTGTTGCTCTTACAAGAAGAGGAAGCGAGACTTTTTTACGAGAATAATCTGCTCATCCATCACCAGTTTGCAAATGATGAAGTCATTAAAGCCCCGACTTCACTCAAAAATAAATTAAAAAGGAGTCTTGCTCCTCAGTCAATATTTGCTCAAACAGCGAGGATAAAATCATTCAAAAATTCTCTTTTGCTGAGTGTGTTAATTTTGGCAGCGCTTTTTATTTTTATAATCAACGCTGTTTCAAACAATGCCTCCATCGGAAGTTTACAGATTTTTAGCATACCATTTGATTATGTTTTGACCATAGCTCTGATCAGTGGGTCAATAGCCATTTTGACATACCTGGACAAGTGGCTGACCATGAAAACACCAAATAGAAGAACAGTCTGACAATAATTGTAATTTGTAAGATTGCTAAATTTTACAACCTCAACAATATTGCCCAATTGATTGTGTTAACTTATCCATTCAGAATTTTCGTTGGATCCTATTCCTGTAAATGCCAATTGTGAGAGAAGTACGACTACCAAGTTCAACAATTGCAAAGATTCTTTAAATGATGTCAAGAGATAGGACATTTTTTCCTTACATTTATAAGTTGATTTATTGTAAGTTTTGAA
>JAKQLF010000117.1 GCA_029567325.1 Bacteroidota bacterium | reverse complement strand
TGGGAACGATTTGAATTGTACTTTCATGCTTCTTTGTGTTGCACCCAAAAGGTACGATTCTTTTTGGGAACAAAGAAATTTCCCTGACGCTTTTTTTAAGTGCCAGGGATTTTTTTTAAGGGGCTTTTTAGACAGCCTCTTATTAATATTTAACGCCTCTGGGGTTTTAAAGGAAAATTTGAAATGCACCATGCGAAAGAAAGGACAACTCGGCCCAAATAAAGCAACAGTGATCAGCAATATTGCATATATTTGTCAATGGCCGAGTTGTGGTAGTTTGGTTTAAGATTTATGAATGCTTCTGCAGATATTAACAGCTTCATCTACCGCATTTTGGTCATCATCATGAAAAGTAATAATTACAAAGAAATTCGTTGCGGAATTGGGATCCATCAAACCCATCACAAATAACCTTGTTCCATCAGAGGATCCTTCTGCATACCCACCCAAAAAACCATTGAGTTCGATCATGCTGATGTCATCTGTTCGTGTTATATCCATTTCAGCAAAAATGGAAATAGTAAAGGCTGTAATGTCTGTTTCATCGATCTCATCATTGCTAAAAGGAACAATAGATATTGACATTCCGTCGCCATCAGCAGAATATTCCTCATCGGTGTTGTTTGTTTCAACAAAATCATCAGCCAATGTAAAGCCAATGTTGTAAGCATCCCAAACTAAATCTTGTTGTGCAGAAAGAGTGATGCTACCAAGAAAACAGAAAACTGAGAATAGTAAATACTTCATTTTATTTGATTTTTAATTTTAGTATGTCTATTCAAAAAAGGATAACCCATTTTTAGGTTTTATTTTAATTTTTTTTTCAAAAATTACTTTAATAGCTATGGCTGCACAGCCATTTCTGCAATTTGTTTCACAATCTTAGTTGGAGAATTACAATCACAATTTGTCAAACCAACCACATATACGTCGTGTTCAGGTAAATAAACAGCCATTGATTTAAATCCAAAGATTGATCCGCCATGCTCGTAGCTCTGAATGTCATTGTTGGAAACTATGTGCCACCCATAGCCGTAATTGATTGGTTCACCATTGTTTAAAGTATAATTTGTATATGCTATTTGAGTAGTTTTTGGATTGATCAATGTATTATTCTTTAAAGCTTCCTGCCATTTTAAAAGATCACCAACAGTAGACATCAAAGAGCCTGATGCGTAGGGTAGTGAATAGCTGATGTGCTTTTTATGGACAAAAGTCTCTTTTTGTTGGTAGCCATATGCTCTCTCTTTGATTATTTGATGGTGATTGGCATAGGAAGAAGCTTTCATTTCTAATTTATCAAATATATTTTCCTGTACAAAATCCGCATAAGTTTTGCCTGTTATTTGTTCTATGATATATCCCAAAATAACATAGCCCGAATTGTTGTATTGAAACTTTTCCCCAGGTAAAAAATCCATTGGTTCGTTTTTAAAAAAATCTATCAAAGCATTTGGTGTCATATCTTGCTGGGCAATGTCGTTGAGCGTTTTTAAAGTAGTGAAATTTTTAATGCCAGATGTGTGAGTCAACAAATGATGAATTGTGATTTTATTTCCATGAGTAGGATAGTCTGGAATAAAATTTGTGATTTCATCTTCCAAATGAATTTTCCCAGATTCAACCAACATCAAAATGGATATCGCAGTAAACTGTTTGGTCATCGATCCAATTTCAAAGACATTTTTAGAGGTCATCGGCACGTCTAATTCTAAATTGGCAAGACCGAAAGCCTTTTCGTACAGCGTTTCACCCTTTTTTGCTACCAAAAAAACACCTCCCGGATCCTCAACACCAAATTTTTCAGCCAATAATTGATCTATTTTATTTTCTAAAGTCTGTCCAAAGCTTTGACTTGGAAAGAAAAAAACTACGACAATAAATGCAACTATTAAGTGTTTTGAGAAATTGACGTTCACCATTTTAATCATTTTCTCAACTAGACGCACAGCTTAAATTTTTCGTTGCATATTAAGTGGTAGGTGTTATTGCGAAATTGCGATATTGTGAAATTGCTGAATTGCCCATTGCCAAATTGCCAATTGCCAAATTGCCCATTGCTCATTACCCATTGCCAAATTGCCCATTGCCAAATTGCAGTCGCAGACCATTGCCCATTTCCCTATTTCTTCATCACCAAACTTCCCAATTGATTGTGTTTAGGATTATCGCTCTCATAACGACTAAAACCTTCTTTCGTAAAAAACGAAAACTCAATCGACAATTTTAATTGATCACCCTCCCAACTTCCTTTTGCTAAATTGAGATTAAAACCAGGTAAATGTTCATCATCAAGAGGACGCCATTGGAAATGTAAATCTGTCTCGTCTGGCTCACTGAGGCCTCCCCAAACTTCATAATCTTTGCTCTTGCTCTTCCATTTGATGGTTGACGTTCCTTCAAAAAAGGACTTATCAGATCGATCGCGTTTGATGCGTTTGCTGAATATTCTTTTTTTCTCTTTTTCTTCATCAAAAGGATTAATTATTTCCATTTCTACTTCATGCACAATGCCGTCTGGATCAGTAACATTTCCTTTCCAAACTCCAGTCAATTGATGACCTGAAGCATTTTGGTAGGCCCAAGGTCTATCAGACTTGTCATCGTATTTTGTAAAAGCAAAATAAGCATACCTTGAGCCTATAGCAAAAAGGAAAATGCCAATGATAAACCATTTTATCTTGTTTGAATAACTCATGAAACAAACTGGTTTGAAGATTAATCGATGAGATTGTACTTGTCAATGATGGCTTGTTTTTGGTCACGGAATGAAACCATGCCATACTTTGAATGTAGGAATTTCATTCTTTCTACCACTTCTGGATCGCTGTATTTGATCAGTCCCTTTTTAACTTTAGGCCCAATTTCATGAAAGATTTCTTCTAGATAAAGGTCAAAATCCTGGTTGGGATAGAAGTCAATAAATCTCAGCGGTTTATCAGAGGCATTCCAAAAGGTGTGGACCAATTTTCGAGGACGCATGTGCCAACCTCCAGCTTCAACCTGGTAAACCTGGTCACCTACCAATACAGAAGCTGTACCTTCCAAGACCACCATCATTTCATCCAATGCTTCGTGGGTATGTGGCGCTGGTCCCATCTTTCGTGGAGCAACTGCACATTCAACGCAGGAGATTTGGTTATTGGTTTGGCTAGATTTTACCAAGGTTCTGATGGCCATGCCATCTTCACCTGCTTCCAGTGGGGGCAATGCAGGATGGTGGAAGGGTGAAATACCTCCCCAATTTTCTGAAATGGAGGTTTTTTGATCATTTGCCAATAATCCACCAATGCCATTGATGAATAGACCTCCAAGGGCTAATGTTTTAAGTGCATTTCTTCTGCTTGCCATTTCAATATCGTTTATCTTATTTTTTTTCATATGTTAGGAATATCCAGTTTTCCTTATATGGGTATGCTTCAAATTTTTTCGTTTTGAGGTACATCCTAGGTTTCCCGGTACCAGAATATTTTTTGAGGGTTTCAATGGCATAGGTCAAATGGCCTTTGTCGTCATAAAAAAGTGTTCCTGCAAGACTCCCACTTTCTTCATTCCAAAGAGTAAGTGTTCCTTCATCGATCTCGGAATTCTCGGATTGAGTGACTTTGAGCTCCCATTGATATTCGTCTTCTGGAAAACTCCCAGTCAAATCATAAGCGGTTGCAGTGCCATCGTTAAAGAATTCATGAGCTACTGTATTTGGCTTAAAGGTGGCAGTGGTTATTTGTTCACCTTTGTCATTTATAGCGTGACTTGTGCCTTCTACTAGGATCCAATAACCCAATAATTCTTGATCAAATGCTGATTTTGTCTCATCTTCAATCTGTTCTGTAGATGCTCCACATCCCAAAAGCATGACGATCAATAGTAAACTAAAACTAAACTTTATCATTTTTCTGAAATTTATTTTCCAAAATTAGTCCAACTTACGAGCACTTTTTTCAATCATTGTTTTGTTGGTAGAAAACCAAGGTTGTGTGGTCGACTTGACCTATTTGGTGGTAATTTTAATTTTAGTATTGAAAAGTCATCTTTCAAGCATAATCTAGGGTGGGAACTTAGGCAGGTAGATTTTTTTTAAAATTTAATCGGTCGTGTTTTTATTAAGTTCGGTGAGTTTCAATTATTCGATGGTCAATATCATTCAATAACAAAAAAGGCATGTTTTACTACTCGCTTTCCTTGATTAACTTTACCGAGTGAATGCAAGCAAAATCATCTTTGTTTTAGCAATGGCTTTAGTTGGCTCAAGCTATTTATCTGCGCAAAAGTTTCAGATAAGGCAATTCCGTGCTGAACAAGGGCTGAGCTCCAATCGCATCATTCAAACCCAAGAAGATAGTTTTGGTTTCTTATGGATTCAAGCTCATTTTGGTTTAAATAGATGGGATGGAAATCATTTTTTTCCTTATACAGTGGATCCAAATGATACCTTTTCTATTGGCTCAAACTTTATCATCAAAATGATAGAGACCCCAAATAAGGAATTGTGGTTTTTGCACTCCAATGGCTTATGTAAATTTCGCAAAGATGTAAATGGATTTGATCATATCAATACCAAGGAAATTGGCTTGTCAGAGAACGAATTGTTAAATAATTTCATGCATTGGAGATCAAATGAATTTGTCTTATCAACCAGTCGAAGAATCTTTGTTTTGGATGTAAAATCAAACAAAATAACCTATTTAAAATTGCCTTTTTTTAATGATCCAAGTGTTTCGTTTGTAAGGACAGATAGCGTTACGATGATCGTTTATTTGGATTCGAAATATTTTTCATACAACCTTAGCACCCATGAAACAAAACCTTTAAATAAAGATTTGCTCAAAACCTGTATATCACCTTATGTGACTGACTTCGATGGCATTCGCAAAAAGGTCTTTATCACAACTTACAATAAAGGTCTATTGATGTATGATATAGATAAAGGGACATTTAATCAAGTAAATACGCAGCATGCCACTCATCATTATGACCCAATCAGATCTTTCAAAAGAATAAGTGATGATCAATTCGTTTGTACCAGTGAGACACGAGTTTATTTATTCAATAACAACACGGAGAAATTCGAAACCATTTATGAGGAAGCACCCGAATCCAGTAGAATCGTGCAAGGTGTTAGCTATTCTAAAGGCAATTATTGGGTATCTACTAGCACTGGATTACTCCTATTAACCCCTCAAAATATCAATTTAAATCAGGAGCTAAACCTTCCTAAGAAAGATGGGCCATTTGCTACCGTTCAAGGCAATCCCTTGGGACCAGGTGTTTTGATTAGTGATTATACATCTCACAAAATGTATCTACTTGAAAATAATGATACCAGATCAATCGTACCACTTCAGGATTCCAAAAATATAAAGGAGTTGCGATATACAGCCACAGATTATGAAGGGAATGGATGGATTATATCTGATAGCGAGGTTTGGCAAGCAAATAAAGGAAAAAATGAAGCTCGAAAAATTCAAATTGGCGAGGGCATGTTACCTCGCAATGTTATTTCAAATGAATTGGGTACATTTTTACGTATAAGAAATAAGGGCATTTATCAATGGGATAAACAGCAGCAAACTTTCATCCCATTGATGCTCTCACCAAAGGAGGAATTACCACTTACTGACATGGTTTTTACCAATAGTGGTCAAAATCTGGTGTGGAGCACCACCAATAGAGGTCTCTTTTCCTTTCGAATAAAAGATAAGAAAATTCAAAAACTGCCATTAAACAACTATCCACATGCACAAGACATTGCAAATATTGAAACATATGATGACAGCACTTTGATCATCAGTGATGCCATCAATGGTATTTCCTTATTGAATATAGAAACAGGAAATTTGCGTTCATTTACAGCTAAAGACGGCATGTTGAGTAATCACAATGAGACGGTTGTAGTTGATAATCAAGCCATTGTTTGGACTTTTTCTGCTGAAGGTATCAATGGCATAGACCCAATAAATAATAGAATAGTCTCTATAGTGGATGAGCGTCTTTCTCAAATTCAAAATATTTGTATAAAAGGAAATCGACTTTATGCAATCACTAAAGATGACTTGTTTTGGATCAAAACCGATGGCATTGATTTTCCAAATAAAACGCCAAAATTATATGCAGATTATGCGATGCAGGGAGAAGCAAGAATTCCTTGGCCAAACAATGCAAATTTCAAATATACTCAAAATGCATTGACCCTGTATTTTGGAGCATTGACAGGAAATAATATAAATGGTCCACATTTTCAATATAAGTTCAGTAACGAAAACTTTTGGCATAATTTACAACAAAACCACTCTCTCACTTTGAGCAATATTTCTCCAGGTTTTAATGAATTATTTATCAAAGTAAGCGGTGATACTGAGGAAAATCGATGGTTGAAATCAAGTTGGACCATTCATCCTGCCTGGTACAACAGTTTGACGTTTTACTTATTTTGCTTGGTGTTAGGAGTTCTTTTATTTACATATGTCATAACTCGACGATTGAAAACACTGAAACAAAAGTCAGAGTTAAAGTGGAAAATCAATGAATACAAAACTGCAGCTTTGCGTGCCCAAATGAATCCTCATTTTATTTTTAATTGTTTGTCGGGTATCGACAATCTGATCTTGGATAATGACATTATTCGTGCAAGTGATTACCTCAACAAATTTGCTAGATTGCTGAGAGCAGTATTGGAATCAAGTAAAAATGAAGTGGTTCCTTTTCATGAAGATTGGCAGACGACTCAATGGTATGTAAATCTGGAACAATTAAGATCCAATGATCGGTTTACGGCTTCATTCAAAGTAGATCCAGAAGTGCTCAATGGCCACTACCGCATTCCTCCCCTCATCATTCAACCTTGTGTAGAGAATGCTATCATTCATGGATTGCAAGGTGTTGATGAAGGGAAGTTATCTGTAACTGCTCGGATTGTAGATAATTTGTTGGTTTTTAACATTGAAGACAATGGTAAAGGTTTTGCTAATCAAGCAAATTCCGGACACAAAAGTTATGGTATGGAAATGATCAAAGAAAGAGTGGATTTATTCAATAAAGGAATGGTCAAAAATGCCTTGGAGGTTATCAGTGGAGAGGGTAGAGGCACTGTTGTGAAAATAAAATTACTGGTATGAAATCAATCAACTGTATCATTGTAGACGATGAACATCACAGCAGAAATGCTCTGGTGAAAAAAATAGGAATGTTTTGTCCGGAATTGACCATTGTGGCAGAATGTGAAAGTGGTGAATCTGGTTTAGAAAGTATACAAAATTTGCGCCCATCAATCGTGTTTTTGGACATTGAAATGCCTGGTATGAGCGGTTTGCAGATAATAGAAAAGTGCGAAAACCGAGATTTTATTTTGATTTTTACCACTGCATACAATCAATTTGCCATTGAAGCCATTAATCTCTCGGCTTTGTCTTATCTATTGAAGCCAATTGACGCCACAGAGTTGAGACTAGCTGTAAGTCGTGCCATACAGCAGTTGGATAAAATGAGTCAACAAACCCAAATTGATTCATTGCTCCTCTTGATGCAAACCAACCAGCCTGAGCGAGATCGGATGGTTGTTCCCATTACCAATGGATTGGAAGTAATTCCATTCAAAAATATTTGTTATTTGGAGGCAAGTGGTAATTACACTTATATCTTTCTAGATCAGCAAAAATCTTTGTTGAGCAGTAAATCGCTCAAAGATTTCGCAGAAATTCTACCAAAATCTATCTTTTTCAGAATCCACAATACACATTTAATTAACTTACATTATCTAAAAAAATTCATCAAATCTGAAGGTACTTTCGTTGAATTGACCTCAGGTGTAAAACTTGAAGTTGCTCGAAGGAGGAAAGATGAATTGGTGGAAATGATTGGGAAATTGGGTATTAAAATTTAAGGTGTTTACTTTTATTGTTGTGTGTCATTAATCTTCTAGTATTTCAAATACATTCGTGGAGTTTATTACTTTGATCTTACTTCCTTCATATGTATCCAAGAAAATGGCGGGTGCCTTGAATTTTGTGGAATTGAATTTGAATTCAAATGCATTCAATTTTCCATCAAATTCTTCTACAAGATCTATTTCTTGCTGATCATAAGTTCTCCAAAAATAAATGTTTTTATTTAATCGATTATATTCATTGAATTTGATTCTTTCGATGAAGCAAAAATTTTCCCACAATTGACCTACATCATTTCTTAGTGGTAGAGTATTATAATTATTTAATAATGAATTTCTGATGCCCAAGTCATAAAAAAAATATTTTTTGGATTTTGCAACTTCTTTGGAAAGGTTTCTAGCAAAAGAAGACAGTGAAAAAATGATGAAGCTTTTCTCCAAAATATCAAGATAACGTTCTATGGTTTGCACAGAAGTATTGGTAGCATTAGATAGTTTATTCAAACTTACTTCATTTCCAATTTGCAATGCCAATAAAGTAAGTAGCTTTTTGAGCAATTCTGGTTTGCGTATGTCTTGGAATTTTAAAGTATCCTTGTATAAATAATTACTAGAAATATTTTGAAGGATTTCTTTTTTTTCTTTTTCGTTTGATGTCGAAAAAACTTCTGGGTATGCCCCAAATCTCAATAAATTTTCAAGATTACCTTGTGCTGCTATGATGTCAGATGTCTGAATTATTTCCTCTAGTCCCAAAGGGTAAAGTCTGTATTCTCTACTTCGCCCTGTTAATGGTTCTGCTGTTTCTTGAAGAAGGTCAAAAGAGGAAGATCCAGTAGCAATGATTTGAATTTCTGGAAATTCGTCGTATAATATTTTTAGTTTTTTCCCAATATCAGGGATGTCTTGGGCTTCGTCAAAGATTACCATTTTACTTTTTGGAATCAATCGACTTAACGTTGTTACTGCATTGGAGTCTAATAGCGATTTCACTTCGCCTAGTTCACAATTATAGTATGTTCCTTGATATTTATTGGCAAATAATTTGGCTATAGCAGTTTTTCCTGTCTGCCGAGGACCAGTTATGAGAATTACTTTATTTTTAAATAATTGACTTTCAATATTTTTTTCTATAAGCCTTGTAATCATTTCAATTTTATTGACTAAACACCTTTGGTAATGAGAAAAATTAAATGAACATCAAATAATCATCAAATTTAACCTAATTTAAAACATCTAGTGCACAAATTTAGCTAAATACATTAACTATAATATATAAATTTAGCTAAATCTATTAACTGTAATACACAAATTTAGCTAATTTCATTAACCGTAATACATAAATTTAGCTAAATTTATTAACTTGATCCTATGGATTTATGGAGATTTCAGGCCCAATATGGTCAATGATCAGTGGCATGTGATCACTCAACTTTGACCATATTTCATGGCCACCTATTTCCAGACTGGTATTTGGATTTAAAAGTTTTTTACTAGCAAAGCAGTAATCCATATGGTAAGGTTTATTGATATTTTTATACAGATAGAAGGTTGGATTAGCTTCTTTACCATGTTCCATCAGGTATAAATCGTGATAAAGACTTTGAATTTTATACTCAGAGAGCTTGGATACAACATGGGAGTGATTTCCCATTCTACGACTTTTATCCCATATGGCATTGCTGTTGAAATCACCAATCAAAATACTTGGAGACTTCAATAGTTTTTCATAATGCGGTAAGGCATACCAAATTTGCCCCACATAACTCTGAGCATTGGAAGTCAAATGTGGCATTGCCCAGATATTAAAAAGATTGAACTTTACATTACCAAAGCTAACTTTCAAAGGTAAAATGTATTCAAATTCAAGATTGTGATTTTTGATAAGCTTGACTTGCACACCATTAAACGCCAAAACCGCGATTCCTTTATGTGGATTGTTGCCATGCCAATAACAACAATTTGCATTGGTGACTTCCAAAATTTTGATCAATTTATCCTTGTTTTCGCATTCCTGCAGCACCAAAACGTCTGGTTTTAATTCCATAATGGCATGATACTTTTTTCTGAATGCCATGTTGCAATTCCAAGAGATGATGCGCATTTTCGGCTTTTTTTGCGTAACTTCAAAAAGTCAATCTACAAAAAGCTTACTCAGCTTGATGATTGATCATCCATTTGATGCCAAATTTATCAATAAACATTCCAAAATAATCTCCCCAAGGCGCTTGGCTCATAGGGATGGTAATGGTACCACCAATGGATAAATTATTGAATAATTCGTCAGCTGTAGCTTTGTCTTCTGGGTGAATGGTAAGTGAGAAATTATTGCCGACTTTGTACGTTTCTCCCATATAATCCAAGTGATCATTGCCCATCAACATAATGCCGCCAGGTGCTTCCAAAGTGACATGCATGATTTTGTTTTTATCCACATCGGACAATTGATCACCTTGTGGCGTATCTCCAAAGCGCATCATGGTGAGAATGGTGCCATTGAGCGCCGTTTTATAAAAGTTGAATGCTTCTTCTGCATTTCCATCGTAGGCGATGTATGGCACAATCATGATTATTAGTTTTGATTAAATAAATAAATGACTGCAAGATTAAGGTAATTATCCTTTAATATTCATTCAAGCCAAGTTTCTTTTTGAATGGCAGTTTTTTAAGATAACTTAAATATCTCCAAAGTCTTTATGTTCCCAATCAAACCCGCTTCATTGGCTGTAAATTCTTGTAAGTGAGGCTACGCCAAATCCATTCCAATGGACCAAAATAAAAGTATTTCAACCAAATTTTGCTGAGAATGATTTGTATGATGAATACAATGATCCCAAAAATTGTATAATAAACTGGCCCTATTTTACCCAAATAACCTAATCCAGCACCTAAGAAAACGAAATTTCCAATGAGTGTTTGCAAAATATAATTACTAAATGCCATCTTTCCAACTGGTGCGAGCACTGACAATAATTTTTTGCCAAGTTGGGTTTGAAAGGCCAACATAAATAGGGCAACATAAGTCATTCCCAATGGCACGACCCCAAGCGCGTAGGAAATAGTTAAATACAAACCTTCGATTTTTAAACCCCAGTAATCGCCCATATGGTTTTTCATCAGATCAGCCAGAAAATAATTTGCTGGTAATCCAATGACAATGCCAAAGAAAATGATGCCATATAAGATGGTTTTGTGTTGGGAGATGTTTTGGTAAAAGTCAGATCTTCCCAAAACATAACCAATGAGAAACATGCCCAATACTTTAGAGATGCGACTTACAAAAAACAGATAGCCATAGCGGTAGAAGAATCCTGAAACATCGCCTTTTAAAACTTGCCACCAATTTGCATCTTTAAGAAAATTGGCGATGCTTTCGTCACTTGCAAGTTGAGCACCAAAAAACATCTCATCCAACTTACTACCAATTCCATATAACAAGTCTGATGGTGCATTCAACCATTGCCAATGCGATTTCAGGGCATATATGAGGATTGGAGAAAGCACTAAAAGAATGCCTGTGATCAACATGGTTTTGTTGGATAATTTCCGCAGAGGTAATAACACAAAACCTAGCAGCGCATAAAAAAAGACAATATCACCAGGCCAGATCAGTAAATGACAGGCTCCCAAGAGCAGCATAAAAATCAATCTTCGACGAATGGTGGGCAGTGCATTGACGCCCTTATCCTCTGCCCTTTTGAATTGTAGGGCTATGCCCCAGCCAAACAACAAACTAAATATGGAATAAAATTTCCCTTCTATAAACATAAGATGTAGAAAAGCAAATTTTTCATCCAATTCGGGTACCAAAAGTGGCCCAACAGCTTGACTGCTTTCTTCATACCAGGTAAATGATTTCAAATTGGCGATAAATATGCCTAGGATGGCAAATCCTCGCAGCACATCCATGAAAATTTCACGTTCATGTGCCTTGACAGGACTGATGGTTTCTTGCATTTGGATAGGTTTGATTTCCAAAGATAAACAGAGACTTGGGAAATCTTGAATAACGGATTATTAAATCCTAAATGCATGTTTTTAACACTAAAAGTCCATTTTTAAAAATGCCCTAAATTCGCTTTGACAACACATAAAAATCCCTTTTTACCTGAAAATCTTGCACAGAAACCTCACTTTTCAATTTGCTCCAAGTTTCTTTTGGTTCCAAATTTTTGGCTTTTCCATTGATCATCACAGTGATTGGCATTGCTAAATCCTTCACGCAGTTTGACCACCTGTAGGAAAGTATATTGGATTCAATTTTATATTCCAAGGTAGGAATCTGAGTGGTCCGTAAATATTGGTCAAAAAATGCCTTTAGATCCAATCCTGTTTTATCAGAAATAAATTGTTCAATTTGATTGGTGGTCACAGTTTGGTGGTAGAATGTAACATTCATTCCTCTCAAAATAGATCTCCATTTTTCGTCATCATTTACTAACTGGCGCAAAGTATGTAACATGTTTGCTCCTTTATAATACATGTCCCCAGAACCAGATTTGTTGACATTGTAGATACCAATGATAGGCACATCATTTTGTATCCTTTTTCTTGTGCCGATGACGTAATCTGCAGCAGCCTCCGTTCCATAATAATAATCCAAAAATAGGTTTTCGGAATAGGCAGTAAAACTTTCATGGATCCACATATCTGCAACATCTTTGTAAGTGATGTTGTTGGCAAACCATTCGTGACCGGATTCATGGACAATGATGAAGTCAAAGTTAAAACCCCAGCCAGTGCCGCTTAAATCTGTTTGATGATAACCATTACGAAAACCATTTCCATATGTCACGCTGCTTTGATGCTCCATGCCATAATATGGAACCTGCACCAATTTGTAACCATCTTCGTAAAAAGGGTAGGGTCCAAACCAATACTCCAGGGCTTTGAGCATTCGGGGAACTTCCTTAAAATGTGACTTTGCTTTCTTCAAGTCATTGCGTAAAACATAATAATCACAATCCAATACTCCTTTTTCTCCTGGATATTTTTCATCAAAGTGTACATAATCTCCAATGTTGATGTTTACGCCGTAATTATTGATGGGGTTGGAAACAAACCATTCAAATGTCTTGGTGCCATCATTGTTTTTGACCATTTTTCGGAGCCTACCATTAGAAATATCCATCAAATGATCGGGCACCGTAACTGTGATTGTCATAGAATCTGCTTCATCATACATGTGGTCCTTACACGGCCACCAAAGACTCGCACCATCTCCTTGACAAGTGGTGGTTATGAAATCCAATCCATTTTCGTCTTTTGTCCAAGTCACGCCTCCTTCCCAAGGTGGCCTTTTACTGACTTGTGGTACCCCTTCATAATGTACGGTAACTTGATTGACTGCTCCTGCGATCTGTTTTTTATCCAAAGTTACAAACCAAGCATTGCCCTCTTGTCTAAATTTCAATGGCTTGTTATCTTGAGTAACAGTGGTGATTTTCATTGGTGGTTGTAGGTCGATTTGCATCAATGCTGCTGGTTTCAAAACCTTGTAAGAAATGGTGTTGGATCCAGAAAAGCTTCGTTCATTGATATTTACATGTATATTTAAATCATAATGTGTTAGATCCCACCAGATTCTTTCTTCAGTTATAGAGCCGCGCAAGGTATCTTGATGAGTGAATGGTTGTGCGTTGGCTTGAATGAATTGCAAACACGCAAAAAATATGGTAGTATAAAAAATGTTTGATTTCATCTTTATATAGTTAGGAGTGGCAAGATAAAAAACCATCGCTTTAATTTTCAAATACTCATTAGATTCTTCATTTTGTTATTGCTAATTTTTCCAATACCAAATCAATCTTTTCGTTCATGCTTAGGTTTCCAGAAATTTTCAAAATCGGATTTTTAACATGGTCTAACCAGTTATTGTGTGCATTTAAAGTCCTATTTGCAAGACCGGTTTGGTCATCATAATCAGATGCCCAAGTGAGAAAGTCATTAAACTGTTTTGATCTGATTGGGTCACTGTAGATAATTTCACCATATCTTTCAAATTCTCTTTGAATCAGCCTTTCAATCCTTATTTCTTTTGGGAGGTATAGAAAAATGATCAAGTTAAAATCTGGAAAAATATCATCTCCCCAATGAATTATGGAACCACCCAATATCCAATTTTCTGATTCACTAATATCGTTTAAAATTAGTTGGTTTCTTTCTTTTGGATTTCGCCTTTGAGTGAATGGTGTTTCTGTTTTCAACCAAAAATAGTCATCGCTGTCAAAATATTTCAGATCTAATTTTGTAGCTAGTGATTGACCTAAAGTAGTGACACCACTTCCCGCTGCTCCCAAAATATGTAATTTCATAGCCTCAAATATATTTACTTTTCATCTGAGCGATGATATATTCATTCATTTTAAAGATCTATTTTATATCAAAACCTTATCCCAGGATAGAACCTCCACCCCTTTGCTATAATGGCACAAATCAGGAGTACCACTAAACAATTGGGCAAATCTTTCATAATGTAAAGTAGCAATTTTTACTTCAGCCTCTTGCATTTGCCACTCTGCATGATGCACTTCAAATTCAAATACCTTGTGATCCTGCACGTGATAGAGGGCGTACCTTTCTGTCAACCAAATGTCAAGTGGGCTTTTGTTTTGGATGATCGACCCGATCTCATATTGAAGTTCAAGTTGGTCTGTAAATTCATAATTATAAGCGGAGTAATGGTTTTGGCTACGGTTTATGGATGATGGACGATAAGTAAGTCCCGATAAGCTCCTAGCCAAAAAACAAGAAAGTCTTTTACTAGCTTCAATACTGAGAAAATATACTCCTGTTTTACTGCCTTGACTGACATAAGTCCTCACATTGACTTCATGAAAAGTTGAGATAGGACTAAATGGGGGTAAAAAGCGAGGCCTGATCTTTTCCATTGTGAAAGGAACTAATGAAATATAGGCACTGCCTTCAAAGGTATCAATGGTCAATTCTTTTGGGACAAATTGTTGGAGCATGCCCAAATCTACTTTCCAGTGTAAAAAAACTACATCACGCCATTCTTGATAATAATTCCATTTTTTGGGTGGAAGCGGCCATGGGCGGTGATTGGTTTTTTGAAGTATTTCTGGGATTGTCATATGTTTGGGTATTGAATTTTATTTTGAAAAAGGTGTGTTTTAGCCCATTAAGAATTGAAGGCAATTTCTGTGTTTATTTAATGTTTGAAATCAGAATTAAAACAGAACAATGCAATATCTATTGAATTGTTTCCTTTATGCTCTTAAATATTGAAAAATAGCTCAACTGAAAGCAAAACCTTATCTTTATCCGGTACTTATAAGACATTAGTGTGCAATTAAGATCAGTCAACATAACCAGATACATCACACCGCTTCGTGAAGGTGGATCACTGCCTGCCATTACGGAAGCTGATGACGGAGCAAAATACGTCATCAAGTTTAAAGGAGCAGGGCAGGGTAGTAAAGCTTTGATTGCAGAACTGATTGGGGGCGAACTTGCTCGAAGGCTTGGCTTTTTGGTTCCTGAAATAGTCTTTGCAAACCTAGATGAAGGATTTGGTAGAACGGAACCAGACGAAGAAATACAAGATTTACTCAAGGCAAGCACTGGTTTGAATCTCGGACTCACTTATTTATCAAGCGCAATTACTTTTGATCCAGTGGTCACTCCCATCAATGAAATGGTCGCCTCCATGATCGTTTGGTTGGATGCTTTCATCACCAATGTAGACCGCACCGTGAGAAATACCAATATGTTGATGTGGAAAGGTGATCTTTGGTTGATTGATCATGGCGCCGCACTATTCTTCCACCATAATTGGGATTCTTGGGAACAACATGCAACCAAACCATACCCATTGATAAAAAATCATGTCTTACTTCCTGTAGCAACCAAACTACATGAAGCCAACGAAATCATGAAAAATGAACTGAATGGGGACATCATCAATGAAATAGTCAATCTGATCCCTGATGAATGGTTGCCTGAAAGGGAGGGTTATGAAACTCCACAGGAAATTCGGCAAGTTTACGCCAACTATCTGCTAAAAAGATTGGCTATTTCTGATCAATTCACCAAAGAAGCGATCGATGCAAGATAGATTATTATATGAATATGCCGTTTTGAGGTTAGTCCCAAGAGTAGAAAGGGAGGAATTTATCAACATTGGAGTTGTATTATTCTGCAAAAGAACCGATTACCTCAAATGCAAAATTGAAGTAAAAAGTGAACGAGCATTGGCCCTTTTTCCTGACCTGGACCTTGAAAATCTTGCTTGTTATTTGAGTGCTTTTGAAAAAATAGTCGCTGCTCATCCAGAAGGTGGATTGATAGCCACTTATGATGCGCCTTCCAGATTCCGCTGGCTGACCGCAAAACGCAGTACAATCGTTCAAATTTCGGCCATACATTCGGGCTTAAGCGAAAATTTGGACGCTACCTTAGCATCCCTTTTCCTAGAATTTGTTTGAAATCATGGACAGTGTTCTCTTGATTCAAAAAACACAAATGCAAAATAGCTCAGAAATTTGGCCTAGTAATTTACCAATGATCGAAGCACAGAATTTACCAAAAGGAGTATACGGTATGGAAATTTACAGTAAGAATGAGGACAAATCTATGAGCGTTTGGTATTATTGTGGCAAATTGGACGTTTGTTAATAGTGAACAGAATTTTTAGAAATTTTTGCATCTTTTTGAATGTCGTTTTTGTGGCTGGTACTGCCATGACGCAGATCGGACCGCCCAAAGATCTTTCGAGGCCTCAAAATCCAGATAATCCCAATGCATTTGAGCCTGATTCTTCCAATTTAATCAATGAATTTATAGAGCGAGACAGCTTTGAGTACAACTATATTTTGCTCAATAACATTTTTGATAAAATCATTTACAGTGATACTACCAACAATAGAAGGTGGTCATTAGTAGATGAAACAGAAAGGCAGCAGTTTCCTTATCTGAATTTGGGGAATTTTGGATCAGCCTCTCGGTCAAGTGTGGTAGAATTGGGTAAAAACACAGGTTTTAGTTTGGGCTTTGATCAGTACAATGTATACAATTATACCATTGATTCTTTCAGGTTTTACGATGTAAACAGGCCTTTGGCTGACTTGTTTTTTTCTCCATTTCTTGGGACTCAGGACAACTTTATTGTGAAAGCTGATTTCGGACAACGATTTGATAATGGTATCTCCATGAGTCTCAATTTTCACAGGGTGAACCAAAAAGGCTTTTACATCAATCAAAGGGCAAAAACGACCAATGTTGCTCTTGGTGTACGTAAGGAGTCTATGCAAGGTCGGTTAAATACTTTTGTGGTCATTCTCAACAACATAAATACGGAGGAAAACAATGGGGGTGTGACGACTGATTCACTCTTTGACCAGCCAAATTTTAATTTCAGAGAGCGTATTCCCATTTTCAGAACCAATGCAGAAGTGCGAAAAGATCAGCAAAATATCATCATACAGAACACATTGAGATTGGGTGATTCCATCATAGAACCATCCGATTTTGTGGTGCAACATCGATTGATTTACCAAACAGATAAATATAAATTTTACGACGATGTCACCCAAGGCGCTTCCGCGTTTTATGGCGATTATTTTGTCGAAGAGAGAGGGCTTAGATTATATAACAAAGTCCTGAAAATTTCCAACGATTTCTCGTTATACAATTCTACAGATGGAGGGATAAGCGGTAAAGTTGGAATCATTCATGATTTTATCAAATTTGACAATGAAGCGGAGAATCATACTAGAAATGACATCACTGCATATGCCAGAGGGATTGTACCCATCGGGAAAATACTCAATTTGGATGTTGAAGGGAAACTAGGTTTGGGTTCTAATGTGGGCAAATTTTATGCTCAGGGAGGATTTTTATTGAATGTTGGTAAATGGGCTTCTTTAAATCCAGGCTTGGCATTATTTAATCTTGAGCCGGGAAATGTGGTCTCCAATTTAGCAATCAACAGTACTACTTTTTATGATAATGACCAAAAAGGAATGACTGGTTTCCAAGTTTTTGGCAATTTGCGAGTGCCAGTAACAAAGACCAATTTGTCATTGAAGCAGGGTGTAGTTCAAAATTTGGTTTATTGGGATGGAGAGGCAAGACCTCAGCAAATTGATGAAAGTGTAAGTCAGACCGTCATCAGTGTAGAACAAAATTTTAAATTCAAGAGCTTCCACCTCGACAATTCCTTTACCTTTCAGACTTATAGCAACGCAAATATCCAATTACCACCATGGTTCTCTAAACACTCCTTATATCTGCGTAGGAAAGTTTTCAAAAAAGTCTTGGACGTTGATATTGGCATAGAACGACAAATCATTCCTGCCTACAAAGGCCTTGCTTTCATGCCGCTCAACGGCCAGTTTTATAACGTAGATGCAAATGTTCCTGCATTCAATATGACATCTGCCTTCATAAATGCCAAAGTATCCACCTTTCGTGTGTTTGTGCGATTAGACAATGTGGAAGATTATTTTTCAGACACCATTTATTTTCAAACCTATCGCCATCCATGGAACGACGGAAAATTGAGATTGGGCATCAGGTGGAGATTGTTAGATTGAAAATAGAAAGATCAGTTTTTGTAAATATGGAGATAAGAACAGAAGGGGCGAAAAGCTTTCGCCCTTGGTTTCGTGTATTAAATAAGTTGAGACGCAAGGCCTTGCGTCTGTGCGAATTAAAATGTTTAGGGAGTGTAAAATATACAGAGACGCAGTGTGTAGGAGCCCAGCCATTCAATTCCAAAATAATAAAAACAGATCTTTTGGCATTCTCAAAAACTCCAAGCTCACTGCTCGAAGCTCGCTGCAAAAAAATGATTGCTGATAGCTGAAAGCTGACCACTGATAGCTGGCCAATGGATGCCACGAATTCACGAATTTATTTTATTCAATCACCTTTAGAAAAGACAAATTGTGCCACTAGGGACAAGCTGTTGGTACATCAAAAAATAAAAAGAAGCTTTCGTGCCGTAGGTACAACATTATACGTGTGGAGGAGCCAGCCATCCAAGCTAAAAAAATAAAAACAGATCTTTTGGCATTCTCAAAAACTCGAAGCTCACTGCTCGAGGAGCTCGAAGCTCACGACAAAAAAGCTGATAACTGATAGCTGACCACTGACTGCTATTCAGCTCTAACCACCTCAAATTCAAAATTGTGCAAACCCCTCAGAATAGAATCCCGACTGTTTTGTATAAATGAAATGCGATAGTTTCCTACTTGATTAAAGCCAATACCAGTTTGAAGGTAAATGGGAATGGTACATTTTCCTGATTTACAAGTGGTATTTTCAATGGCACTGTCGGTTCTGAAATCAAAAGAAACTAAGTCGTTGATGAGCGTGCCATCTGGGAAATAAGTATTGATGGTGGTATATAAATTTTCATATGGGAATTCAACTTCATCGTAAGTGATGCCAAGTACAAGGTCATAAGTACTGGAGGTATCCTCGATTTCAAATGCAAACTCTACGGAGTCAGCATAAGTTAATTGTTGAGATTCTATTGGGTAATTACCTTGATATACAACATTATTGTTGCAAGAGATTAAAAAAACAAAAGTAGACATTGTCAATAGCATTGTCCACTTTTGTTTGTTATGTTGATATCTTATATTTTTAATCATCCCTTGAAAAAATCTTTCATGCGATCTATGAAGCCTTTATCTTCTTTAGAAGGATTGGGTTGAAAATTGGGCATGTCCTTGATTCTTTCCAGAATTTTACGCTCTTCGTCATTGACTTTTTTGGGAGTCCAAATATTGACATTGATCAATTGGTCGCCTTTGCCATATGATTGCACAGATGGAAGTCCTTTTCCTTTCAACCTTAGTAATTTGCCTGCTTGTGTACCTTCAGGGATTTTTATTTTGGCTTTGCCATCGATGGTCGGAATTTCTACGGAAGTACCCAGCGCTGCGTCTGCAAAATTGAGGTACAAATCGTAGATGATGTTTTGACCATCTCTTGTAAAGAATTCATGAGGAGTTTCTTCGACAGTTATCAATAAATCACCAGCAGGTCCGCCATTTTTACCAGCATTGCCATTGCCTCGCATAGATAATTGCATGCCGTCTTCTACACCAGCAGGAATTTCCAGTTCTATGATTTCTTCATTAAGTGTCACTCCTTCTCCACGACAGCTTGAACAATGCGCAGAAATAGTTTTGCCCTTTCCTTGACAGGTTGGACAAACGGATGTCGTCGCCATTCTACCCATAAAGGTCTCTTTGATCATTTTCACATACCCAGAACCTTGACAAGTGCCGCATGTGTTCATACTTTTACTGTCCTTTGCTCCTGATCCACCACAAGTTTGACAAGTGGATTGTTTTTTGACCTTTATTTTCTTTTTAACACCAGACTCAATTTCTTCCAAAGTCATCGATACTTTGATGCGTAAGTTGGCACCTTTTTGGCCTCCTGCAGATGTTCTTCCGCCGCCACCTCCAAAAAAGCTCTCAAATGGACTTCCTTCAGCGCCAAACACATCAGCAAAGATGTCTTCCATATTCATGCTGCCTCCTCTGAATCCTCCACCTCCCATGTTGGGATCAACTCCTGCATGTCCATAGCGGTCATATCGGGCTTTCTTATCGCCATCAGAGAGGATTTCATAAGCTTCAGCAGCTTCTTTAAATTTTTCCTCAGCTTCTTTATTATCTGGATTGCGATCGGGGTGATATTGCATGGCTACTTTACGGTAAGCCTTTTTGATGGTATCTGCATCAGCGGATTTAGTGACACCGAGTACCTCGTAAAAATCTCTCTTTGCCATATATTCTTATTTTCCAACTACGACCTTGGCGTATCGGATTATTTTATCGTTTAAAAAGTAACCATTCTCAACTGTATCAATGACCTTACCTTTTAAATCATCAGATGGGGCAGGTATTTCTGTGATGGCTTCATGAAATTCAGCATTAAATTCTTTTCCAGTGCTTTCCATAACCTTTAGCCCTTTTGCCGTAAGTGTAGAAAATAATTTATGGAAAACAAGGTTTACACCTTCAGGAAAAACCTCTGAAGACCCTGGAATTTCAGCTGCTTTTTTTGCTCTTTCAAAATCATCCAAAACTGTTAATAAAGAAATAATGGTGTCTTTGGCTGCTGTCTGTCTAATTTCTAAGCTTTCCTTCATGGTTCTTTTGCGATAATTGTCAAATTCTGCAAATAACCTGAGGTGTTTATCCTTCAATTCATCAATTTGAGACTTCAAGTTGGCAATCTCCTGTTCTTGAGTTTCTACCATGTTTTCAGTAATCTCTTGATCAGTCGTTTGATTTATTTCTTCTGTATTGTTCATTTCATTTTCTTCTGCAAGAGGATCAAATGTCATTTCTTCAGATTTATAAGTGATTAAATAATCTTTTATTGGTTATACCAACCGCTGATATATCAATAGTCTTGCCATGTGGCAACAGTCGGTCAAAATGTCAATAAACAAAGCCAATCTTAGTCAATTTGTCCTTGTTGACTGGTTGAATCAATGTTTTGGACAAAATGTTTCAATTTTGAAATTTTGGGATTTATCATCAAAACTTTTTTATCAGGGCCAATTAAATAGGTTGTTGGTATCTCTCTGATGCCATAAAGTTTGGCGATTTCAGATTTAAATAATTCTTTTTCAACTATTTGTGTATCCCAAAAAATACTGTCCATTCCCACGGCAGCTTCATATTGATCCAGATTTTTCTCCAAGGCAATGCTCAATATCATAAATTTGGGGTCAATGGTATTTTCATCTAAATAGGTTTTATACATAGAAACCAATTCTGGGTTTTTTCTCCTGCAGGTTGCACACCAAGACCCCCAAAAATGTAGCAAAATGTATTTATTATTTATAGAATCAATATTGAAATGTGTTCCATCCTTAAATATAATACTTGGGGCAGGAACCTCATTTCCCTTACTGAATTTAGGTAGTTTATAAATATAATTGCCAATCAGACCAGCTATTAAAATGATGAGTGCAATGTTTAATAATTTGGAAATCATTTATTTATAAATCCGTTATTTTAAATTTTGAGCAATATTACTGTTTTATTTTAATTAAATCTCCAATTAGAGTCAGTTTGACGTTTAGTTAATATTAATTTTGCCATTATGTTGAAGTGGAATATCATTCTTGTCCTTATAGTGATGAAAACTTTGGCCTTGGGTCAAGCGGTCACTTTGGCAGATTCCTTAACCGGACCAGCAAAAGTTTCTTTTTTTCAACCAAGTCCTGAGCTCAATAAGAAAAGGTTTTACGGCATGGCTGGCCTTGGAGTAACGATGTATGGGGGATTTAGCTATGGTTTATACAATTCTTGGTATAAAGATTTTCCAAAAGGTGATTTCAGATTATTTGATGACGGCAAAGAGTGGTTGCAAATGGATAAAGCTGGCCACCTGTTTTCTGCCTATTTTCAAACTGCGTATTCATATCAAGTTGCAAGATGGACAGGTCTCAAAAAAACACCTTCTTTATATACGGCAGCAGCCATTTCGACTTTGGTGCAAACGACCATAGAGACCATGGACGGTTTTAGTTCTAAATGGGGTTTTTCTTTGAAGGACGTAGCTGCCAATGTAGGAGGGACATCTCTTTTTGTGCTTCAAGAAAGTTTGTGGGATCACCAATACATCATCATTAAGGAGTCAAGTTTACCTGTAACTTATAGCAAAGCACCCATTTTCTCATCAGATAACTCTACTACAACCAGTCTTGAAGAACGTGCAGATGATTTATTTGGTACAAACGCTTTGGAGAGGGCTTTGAAAGACTATAATGTACAAACTTACTGGGCATCTATTGATGTACATGAAATTTTAGGGAAGCCAGTTATTTGGCCCAAATGGCTAAACGTGGCATTTGGGTATGGGGCCAGTGGTTTATTCGGTGGATTCAATAATCAGTGGACAAATGAGGCAACTGGTGTTTCATTTGATATAAGCAATCAGGTGAAACGACAAAGGCAATATTATCTGGCTCTGGATGTAAATTTTCATAAAGTAAGAACCAAAAGTCACTTGATCAATGGCTTATTAGACGGTCTGAATATTTTCAAAACTCCATCCCCGGCTATTGAATACAGTGGGGGAGAGTGGCGTTTTCATCTCCTGTTTTGGTAGGGAATTTCGATAAGTTTAATAAATATACCAAACGGAATATGGATTGACCAGAATTGTTGTGCAGAAAATTTGATCGAGATCGAAGAGAGAAATTGAGGCATAGCCTAAGCTCTGGCGAAATTGATCGATGAAGATATCGATTAAATTTGCAACAAGAAAATGGTCAAATTCATTTCCGATTGGTATATAGAATTTTATTTATCCGCTCATATAAGACCAGGCTGATTCCAAAGCCTTGTTTTCTTCTGCATAATCCCAGAATTTACTAAAAATACCATGATTGCTCAATGTGCTTCCATCGCCAATGACAATCAAGGCAAATCTTGCTCTGGTCAACGCTACATTCAACCTTCTTTCATCAGCTAAAAAACCAATTTCTCCTTTGTCATTTGATCGTACCAAACTGATGTAAATGACGTCTTTTTCCTGGCCCTGAAAACCATCGATGGTGTCTATTTCAAAATCTATGTTTCTAAAATCTGTCTCTTCCTCAAAACTTATTCTCAGGTTTCTGATCTGTTCTGCATATGGACTGATGACGCCAATGGATGCACCCAACAAGTTTTCTTTATTTGCCAAAATGTGTTCCCGCATCAGAAAAAACTCACCGTCATTTTTATAACTTCTGTTTTCTTGACCAATGACTTCTTCAAATCCAGTACCTGAAGTGTCAATCAAGGTGAGCGGTGCTAAAGATCTTAGTAGCCGGTTGGCAACTTTTTCACTAGATAACAACTTGCCATTGTAAAACATTTGGTTTGAAAACCCTAAAATGGTATCATTCATTCTGTACTGTGTGTTGAGTAGGTAACTATCGTGGATTACCAGGGTGAGAATGTCCAAAAGTGTTGTTTCCAAACCTAGTTGCGCAGCATTTCTGCTTTTTACAGTTGGAGGAAGTTGTTTATGATCTCCCGCCAAAATGGTCCGTTTGCCTTTGATCATAGCGACCCAAGATTCTGGTTCCAAAGCTTGGCTAGCTTCATCAATGATGACCGTGTCGAAATATAGGTCGTCTATGTCTGGATGTGCGGCACCAATCAATGTAGATACAACCACTTTTGCATTTCCTACAATTTCTCTTGTTAATTTATATTCCAATTCCCGAGCCCATTTTCTCAATTCTCGGGCTTCTTTCTTGTAAGCAAATCGTTCTTCGCGTTCTACTTGGCCAAAGCTTCTACGATATTTTGAAGACATTTTTTCGGCTTCGTCGGCTTGTATTTTTACCTTTTTGATGTGTGACCAATCTCCATGATTTTTGAGTTTATCCTCCAATGTCAAATGCATGACTTTGTCACCAATCCTGGTAATGTTGCCAATGCGAATGGTATCAATTTGCAATTCCGAAATTCTCTCTGCCAATAAATCCACCGCATTATTGGATGGTGCGCAGACAAGGATTCTTTTCTCTGTTTTTGAAAGGGCTTTCACCAAAGCGGTGAGTGTGGTAGTCTTCCCGGTACCAGGAGGCCCATGAATGATACCAATGGATTCCACACCTATACAAGCCCTGATGGCTGTTTTTTGGGAAGGATTGAGGTATGGAGGCAATTGGTCTACATTTACTTCAATTTCCTCTCCACCCTTATTCAAAAGTAAAGAGGTATTTCTTATACCCTCTCGTAATATTTTGATGTATTCATCTTTACTATCTCGGACGGTATTTATGGTCTTATGCATGATGATGTAAGGTCTTGCATCATAAACCAACTCAACTCCGGCCAAGCCTTTTTCTGGAATGTCGTCTTTGTCTATTGCATCGTTTCGCAAGATGACGCGCATTTTTTCTTTTCTAACAAAGGATATGATGCCGCCAAATTCAGTTTTATCGCTGCCAACATTGAAGAATAGGTTTACGCCAGCTCCTTCCTTCATTTTGTGACTGCCGCTGTCTCCAGGTTTTCTGGAAATTTCTATTTCAAGATACTCTCCAACTGTGTACCGAGTAGAAAGTACATCAACTGGGTACCAAGCAAAACCTGCCGCCACTCTTTGTTTGATCGGAGTAGACGCATTCATACTCTTAAAAAATAATTCTTCTTCTTTTCTTTCGAATTCAATGGCATCCAAAAGAATTTGATATCTGTCCTTCACAAAAATCTGCTATAAAAGTTTGATGAGTCTTTGCCAGATTTCTTCAAATGGCAAAATTTCAGCATATGCATTTTCGCTTGATATTATTGCTTCTTTTGTTTTCATCTTTTTTAAAATTGGCTCTGCAAGGTAATTTACTCTAACAGGATGAAAGTTTGATTTTGCCAAAACCTCCAATAACCTGATGAAACATTGGGCACGATATGTATCATTGTCTCTGAGGTATTTATACTTGAACTGGCCAAGGTTTTCTATAATATCTATAACTTTGCCCATTTTGTTGTTTTTGATATAGAAAGCAATTTCTATAATACGATAAGTCAGGTTCATTGCCTTCTTATCTTTCAACAAATCACTGTGTTTTTTTAGGAAACGCTGTGGTGTTAGTTTGTAGTTAACTTCAGAAAACTTTTCTTGTACTTTTGACTCAGATGCCAGTAAAGACAACAAAATAAATCTACTTTCCCATTGGGTGATTTCAAAAGTAAAATTTTTAAGCGACGGTTGAGTAAGGACTTTATTTACTAAATCTGCTGCACTTTCAAATTTGGATTGCATAGTATAACAGATAAATAAAAAATCGCTGAGGTAAAACCATGCCCGAACTCCTAGAGTAAGCCAGGAAAAGGTAGATTCTATAGCTAGCTCCGCTTTTTCATATCTTTTAAGTAAAATGAGCGCATATATTTTATTGGATTCCTGACTCCATTTAAAAAATTTATCAAGAATTTGTTTCTTGTCATAGTAAATCTTTGCTTCTTCACTGAGTATCAATAGTTCTTCGTATTTCTTTTCTACTAAATAATAATAGTAACTTAAATCATATTTGTATACATTTAGTGTGAAATTGTCACTAAGTTTTGAAAGTTCATTTATTTCCTGGATACGGTCTCGTATGATAATTCTGTTTTCTTTTGAAGGATTATATTTTTCTTGGGTAAAAATATAGGACAATTCACCATTTATAACCTCAGCCCTATCAGAATAAACAACTTGTTCTGCGACCTTTTCTTTTTCTGTCTTATATTGTAACATCAATTTTTTATCTGGGTTTACAAAGGCATAATAGTAAAATAGTTCATGAACAGTAAGTTGTGATATCATCGTCAAATCAAATTTTTTTGCTTTTGTGTGAATTTCTTTGATCGTATATATGTATGCATTAGTAAATAAATCAAGTTTTAAGGCCATTGCTACTGAGAATTGTTTCAGTAAAAGGGCCATTGTTTGATTTCTAACTCCAGTGTTGTATTTTTCAAAAGTCCCATAATATATCTCATCAATAAGTCGGCGACGGAATCTTGACTTTAGTTTTCTATAGGTTTGGCTATTATCTGTATTACCATAGATGATTTGTTCGATGATTCTATCATTTAAATGCTCTTCAGCTTCCAATTTTTTGAGAAATAATTGACTTTTTTCGCCCATAAATAGTTCATATGGATCTTGAATCAGCCCTTTTTGGCTTAATTTTGATGGGATGAGCATATTATTTGACTTTGATAAGATACTGTAAATGAATTAGTTGCAATTTTTAATAATAGCATTGCCTGTTTAAAAGGCATGTCACAAATATATATAATAAGATAATAAAACCTACTAATTGTTGCCATACTTTTGACTTAAATTACTGAAGAGATGGAAATTATACTAATAATATTGAATGCTGTTTGTGGAATTGGTGGTGATAAAATGGAATCATTCTAACCACTAAGAAAAACTAAAAATAAATAAATTTTGGCTTTCTTGATAAAGTTTGCCAAATATAAAATTATACTATTTGGATACTGTATTTAGGGGGCGGCTAAACGTAGCAGGCCCCCTTATTTTTCTAGGATTTTTTAAATATAAATTTTCTTAATTTAGGCTATCCGAATAAAATAAATCAGCTTGTGTTTTACACTTCCCTGAAAATTACTTTTTCATACAAATTATTGGTTGACCAAGGCATTTCCTTCACCCCGACTTTTACGAAACCGTTGTTTTCATAATACTGACATAACCATGGATTGTTTGCATTGCAATCCAACCGAAATAAATCTATGTGTTTGGCTTTCAGGTCTGATGAGATTTGATCCAAAATCCTTTCACCCAAATTACGTCCTTTAAATCGTGGATTTACAACCAATGCATGCACATATCTGGCAACTTCAGATCGTTCGCCCCAATATTCTGGATCTGCATCCATAATTTTGAACATCCCAATATGTGTATCCTCTTCGTAGACTAAGAAAAACTCGCCATTATCAATTGACGTTTTGACCTGACCTATTCTTGATTCATCAATCTCTAACCAATGTCGCCAATGATCGATTTGTTTGTCCTTCATTGCTTGCGCCGCACCTTTAAACAAGTCGAGAATGGTGTTGAGGTCGTCGCTTTTTGCTTTAGTGAATGTAAGCAAGGTCATGTTTTACTGTCTAAGAGATTAAGATTTAGAGTCTTTTTATGTCAAGATTTTATTGGGCCTTCTGAAGATTTCAAAAGATATACAAATTCAAATAACAAAATAAAATACGTTAAAAGCGCATTTGTTAGGCAAAAGGAACCAAAATTAACACCATAATCAGAAAAATCAAAATATTTCTGTTCACAACAATTATGAAATAAAGTTATCTTTGCCGCCCATGAAAAACATCAGAAATTTTTGTGTCATTGCCCATATTGACCATGGCAAGAGTACACTGTCAGATAGACTACTGGAATTTACCAAAACCATCTCCGCAAGAGACATGGTTGCGCAAGCATTAGACAATATGGATCTAGAACGTGAGCGTGGTATTACCATAAAAAGTCATGCCATTCAAATGTACTATAAACATTCAGATGGCGAGGAGTATACATTCAACCTCATAGACACGCCTGGTCACGTGGATTTTTCTTATGAAGTATCTAGGTCTATAGCTGCCTGTGAAGGTGCCCTATTACTTGTAGATGCTACACAAGGTATTCAAGCGCAAACGATATCAAACCTATATTTGGCCATTGAGCACAACTTGGAGATTATCCCAATTCTCAACAAGGTTGATATGCAAACCGCTATGATTGAGGAAGTTGCAGATCAGGTAATAGATTTGATAGGCTGTAAAAGAGGCGATATAGTTCTGGCTTCTGGAAAAACCGGTATTGGTATCCAAGACATCATGGACGCAATCGTCAATAGAGTTCCTGCTCCAAAAGGTGATCCCAAGGCTCCCGTACAAGCGCTCATTTTTGACAGTATGTTCAATCCTTTCCGAGGCGTTGTTGCTTATTTCAGGGTGATGAATGGTACCATTGCAAAAGGTGAGAAAGTAAGATTTATCAACACGGGTAATGAATATGTAGCAGAGGAGATTGGTATTCTGCAGATGACTCAAATACCAAAAGACAAAATCAGTGCCGGAAACGTAGGCTACATCATCACGGGCATAAAAGAAAGTAAGGAAATCAAAGTTGGTGATACTGTTACTACTTTGAGTAATCCTTGCTTAGAGGCTATTCATGGATTTGAAGACGTGAAACCAATGGTTTTTGCTGGTATTTATCCAATTGATAACGACGATTTTGAAGATTTACGCGACAGTTTAGAAAAATTGCAGCTCAATGATGCATCCTTGGTTTTCGAACCAGAGACCTCTATTGCGCTCGGTTTTGGATTCAGATGTGGCTTTTTAGGTATGTTGCACCTTGAAATTATTCAAGAACGTCTTTCTAGAGAATTCAATCAAGAAGTTATAACCACAGTGCCCAACGTGTCTTACTTTGCCTATACCAAAAGAGATGGCAAAAAAAGAATCAACACGCCCAATGAGTTACCAGATCCTACCATGTTGGAAAAGGTTGAGGAACCATACATCAGGGCGCAAGTGATCACCAAACCTGAATACATTGGGGCAATCATGACGCTTTGTATCGAAAAAAGAGGTTTACTTACAAAACAAACTTATCTGACTACAGAAAGAGTGGAACTTTCATTTGAATTACCACTTGCAGAAATCGTTTTTGATTTTTATGACAGACTCAAATCTATTTCACGTGGATATGCGTCATTTGACTACACACCAATAGATTACCGAGCTTCTGATTTGGTGAAACTAGACATCAGACTCAATGGTGAACCGGTGGATGCATTGTCTTCTTTGGTGCATAAACTTAAGGCAGAATCACTTGGTAGAAAAATTTGCTCTAGGCTCAAGGAGTTGCTCCCTAGACAACAGTTTGTGATCGCCATCCAAGCATCAGTTGGTGCAAAAATCATTGCAAGAGAAACCATTTCTGCGATGCGCAAGGACGTAACAGCCAAGTGTTATGGTGGGGACATTTCCAGAAAGCGTAAATTATTGGAAAAGCAGAAAGAAGGTAAGAAGAAAATGAGACAGATTGGTACTGTAGAAGTTCCTCAGAAAACTTTCTTAGACGTTTTAAAACTGGATTAAAGCCAGATTAAAAGCATTTTCCGATTTTTTCATGGGCAATATTCTAAATTTTTAAAGTTTAGAGCAAACTTTAATTGCCATAACTTCGTCTTTAGAATAAAATAACGATACACTGATGAAGAAATCATTGCTTTTATTTGCTGGCTTGGCTCTGTTTGCTTGTGACAACTCCAATGAAAATTGCGTTCCAAAAGAAAATGACGACTGTGTTTGTACCTTGCAATATGAACCAGTATGCGGTTGTGATGGTAAAACTTATGGAAATGCTTGTGCTGCTGCATGTGCAGGAATTTCAGCTGTAAAAGGTGAATGTAATATTGATAAAAATATCCTCAACGGAACTTATGATTTCCTGGGTTATAAAACATTGGACAAGGTGAACCTATCAAATCCTGAGAAAAAACATGACTTTGATGTCTATGTAGAGTTCAAAGATGGCAGTGGGAAAAAGGAAGTTGGTGGAAGATCAGCAGTCAACATCTACGGCGGAAATTTTGAAGTCTTAGGTAGTTTAAATGAAACCGGTTCACTTGTCATTGATTTAAAAACGATGACAGAAATTGGTGGTAGTCCGGCAGCAAATACCTTTGAAACCAATTTTATCAAAAGGTTGGATAATGCAAAAAATTACGCCATTCAAAAAAACTTATTACTAATCACTTATGAGTTTGATAATGGCAGCGATGTCATGGTATTTAGGAAAAAATAAAGAGCAACATTTAAAAGAAAATTTTCTGTTGAAACCAACCTTTTAATGTGAATGAAACGTCTTTCAAAAAAAATAAACACATGAAATTAAATAAGTTAAAATTACTTTTTGTGGTAGCTCTGGCGCTTTTTGCCATTGGTTGTGAAGAGGAACAAGAGTGTGTAGCCAAAGAAAATGCTGATTGTTTTTGTCCTCAAAATTACGACCCAGTTTGTGGTTGTGACGGTGTAACTTACAGCAATGCTTGTGCTGCTTCTTGTGTTGGAATCAGTGCTGTAAAAGGAGCATGTGGAGTCGATAAAGAAGTCCTTCAAGGTGATTATGAATTTCTTGGATATCAAAAACAGGACAAAATCAGTTTATCAAGTCCGGTAAAAAAGCATAAGTATGAAATTGATGCTAGCTTTGGAGATACAGAAACAGCTTTCAAAGTAAGTGGAAAAGCAGCTATCAATTTTTATGGCGGCGCTTATGAAGTAAAATCTAGTGGAGATCAAAAAGGTAAGGTAAGTATTTCAAGTTTTGGGATTACCAAGATTGGTGGCACTCCTGATGATTTGATATATGAAGCCAACTATTGGGCAAATATGTCTGCAACAACAAATTATGAGTTGAAGGGTAATCTGTTGATTCTAAAATTTAATTATGAAGGAAATCAGGATCAAATGATATTTAAGAAAAAATAAACTTTCCTTTTATAAAAGCGGTTTTATTGCTCTAGTAATTTCTCGTTTTCCTTTGGGACCGGGAAGTGCTTCAACAATAAAACCGCAACTTTTTAATGCCCTTTTGAAAGCCCCTTTTGCGCAATAAGTCACTAAGATTCCTCCCGGATTGAGCGCATCATACATTTTTGACATCAATTCTGCTTCCCATAAGTTTGTTTGAATTTCTGGAGAAAAAGCGTCGTAAAAAACGACGTCAAATTTAGTTTGAATGTTGGTATCTTCTATGCGATCGATGATTTTATTGAATTGAAAAGAATCTTCTGTGAAAAACGCAAGTCGGTGCATCTCATCAAAAACCTTTTTAGCTTTTGTATCTAAGCCAAGTATTTCGGCATAATTGAGTTTTTGTGCTGTCTCCAAATCAATAGGGTAGGCCTCTATACCAGTGTAATTTATTTCTATAACTACTTCTTTACCAAATAGATAGGAAAGCAAAGCGTTGAGACCTGAACCAAAGCCCATCTCAAAAATATGGATGGATTCATAGCCTTTTTCCATCAAATATCTCAAACCTGCATTAATGAATATGGTATTACTTTCTTGCAGGCTTCCATGATGTGAATGGTAAGTAACTTGAAACTGCTCTGAAAAAAGGGTGTGGGACCCATCGTCTGACAAGATGATTTTTGCCATTGGAAAATATTCAAAGTTTATTTACTTGATCTGTGGCCAAAATGAGTTTCAATCATTTCCCGCATTTTATTCACAATTTTTGGAGCTCCGATGGAATAGAGGTGAGAATATATAGCATTTACAAAACTATTTGACACCTCTCCAACATGACTTTCTAAATATTCATGTAGTAAATTTTCATACAATAAAGTCACTAGATTTGGCCTTATTTGATACAATTCTTTATCAAAACTTTTTAGTAAATCAAAAGAAGGGTTTTGATTTAAATAAGTCAATAAATCATCCCATGACCCTGTTTTGAATAACAAATAAGGATAATGAATGCTTTTTTTGAATTCTTCAAAATGCTCATTTTCAGCCAATAAACTGATAAACTTCTCTCTAAGGGCTGGGTTGTAATCATCAATGGCGTCAATAATTTTCAGATCCTTGGTGTTGATATAAAGTTGCGCGATAGAAGGTAAAACCGATTCACCAGATACTTTTAATTGGAGCTGTGCATATTTTCTTGCTAGAATATGGTCTTTATGGGTTGTTTGGTTCTTTTTGAGCAATTCCAATGCAATATCAGTGGCATTCATCAATTGCAACTGATCAATGATCTTGTCGATGTATTGCATATATTTTCGCAAAATTTCTACGGGTTCGCCTTTTGCCTTCATAGCTATGGCATATAAAATCCCGATTTCTACTTCATTTTTGGATTGGTCTATGCGATGGTTGACGAAATCCAAGGCTTCGTCTACCGTAATGATCTTTTGTCTGATGGCCAAGCTGAGTGCATCATTTGTCGGATAGATGATTTCATAATACGACAAACTCAACAATTCTTTAAAAAACACTTGGAGGGATTCTCGCAATTCTGGGCTGATTTCACTTTCCAAAAGATGTCCAAGCACCCTGTGAAATCGATGGGCAACCTCCAGCAATTCATCAAAAACCATGGCTTTGTAATTCTTCAGCACATAACTGGTTTTTACAATAGCAGCTTTTACGATGTAAAAAACTTCCAAATATTGCCTTAAAACCAAAGCATCCTCTGCTTGTGCCAATAAATCCTCAATGACGATGAAATAGTTTTTCAGCTCTGTTTTGGTCAAGCCACCATTCACACCAGTAATTGGTCTTACGAAACCGTCCAACAATAATTTATACTTGTCTTCATTGTGCTCAAGTTCTACCTTGCGTGCAAAGTTGATTTTAAGCGCACTGAGAAATTTCTTGTCTTTCTGTGCATAGCTTTTTACAAAAAGTAAAAGCTCGTCAGGAGTAACACTATTCAATATATTGTTGACACTGAGAGATCTTGGTTTTTTATCTTTTTGACCTTTGGGTTGGGCCTCAAGTTTCAACTCTTTGATGGCCAATAAACCAGCAACCACGTGTTTGCAAGCCTTGTTATTTACAAAAAATACACAGTCGCAAATAACTTTTTGATTTTTTTTGAATGGCTTTTGAATTTCAACTTCGTACAAGCCTCCATCTTTTACATAAACCGTGTAAAAGTCGTTGTCCATCTTATTGATTTCCAAAACGGATTTTTCCACAAAGAGATTTTCTCCTGCCTCGTACAGTTCAGGTGAAAAAAGTAGGTCTAATGAATTGATTAGATCGCTTGATTTGGGCATGTGCAGAATTGAGAATTTTTCCAAAGATACTGAATTTAATGTGTTTTTCCTGAAAGAAGCGCAACATGCCTTTCTTTGGATCGACTTTATACACCTTGATTTTAATCGGGTAATGTTTTGATTTCACCCAAAACTGCACATCAGATAAAATAAGCTCTGCACACCTTGTCCTTTTTTTAATTAAAATTCAACTGATGGTACCAATATCAATAGCTAAAATAGTTAAAAATGCTCTTTTTACCTTCTGCTAATGTAAGTGCCTAAATACCACGTTCGATAAAAATTCACATTAAATCAATCATAAAAAAATCAAGCTATAAACCTTAAGTAATAATTTGAGAATATATTAAATACATTATATAAAATTTTGCATATCAAATATTTTAAATGTTTTTATTTTTTCCTTTAGTATAAAAGCGATCTTCATCAGATAATTAGATGGCGCGAAAAATTTTTTAAATGAATTATAAATTTTAACTAGTTTAGCAGCTTTTTCATGATTACTTTATTCAATAAATGAAGAAAATATATTTGGTTCGCCATGCCAAATCTTCTTGGGAATACTCTGGTATCAATGACCACGAAAGGCCACTCAATCATAGAGGTGAACAAGACGCACCTATTATGGCTACTAGAATTATGGAGCAATTTGAGGTTCCACAACTATTGATAACCTCTTCTGCAAAAAGAGCTTTTGACACTGCTACTTTATTTTCAAAAGTTTTCAATACACCATCCGAACATTTCAAAGTTGAGAAAAATTTATACCATGCAGATATTGAAGACTTGATGTCCTGCATCAACGGCATAGACGATCAGTATGATCATGTTTGTTTATTTGCCCACAACCCTGGTATTACTTATTTTGCCAATATTGTTTGTGAAGCCAATATTCATGACATTGCCACTGCGGGAATCCTCATCATGGAAGCCAATGTGAGCTCATGGCACAACATTGAAGCCCACGACATTACCCTTATTTCCTATATTTATCCAAAAATGGAAGATTAATTATCCTACCTTTGCGTTTTGATGGTAATTCTCCTTTTATGCGTTTAATCATAATGGTATTTCTATTAGCCTTAAGTGTTCTTTCTTGTAAGAAAACGCTGAAGGCGCCTGCCTATAATTTTGAACTTCCCCGTGAAAAATTAGTCAGTGTGCTGCTAGATGTTTACTTAGCGGAAGCAGCATTATTGGAGTACGAAAAGAGCTACCAAGATTCTATGCGCAAAATGTTTATCACCGAAATTTTCACCATTCATAAAATTGATAAAGTACTTTTTGATACAACGATGGTCCAACTCGCTCAATTTCCTGAATTATATAAGGACATTCACAGTCAAATTACAGATAGTTTGAAATTGAAAGAGACTTCGGAGGCTCATGAGGAAGCAACTCAGTAATTTTTTGGAAACCGGAAACAGGGAAGCCACGAGCTGCGAGCTTCGAGCCGCCAGCTTTTTGTTTTTTTCGTGAATTCGTGGCAACCTTTTTTTCGGAAATCGGAAATCGGAAATCGGAGGACGGAAATCGGAAATCGGAGACCGGAAACAGGAGACCGGAAAGCTTGCGAGCTGCGAGCTTCCGGCCGCCAGCTTTTTGTTTTTTTCGTGAATTTGTGGCAACCTTTTTTTCGGAAATCGGAAATCGGAGGACGGAAATCGGAAATCGGAGACAGTGAAACCGGAAACCGGAAAGCCACGAGCTTTGAGCCGTGAGCCACCAGCTTTTTGTTTCGACTTGTCAGCAATCAGTTTTTTGCAGAGTAATAATCTCAGAATTTTTAAAGATTCATAACATTGGTTGACAATTTGCTCATTTGCCGCTGGCTTT
>JAKQLF010000114.1 GCA_029567325.1 Bacteroidota bacterium | reverse complement strand
TGGGAACGATTTGAATTGTACTTTCATGCTTCTTTGTGTTGCACCCAAAAGGTACGATTCTTTTTGGGAACAAAGAAATTTCCCTGACGCTTTTTTTAAGTGCCAGGGATTTTTTTTAAGGGGCTTTTTAGACAGCCTCTTCATCTCATTGGCTTGATCACAAAGATCGAATGTGTTGCATATTCGATCTTCATCTCAATGGCTTGATCACAATGATCGAATGTGTTGAATCTTCAATCTTCAGATTAGAAGAGAATGCTCAAAGATAGAATGTGTTAAATCTTCGATCTTCAGATTCGTAGATATGTGCCAAAGATCGAATATGTTGAATCTTCGATCTTCAGATTTGAGGAGAATGAGCAATGATCGAATGTGTTGAATCTTCAATCTGCAGATTCATAGAAATGTGCCAAAGATCGAATATGTTAAATCTTCGATCTTCAGATTCGTGGAGCGGGTCACAAAGTTCGAATGTGTTGAATCTTCGATCTTTTATAACTTCTGATCATGTTCTTTCAACCAATCCACAACATCCAAAAAATCGGTAGGCATCGTTACGTTCTGAGTTCCTGCATCTGTGGCTATTTGTTCAATGATTGCCGCCAAGTTTAATCCATCTTGATTGGTATATTTAAAATCAGCACCAGCTTCCATCAATAAGAATTTTACCAACCTCCATGCTTCTTTCCATTTTGCCTTTGTGTCTGCATTGTAGGCAGCGTACATGACGGGTGTTAGATCTTGTCTATTTTTTACATCAACTTTTGCGCCTTTTTTTATAAGTAATATGACCATGTCTATTTCCTCTTTCGTACTGGATATTAACTCAAAAAGTAAAGGATCGCTGTTTACAAAACCATTTGTATTGGGGTCTGCTCCAGCGTCAATCATTTCTGAAATTATTTGAGGTGACACATATTTGACTGCTTCTGAGAGTGCCGGCGTAACTGAACTTCCATTTGCAATTAAAAATCGGATAATGGAATCATTACTTTCTTTATTGAGTGGAAAACTTTCAGGATTGCTTCTCAAACGAACCGCAAATTGCAAATAATTTAAACCTGGCCAATCCCAGACTTTTGTTCCTTGTATATTTAAATCCTGGCCTACGATTAACTTTTGCAATAAAGGAAGATCATTCTTTTCTATGGCCGAAGCAATAGCTCTCTGGGTTTTATCAGCATAATAGGTTTCAGCGTAAGTTTTCTGAGCCTTTACGACAGGAAAATGCTGGTAGAGGAGCGTTCCCAAATAAACAACCAAAGGAAGAGCTGCAAAGATGCCTGAAAAAACCAAACTTAAGGTTGATTTACTATACCAAAGCGGTACTGCTGCCAATAAAATGAGTAACAATCCTGTTGCCGCCAGCATGATCATCCAACTTCTTTCGAGTGTATCTACACTTTTATCTGAAGTAAGAAACAAGTAGGTAAATAAAAAAACCACTAGTGCCAGAGTATTTAGGCCAATGAGGGCCCATAATATTTTTATCATCACTGAATCATTAAATTGATTATTGCACAAGCTACAGATTTGCAATAAAAATATCAGGTGATGAGTAAAAAAAATGTTGTTCTACTTTAGGTCTTCGAAGATATGGTTCAACAGTTTTCTGCCTCACCGCTTCTATTAAAAAATACATTGAAATAAATTCTTTACTCGTTATTTGTAGATATCCTCGAGTAAAAGACGGGAAAACTGGCACTGCCGTAATGAGAGAATGGCACTGCAGAAGGAATAGATGGATTATAAAATTTGATAAACTTGTCCAAAACTTTAGATAATTGGTCATAGTTCATGTTTTTGGAGATGGGTTTTGGATAGTAAACGATGTATTCAATTTTACCTTTTCCGTCAAAAAAAACATTCATCCATAACTTTACTCCTCTGATATCCAACTTCTCAGACAAAGCAAACTTTTCTAAATCATAAAGAATAGCTGACCATTTTTCATATGCTTTGTCCATAGAATCATCGGACACTTCCAATAAATGCGTATTGTAGGAAGAAATCAGTTTGTCATAGGTTTTTTGGTTTTCACCTATCAAAAACACTTTGTCGGTGCTTTGGCCCAAAGATAAAACCCTCACAGAAACCATCAGAATCAATATGACATAGAACTTGGACATCTCGCTTTTACCATTTAAAATGTAAAGATATAATAATGTGACTGAATATAAAATAAAATAAAATTTCTTTTTTCAGTCCAATACGACACTTACCTTTCGATATAATGAAAAAACGAGAAACAATATATAAAAGTTTACAAATTCTACATCTTTAATAGTTATTTAAACATTAAGTAAGATGTTTATGGTTTTATGAGTTTATGTGTTTATAGCTGGATAACGAATAAACAAATACAATATCACCTGAACCTTTCAGTACAGATGAAAGGCCTTGCGTTTATTCACAATTACAAATTTAATAGTACAGAAGCAAGGCCTTGCGTTTCTGCACACTTACTCAAATTTTACAATCATAGGCTGGCAAAAAAAATGGACACTGATTATTCAGCATCCATTTTTGCAAAATGTTCATGTCATAAATTCCGGGGGAACGACCGATATTAATTGTCTAAATTGTTGTTTTTCCAGTTTTCAACGTCGGCTTTAAATTCATTCCAATTTTCAGCCATAGAATTTTGAAGACCTTCCATTTTTAGTGCCAACTCTTCTTTGGTTTTTTGAGCTTTCATTTTTTGCTCTTCCAATTCCTTTTTGGCATCATCTGATGCGTCAGCCATTTTAGCATCAATTTCTTCAATTTTCTTATCGATATTGGCGCTCATTTCTTCAAAAGAAGTTTTCATGTCTGCTTTCTCTTCTTCCCAAGATTCATTTATCTCTTCGGTAACGTCTTGCATTTCTTCTTTTACTTCTTCTGTATTTGAATTTTTACAACTCATTACAAACATTGCTAAAACAAGAGTGCCTAAAAAAAATAATTTCTTCATAATATAAAAATTTGATTGTATTTAAAAATATGTATAATTGATAATGATTAATACTGCTTTGCGTATGTCCTTCCTTGGATCTTTTGAACCATTAAAAAGGAAATAATGCCTCCAAAAACCAACATTTCATAAAAGTAAATGGCATTAATCAAGACAAAATCAATTCCGTTCAAAACTTCAAAGCCCTGTCTGATGATTGCCCATTCTGGGTTGATCACAAAACTTAAAAGATTCAGTAGGCAATAGGTTGTTGACGCTATTGAACTCAATAGAATTCCTCTACCAACCCCTTTTAATAAAATGTCTCCTTTCAGCAGATGATTTTTGTACTTGTTTAGATATATGCCCAAAAAGATGGACAATATGATGATTTTAAAAAGGTAGTTTACCCAAATGTCCTTTTCAAAATGATGTAAAAAACCCAATGAAAAAAACAAAACCAAACCCAGAATCAAACCATCTGCAAACATCTTGATGTTACTAGTCTTTTCCATGATTTCTTGCAATTACTTGTTTTAAAAAGGTTATATAAATGAATAGTTTACCCGCTATGATTTGTTTTAAACGGCAAGTATCTCTTGACCTAAAACAGACTTCAGAAACTTTCTGGCATAGAAAATTCTACTTTTTACAGTGCCAATTGGTACCTGCATCATTTCAGCTATTTCATCGTATTGATAACCTTCAAAATAAAGTAGAAAAGGCTTTGACTGATCAATTGGGAGTTCATCGATGTACGATTTTATTCTATCCATTTCAATGGTTGAATATCCTGCATTTTCGGAAGTTGCAGGACCAAGATCCTTGACTCTATCTGCGTGATTGCTTCTCACTTTTGCTTTACGATAACCATTGATAAAAGTGTTTCTGATGATGGTACTCATCCAAGCTTTAAAGTTTGTTCCTTCCTCAAAACGCTCCATACATTCAAAAGCTTTGAGAAAAGACTCTTGCATTAAATCCGCTGCATTATTTACATCCCTGGTCAATTTCAATGAAAAACCAAGGAACATAGGTCTGTAACTTTCAAATTTGATTGCAAATTCATTGTTGTTCATAGCTTCAAAATTTTTATGATTAATTTCCTCAACCTAGACAATCGCTGTGCCAAATTCACAATCTATTGTATGTCAGCTAATTACACCATTTAATATCAAGATAAATCTTCTGATATTTCAGAAATACTGAAATTTGAGCAAATGATACTGTCCAATTAATTTGCATTAAACCACGATTTTTGGAATGATTGGTTCAGGAATCCACAACTTTAATGTAAAACTTAGACCTTTGTACTCGGGCTTTGATCAAGTTTGGTAAAACTTCTCAGCCCTTAACTGCGTTTTTGAGGTTAAGAATTTGTTGGTTTTTCTTAAATGAGGGCCAAAACACCATATTAAAGAAATGTATTAAATGAAAGTTTTTAAGTGTCAGAATTGCGCTCATCCTGTTTATTTTGAAAACACAAAATGTTTGCAGTGCGGCAGTTCTCTAGGATTTGAGTATCAATCCTCCCATTTAGTTGCGCTTATTCTCACCGCCAATGGTTTGGAAGAATATGGGGTCCCTGGCAAAGTTGTGAAATACTGCGCCAATCACGAATATGATGTTTGCAACTGGCTCATTCATGCAGAAGATGCTCGAAACCTTTGTGAAGCTTGTACATTGAATCAAAAAATTCCCAACCTTCAAAATACCAACAATATAGAAGCATGGCGCAGAACAGAAAACGCCAAACATCGGCTGATATACAGTCTGAATAAACTCAATCTGCCGATTCTTTCTAAATCATTGAGTCCCAATAATGGCTTGGCTTTTGAGTTTTTGGCCGACCAAGATCATCCCATGGTTGCTGATAAAGAAAAAACTGTAAAAACGGGACATGAAAATGGTAAAATCACCCTCAATATAGCCGAAGCCGATGTTGTTTATCGTGAAAAGACAAGAGCACTTTTAAAGGAAGATTATCGAACTTTGATTGGGCATTTTAGACATGAAATAGGCCACTACTATTGGGACCAATTGGTGTGGAATGATTATAAAACCCTGGAAATGTATCGCAATCTATTTGGTGACGAAAGGGCTGATTATACAAGCGCCCTCAATCGATATTATGCTTTTGGCCCAGCTGCCAATTGGAACTTTTCCCACATCAGTGCCTACGCTTCTTCTCATCCTTGGGAAGATTGGGCTGAATCTTGGGCGCACTACATGCACTTTGTCGATACTCTGGAAAGCGCCTATTCTTTTGGAATATCTTTACAACCTCGCTTAAACTCTGTGGTAAGTGTAAGTACCAATATTGATTTTGATCCTTACGAAGAAAAAGATTTCAACCGAATCATCGATGCTTATCTCCCTCTTACTTTTGCTGTAAATAGCATCAATCGCAGCATGGGCATTCAGGATCTTTACCCTTTTGTAACTCATAATGCTGTTTTGGATAAAATGAAGTTTATTCACAATTTGATACATGGGCAGTTGTGAATTAATGGTTAAGGGTTAATGATTAATGGTTAAGGGGAAACCGGAGACCGGAAATCGGAAATCGGAAACCGGAAATCGGAAATCGGAAATCGGAAATCGGAAATCGGCGATCGGAAATCGGAAATCGGAGATCGGAAATCGGAGATCGTGAATTCTGAAGTTTCGCAGTTCAGACAATTCAGCAGTTGAGCAGTTTCGCAATTCAGCAATTTAGCAATTCATGGGATGTTTATTCGTTTATGCGTTTATTTGTTTATGACTGGCAGTTTGGCTTTATGAACTTTCTACTTTGTACAGACGCAGGGCCATGCTTCTCTGCATGTATGAACTTTCTACTTTGTACAGACGCAGGGCCCTGCGTCTCTGCATTTATGAACTTTCAACTTTATAAACTCAGTCCCTAGTGGCAATTCCGCAGTTTCGCAGTTCAGCAATTCCGCAATTCAGCATAGTGCAGGCAGAGACTAAGGTCTCGCCACCAGAGTAATTACACATCTGAACTTTCTACTTTGTACAGACGCAGGGCCCTGCGTCTCTGCAATTATGAACTTTCTACTTTATGAAACTCATCTCAGCAATTCAACAAAAAAGGGGCCCTGTCACCAAACAAGACCCCAAATAAAAGACTATACCAATATTCTTATCAAAACCATCAATATCCAAATTAATGAATACTGAGTCTAAACCATTTATTTTTGCAAGTAAACAGAAGACGCCGCAGCCAATGCACTATTGAAAACAGGTATCATATTTCCACCTGCAGAAGCATTGCTGTAGGCCAAAATCCTGCCACCGCCATTTCCAGCCTCAGCAATATAAACGATGTCTTTCTCACCATCATAGGCTACATCCACTGGATTTCCCATTAATGTTGCAGCTCCCGATACTCTGATTTGCTCACCAAGGGCGATGGTACCATTGTTTGCAGTAGCAGCAAATTTTGAACTGAAATTTTTGATGATGTGAAAACCACCGTCGTCAGCTGTATTTGTTGCAGAACCAATATCTGTCATAACCAAAGTATTTGTATTTGCATCATAAGCAATGCCATGTGTGCGCACAATGCCTTCAATAACAACTCTTTTCGTAGGCATCATTGTAGTCGTAGTTGTTGTATTTAAAAAGTCCTTGTACATTGCTAATTCATCGTCAGCATCTGCCACTGCGTAAAGATCATTTCCAATAAAGGTTATACCCCATAACTTGATGTTGGTTGTAACGATATTTCTCAACTCAAATCCGGTAGATTTACGTTCGTAGACAAAAAACCGACCATCAGGAGTTTGTGCATCATCATCAACATCTTTACTGTCTGCAACAACATAAAAATTTCCTTTTACAGCCATTTCTCTTGGATTATCCATTTTGGTTGTTCCCAACATTCCTAGATTGATTTCCAAAGCCACAGATGACGTCAGTGTTGAAATATTTGAAAAACCTTCAAGGCCAAAGCTGGTCCTTGATGCCTGCACCAACTCATCCTTATCCCTGTCATAATAGATGCCATCTGCAGCAGATGATGTAGTGGTGAATTTCATCATTTTCACATCACTGATATTATCCACGTTATATTGTGTGATATCTCCATCTGAATTATTTGTTGCATATAACATCGCACTGGTTTCAGTGGGGATCACATCATCCTCATCATTACATGATACGATTGCAAATGATGCTACAAATAGAAAAGCTAATTTTTTAATTAATTGTAAGTTCATAATAAATCAATATTTTAATTAAGAAAATAAATTTAGGGGAGTGATTATAGCCACTCAAAATGTTTGAAATAAAATTTAAAATTGTTAATTCTTGTAGTTGTTAATTCAAATTAATTTTTGAATTAATGAGTATAAATTATGCGTAAAAGCATTGTTTATATTCAGAATAAAATATACTTGATTAAACGTTTACCAAAGGTCATTGTTCAATCAAATTACTATATTATAAAGATTTTACCATATATCCAATATATTGATTATGTGTATTTTATCTATAGTTTGCAAGAAATAGCCAATCTTAGGAAAAATGGATTTCCAGGTGTAAAATGTATTTCTTCTACAGGATTTAATTCATTTTGCAATCTTGTCAAAGTTGCAAATTGTGCTTCATTCCATTTTGTATTAAATATGTTCTCTCCTATTAAACTCAAATTTGCCTTTCCTATTGTGTATGACACTACCGCATCTGAAACAAAATATCCGTCAGCAATAATTGAATTATCAGATGTTGCTGGTCTATTCTTGATATAACGGTATGAAATTCCACCATTTAATTTACGATTGGATTTATATGTAATACCGCCTGTTGATGTAAAATCGGGTGCGAGTGGAATAAAATTATTACCTGGCTCATCATCAATAGATCTTGCAATAGTATAATTAGCATCCATATCAATAAACAATCCTGGTACAATTTCATTTCTAAAACCTAAGTCAATTCCATACCTTCTGGTTCTGCCACTTGGTTCAACAATGCCCCCATCTCCTACGTAAACGAACTCCTGATCCAAATGTAAAAACCAAAGCGCTGCATTTAAAACCAGATTTTTTGCGGGTTTCATGATGGTTCCCAGATCATAACCGTAAGCCACGGGTAAAATATCGGTAATGGCACTCGGCGTTGTTTCATAATTGGATTTCACAATTGCTCTCGTATCATTGGAGTGAAAGCCTCTTCCAGATTTTAGAAAAAATTGGACGTCTTTAACTGCTTGGTATGTCAAACTCATTTTTGGAGATAAAAGAAAATTAGATTTTTGATCATTGGGCTCAGCACCTGCTAATTGGTCTTCATATTTAAATAAAAAATAATCACCTCGCAAACCTGCATTCAACGTGAATTTGCCCCTGGATAGCTCTACATTACCATAGAAAAATTGATTTAATTCATTCAAATTACCCAAAACCTTCCTCGTCAATATAGTGGTTCTGTTGAGCGTGCTAGACAATTCATTGTTATTGATGTCATCATATCTAAATCCTGTTCCTATATCAGTGTTGACCGCAAATTGATTGAAAAGAAAATTGCTTTTCAGACTGGTTTTTCCACCAAATATATTCCTATCTTCTTTCTGTCTGATTTGATCGCCATTGACTGGATCTTCTAGAAAAAATGTAAAATTGCTATAAAGCTCAAATGCATACTTTGAGTAATAAACATTAGACACCCAAAGTGACTTTTGATTTACCTTCTTGATGGCATTCATGCTCGCGTTGAATCTGGATGTGTTACCACCTTCAGTATCATCCACACTTCCAAATCTAGAAATCGTATTATTGTCAACTAACCTTTGTGGTATTTGGCCAGAAGCGTCCCACTTACTGGTAAAATTGGACACCTGCAATGAAAACTTATTTCCTTCGTCAGACAAATGTGTATATTTTCCGAATACATTGAATCTATTAAAGTTCTGCGGAGAAATAAAAGGTCCATCAGAGTATAAGTATTCAGATGCCAGATAAGCAATATTTTTAGTGGACTCTTTAGTCAATTTTGCAATACCCGATGCTCTGTAAGTATTAAAATCGCCAGCTTCCAAGTTGAAAAAACTATTTTCAGGATTGTCGATCGTATTAAAATCCACATAACCAGCCGTTGCAAAATTTCCTTTGTCGGTATTGTAAGGACCTTTTCCAAAATCAATTTGTTTGACCGTTTCTGGTATCACAAAATGCAGATCTGCATAACCTTGTCCGTGCGCATGGGAAACCATATTTACAGGAATTCCATCAACAGAAAGGCTGATGTCTGTGCCGTGATCAATGTCAAATCCTCTTAAGAAAATTTGTTCGGCTTTGCCTCCTCCAGCATGTTGAGCTATAAATAATCCTGGAACTCTTCTGAGTAATTGTTGAGAAGACGTTACTGGTTTGGTTTTGAGATCAATTTTTGTAACGGTGCTCAAGGAATTGCCTTTGCCAATGACATTGACTTCGCTGATTTCAAAGTTTTTTTCTTTCAAAACAATGGAAACTTTATTGCCAAGTGCAACTACCTGATTTTGAGTTTCAAAACCCAAATATCCAACTGTCAATGCTAAACTATCACTCACACCGTGGATGCTGAATTGTCCAAGTTGATTGGTGATGTCGGCTCCTTTTTTACTTTCAACCGTAGCTCCTTCCAAGGGCAAACCATTCTCATCATAAACATAACCCTGAATGGTTTGACCATAAAGGAAGGAACAAAATAGGATTGCTATTATTGTAAATCTTAATTTCATTGTGGTTGCCTTTTAAAGTTTCGCAATGATGGATATAAGTTCTGGATTTTTAGAACTGGTTCTTCCAGCGGCAGTAGCAAAATTACGTGCTTCTGCTTTCATATCCAAGGCAACATTGATTTTTGCAAGTAACCTATTTACATCGATGTTTTCAGGCCTAAGTTTATATTCTTCATTGGCATATTTCAAGGCTTCGTTGGGTTCATTCATTAAGTCCAAGTAAAAAGAGGCATATTCAAGGTTCATTTTGTGTCCGCTTTCTACATCGCCTTTGAGCATCTCCAAAATTTCCGAATTCAATTTTGAAACTGCGGCAGTTTTATTTTGAGCTTTATAGAGCTCAGCAAGTGAGATATAAAAACCAACTTCCGGAATGATATTTATGGACCTTTTATAATAAAATTCTGCTGAATCCAATTTTTCAGTTTGATTGTATACTTGTCCAATGGCGTGGAGCGCAAATGGATAATCTGGTCTCATGGCCAATATTTCTTTATAAACCTGAATAGCTTCATCTTTTCTATCGTACTCCTTCAGTAAATCACCTAAAGTAAGCATGGCCCATGAAGTTTCTTCAGTGCCTGGGTATCCGGCACTTGTAGCTAACTTCATCGCTTCAATACTGCCGTTTACATCACCATAAATCTCTCTCAAATACGCTACCCTGGAATAGGATCTAATATCAGGTTTAATGCTGATCATCTTATCAGACATTTTTACAGCTTCTTCATAGTTACCCAATTCCACATTGGCATCAACCATTACGCCGTAAATTTGCGCATTGACATTATTTAATTTAAGTGCTTCGTTTCCAGTGACTAATGCTCCTTTAAAGTCGTGCTGTGACAATTGAGCACCAGCTTTATTGACCAATGCCAAAAACAATAAGTCCTTGTTTACTTTTTCGTCTGCAATGACTTCATCGAGGATTTTTAATACTGCTGGATAATAATGACCATGTTCTCCCCCTACTCTTGCTTCTTTGGTAAAAATTTGTGCAAGCTGCAGCTTAGCTTCATTGTCATTTGGATTTTTATTTAATTTTAAAACGCATTCCTGGTATTGATTTTGAACGGTTTCCCATTCTTTTCCATATTGGATACTTTCTGGTCGGTTTAATAAGGTTGCAATTTCATTCTTTTGAATGTTAGAATCACTTTTACAAGCAAAAAGGTGACACAAAATGGTCACTATGAGTAAGGCAATCAATTGGTAGAATTTAGTCTTTTTCATTATTTAATTATTTTGGTGATAATGGTAAATACTGGTAATCTTTATTTGAATAGATATACGAGTAGTGAATAGTTTTTGGATTTAATTAGTCCACAAATTTTTACACTTAAAAAGAAAATTTATCTGGATTTACTAATTATAACTTTATGAAAGCACTTTAGTACACTCATTTGTTTAGCCATTGCCTACTCCATTCAATACAATGTAAAAATAAGGTTTAAAATATTGTATAACTAGTACTTAAACATATAGATATTCTATATATAATAATAGTTCGGAAGAAAAAAGGCATGAGCCTATAACCATAAGTTTGAAAGAACGAGACCTTTAGTTGTCTAATATTGCCTTTTTCCAATTCCTGATTTATTACTTTTCAACAGAAAAAATAATTTCCTTTTTTTTCAAACAGATAGAGATTGGAGCAGTTTATTGAACTTAACTCTCATCTAGAGGAAATTAACGAATGTACAAGGTCGATATAAAAAAAAGCCACCTCATAAATGAGGCAGCTTTTCTGCTTAATAATCGATCATAAATCCATTACTAAATACCTAATAATTGCAATATTTGGATGCTATATTAAATTTTATTTATTCACATTTATGGCAATTTAATAAAAACTCCCGATCCATTTTTCCAAATACCTCCTTTCGAAATATTTGATAAATGGATCAGGAATTATCAAAAAACCAACTATCTTATTACTGAGAATTTTTTAGCGCTAGCTGAAGAATCATCATTGATTGATAAAATATATAAACCATTGCTCAAGCCAGAAATATCTAGATTTGATTCATTGGTATTTACTTGTTTGGTTGTAATCACTCTACCACTCAAATCTATGATTCTTATGGTTGCTTTACCATTGGTTGCAATTTCCTTTGTCCAACTGATATTGATTCTATCAACTGCTGGATTAGGGTAAATTGTCAATGATTCTGCTTTGAAATCCAAATCCTTTGTAGACGTACCAATGTCAGTTTTATTATCCAAGTAGATGGCAGAAGCTCCTGCAAAAACTTGATTATATACTGGACTCAAGTCACCTTCGTCTCTCAGGTCAAATCCCAAAACTCTTCCGCCGCCATTAGCTCTTTCTGCTACGAAAATCATTTCTAAATTAGTATCATAAGAAACGTCCACAGGATTACCTAGTAAAGTAGCTGCCCCTTTGATGACTCTGCTTTCAGAAAGTGATATGACACCATCAGCCAATTTGCTTTCGAAGTTTTCTATTGTGAAAATCGCTCCATCCACTGCACTTGCTGCATCACCTACATCGGTCAAGATCATCAAATCTTCCTTAGCAATGTAGTCAATACCATGTGTTCTGACCAATCCGTCGATAGTCACGATGCTGGTAGGCAATAAAGTACCTGCTCCAGCTGAAAAGAAATTTTCAAAAATTGCTAAGTCACTTGAATTATCAACTACTGCGTACATGGTGGTTCCTTTAAAGATCATACCCCAAAGGTTGATGTTCACATCCACAATTTTATCTAGCGTAAGACCAGAGGAAGTAATCGTATAAATGATAAACTTGTTTGTGTTACCATTTGCAGGATCTGCATCTTGTGCAACCACCAATTTATCTCCTACAACCGCAATTTCTCTACCGTTTTTAAAGTCAGATGTTGAAGTTGAAGTCAATTCTGGTTGTAGTCCTGATCTCATATTTGTCAAAACATTTGAATAAACATTGACAACATTTTTGGTTCTGTTTAATTGATACAAAATGTCAGTATTTCTGTCGTAATAAATACCATCTGCATCTGTGCCATCCACAGAGAAAATGTCATAACTGATCGTGCTATCTGTAGAAATACTGAATAACCCAGCCTTTCCACTTGTATTTGATGATACAAAGAATTGAGAAACAACAGAATTTTCTACTGGTGCATTGATGATGATTTCACCACTGCAATCACCAGTTCCTGAATGAGGCATTGCCAAATAAGGGAAAGTTGATCCAAAAGCTTTGTCATTTCTTTCAACACCTGTTGTGTAAGTCAATACATCTAACAAGTCTTGTG